>NZ_JAJSRC010000004.1:0-309351 GCF_021283245.1 Pseudomonas sp. NMI760_13 | reverse complement strand
GATTCAATTTGTTAAAGAGCGTTTGGCTAAGAGCTTTTCGTCTCAACCGAGGCGCGCATTCTACGCTTTCCTCATTTCGTGTCAAGCGTTTATTTTGAAGTTTTTCGTTTCACTTCAAACACTTGACTCGCTGCGATCTCTCGTAGCGGGAGGCGAATCATACAGCGTTACAACCTGCTGTCAACTGCCTTTTTCACCGCTGCCGATCAGATGATCGAAGCACCTCCGCCACCCTCTTCAACAATCAACTCTTTGATATTCAAGGAGTTTTTCGTTCCGATGTCGCTGGAAGTGGGGCGCATTATAAGGGGATCTGAGAGGGCGTCAACCGTTAATTTCATCAAATTGAAATATCGGGGGAAAAGACCGCGTCAGGGCTGCCAGGTGCTCGCCGAAAGCCTTGCAGCGCCTATCAGATCGAGCGCCGCCCGCGCGGCGCATCGCGGCACAAGGCCGCTCCTACATCTGTTTCGGGCCAATTATGCCTGTGAAAGTATCGGCGCCTGCCTTGGTGCATGCCTCAAGTCGTGCGCAGCGGCAGTGGTGACCACGCTGGAAACGCGTCGTACCAACAAGGCGGACCAGGTAATGGCCCAGGAGCGATTGGCCCGAAACAAATGTGGGAGCGGGCTTGCCCCGCGATGCGCCGCGCGGGCGGCGCTCGATCTCATAGGCGCCATAGAACCCTCGGTGAACACTTCTGGAACACAACACAATCCCACGGCGAACACCTCTGGAACACAACGCAACCCCAAGGCAAACACCTCGCACACACCCCAACCCCAAGACAGGCACCCTCCAGCCCCGACACCTATATAAGCAACCCCAAAAACAAAAGCGGGGAGACCTACCGGCCTCCCCGCTTCTATATAGCTACACCACCAGGCGATCACTCCGCCTTGAGGCTGACCCGGGCAAACGCCTTCTTGCCCGCCTGGCACACATGGGTCGCACCAACCACAAACATGAAGTCACGGTCGACCACCACACCATCCACCTTGACCGCACCGGCGCCGAGCAGATCTCGCGCCTGCGCCGAGTTCTTCACCAGGCCAGCCCGGTTCAACACAGCAGCGATCGGCAGATCTTCAACAGCGGCCACTTCGATCTCCGGCAGATCCTCCGGCAACTCGCCTTCCTTCATGCGGTTGCCCGCGGCACGGTGCGCATTGGCCGCAGCCTCTTCACCATGGAAGCGAGCCACGATCTCCTCGGCCAGCTTGATCTTGATGTCGCGCGGGTTGACGCCGTTCTCGACATCCGCCCGGAACTGATCGATCTCTTCCATCGAACGGAAGCTCAGCAGCTCGAAGTAACGCCACATCAAGGTGTCGGGAATCGACACAAGCTTGCTGTACATCACCCCAGGCGCTTCCTGGATACCGACATAATTGCCCAACGACTTGGACATCTTCTTCACGCCATCCAGCCCTTCGAGCAGCGGCATGGTGACGATGTTCTGCGCCTCCTGACCGTAGGCGCGCTGCAACTCGCGCCCCATCAGCAGGTTGAACTTCTGGTCGGTGCCGCCCAGTTCGACATCGGCCTTCAAGGCGACGGAGTCGTAACCCTGCACCAGCGGATAGAGGAACTCATGGATCGCGATCGGCTGGTTGGTGGTGTAGCGCTTGTCGAAGTCGTCGCGCTCGAGCATGCGCGCCACGGTGTACTGCGAGGCCAGGCGAATGAAGTCGGCAGGCGTGAGCTTGTCCATCCAGGTGGAGTTGAACGCCACCTCGGTCTTCGCCGGGTCGAGGATCTTGAACACTTGCTGCTTGTAGGTCTCGGCGTTATCCAGCACCTGCTCGCGGGTCAGCGGTGGGCGGGTGGCGCTCTTGCCGCTCGGGTCGCCGATCATGCCGGTGAAGTCGCCGATCAGGAAGATGACCTGATGCCCCAGCTCCTGGAACTGGCGCAGCTTGTTGATCAGCACCGTGTGCCCCAGATGCAGGTCGGGCGCGGTTGGATCGAAGCCCGCCTTGATGCGCAGCGGCTGGCCGCGCTTGAGCTTCTCCACCAGTTCCGATTCGACCAGTACCTCTTCCGCACCGCGCTTGATAAGCGCCAGCTGCTCTTCAACCGACTTCATAGACAGACCCGCAACGCTAGGATTCAAGGGGAGCCAACCATACAAGATCGGCCATCAAATACAAGTTTCGCAAAGGATTGTGACCCGAACGGCGCACCGCAACGTCTACGCGCCCTTGCGTGCGAATGGATTTGGTTATATTTTATACAGTTATTTCATCTTCATCATGTCATTCATCTTTTCCATTTCACCTTTTCAAAGTCACCTTATCTATGACCAACGAAACGCCTAAAGCGCCCCCGCTTTATCCGAAAAGCCATCTGTTGGCCGCAAGCGGCATTGCCGCTCTCCTCAGCCTGGCCTTGCTGGTCTTCCCTTCCAGCGAAGTGGAAGCCAAGAAAACCACCCTCAGCCTGGAGCTCGAAAGCCCGGCAGAACAGCTCAAGGACGAGTCCCGCAGCGCCCCCCTGGTAGAGGCAGGACAGGGCAGCGACTCGCCATTCGCCCAGATCGACGGCGCCGAGCCCGAGACCGCCAAGGCGGAGCCGACACCGGCCCCCGCCGCCAAGCCGGAAGAGAAGGCCCCAGGCCACCGTGAAGTAGTGGTCAGCCGCGGCGATACGCTTTCCACCCTGTTCAACAAGGTCGGCCTGCCGGCCAACGCCGTCCATGACGTCCTGGCGAGCAACAAGCAGGCCAAGCAGTTCAGCCAGCTCAAGCACGGCCAGGTGCTGCAGTTCGAACTGGACAAGGACGGCCAGCTGACCAGCCTGCACAGCAAGGTCAGCAACCTCGAGACCATCCGCCTGAACAGGACCGACAAGGGCTTCGCCTTCGAACGCGAGGTCAGCAAGCCGGTGGTCCGTACCGCCTACGCCCATGGCGTGATCAAGAGCTCGCTGTCCGCCTCCGCCCAGCGCGCCGGCCTGTCCCACAGCATGACCATGGACATGGCGCGGATCCTCGGCTACGACATCGACTTCGCCCAGGACATCCGCCCTGGCGACGAATTCGACGTGGTCTACGAGCAGAAGATGATGGACGGCAAGGTGGTCGGCACCGGCAACATCCTCTCCGCCCGCTTCACCAACCGCGGCAAGACCTACACCGCCGTGCGCTACACCAACAAGCAGGGCAACACCAACTACTACACCGCCGACGGCAACAGCCTGCGCAAGGCGTTCATCCGCACCCCGGTGGACTTCGCCCGCATCAGCTCGCGCTTCTCGGCCGGGCGCAAGCACCCGATCCTCAACAAGATCCGTGCGCACAAGGGCGTCGACTACGCCGCGCCACGCGGCACGCCGATCAAGGCCGCCGGCGACGGTCGCATCGAGCTGGCTGGCCGCCGCGGCGGCTACGGCAACACCGTGATCATCGCCCATGGCAATTCGTACAAGACGCTCTACGGCCATATGCAGGGCTTCGCCAAGGGCATCAAGACCGGTTCCAGCGTCAAGCAGGGGCAGATCATCGGCTATATCGGCACCACCGGTTTGTCGACCGGCCCGCACCTGCACTACGAGTTCCAGGTCAACGGCGTGCACGTCGACCCGCTGAGCCAGAAGGTGCCGATGGCCGACCCGATCGCCAAGGCCGAGCGCCAGCGTTTCAACCAGCAGAGCCAGCCCCTGATCGCCCGCATGGATCAGGAAAAGGCCACCCTGCTCGCCGCCAACAAGCGCTGACATGGCGCTCTACCTGGGGGTGATGTCCGGCACCAGCCTCGACGGCCTGGACATCGCCCTGATCGAGCAACACGAGCAGCTACGGCTGCTCGCCACCCATTACATCCCCATGCCCGTCGACCTGCGCCAGGACCTGCTCGGCCTCTGCGCCAGCGGCCCCGACGAGATCGCCCGTGCGGCCCTGGCGGAAAACCGCTGGGCCACCCTGGCAGCACAGGGCATCAATCACCTGCTGACCACCCAGGGCCTGGCGCCCGACGCCATCCGCGCCATCGGCAGCCACGGCCAGACGGTTCGCCATGAGCCGGCCCGTGGCTTTACCGTGCAGATCGGCAACCCGGCCCTGCTGGCCGAGCTCACCGGTATTTGCGTAGTAGGCGATTTTCGCCGCCGCGACGTGGCAGCTGGCGGCCAGGGTGCGCCCTTGGTACCGGCATTCCACGAATCGTTGTTCGGTCACCTCGGCCAGCGCCTGGCAATCCTCAACGTGGGGGGCTTCAGCAACCTGAGCCTGATCGAGCGCGACCAACCGGTACACGGCTTCGACTGCGGCCCGGGTAACGTGCTGCTGGACGCATGGATCGAACGCAAACGGGGCCAGGCCTTCGATGCCAATGGCGCCTGGGGGGCCAGCGGCAGCGTCCGCCAGGACCTGCTGAACGCTTTGCTGAGCGACCCGTTCTTCGCCGGCAACGGCCCGAAGAGCACCGGCCGCGAGGTCTTCAACCTGCCCTGGCTGGACGCGCATCTGGGGCGCCTGCCGGCGTACCGTGACGAAGATGTCCAGGCCACCCTGCTGGAACTGACGGCGAGCAGCATCATCGACTCGCTGCGCCAGGCCCAGGACGGCACCGAGGCCTTGCTGGTCTGTGGTGGAGGTGCGCGCAACGGCGCATTGATGGCGCGCCTGGCGGCCCTGCTGCCGAGCGCCAAGGTCGCCAGCACCGCGGCACATGGCGTGGACCCCGACTGGGTTGAGGCCATGGCCTTCGCCTGGCTGGCCCATTGCTGCCTGGAGGGCATCCCGGCCAACCGCCCCAGCGTGACCGCCGCCCGCGGCCTGCGCATCCTCGGCGCGATCTACCCCGCCTGACCCCCCAGAATGCAAAACGCCGCGCAATTGCGCGGCGTTTTCACAGCGGGGCGCGGATCAGATCGAGAACGACGAACCGCAACCGCAGGTAGTGGTGGCGTTCGGGTTCTTGATCACGAAGCGCGAACCTTCCAGGCCTTCCTGGTAGTCGACTTCGGCGCCCGCCAGGTACTGGTAGCTCATCGGGTCGACGACCAGCGCAACACCTTCGCGCTCGACGATGGTGTCGTCGTCGGCCACGTCTTCATCAAAGGTGAAACCATACTGGAAGCCCGAGCAGCCGCCGCCGGTCACGAACACACGCAGCTTCAGCCGCTCGTTGCCCTCTTCGCTGACCAGGGTTTTCACCTTGTGCGCAGCCCCGGGAGTGAACTCCAAAGCCGTGGGGGTGAAGGTTTCGACGCTCATGTTGATTCTCCCGGCGCAGTGCCGCCATAAAACTCGATGGCGGGTATTATCCGCTTGTCCGAGAAAATCGGTCAAGAATTGTGCGGCTTTAGTCGCCCCCATGAAAAAGGCCCGCACGAGGCGGGTCTTGGCAACGACGGCCGGCTTACGGCAGCAGCCCGGCGTGGGACAAGCCCATGCGCTCGTCGAGACCGAACAGGATGTTGAGGTTCTGCACCGCCTGGCCCGACGCGCCCTTGACCAGGTTGTCGATCACCGACAGCACCACCACCAGGTCACCGCCCTGAGGCCGGTGCACGGCGATGCGGCAGACGTTGGCACCGCGCACGCTGCGGGTTTCCGGGTGGCTGCCGGCCGGCATGACGTCGACGAACGGTTCGTTGGCGTAGCGTTTCTCGAACAACGCCTGCAGGTCGACCGAGGTATCGGCGACCGTCGCGTACAGGGTGGCATGGATGCCACGGATCATCGGGGTCAGGTGCGGCACGAAAGTCAGGCCGATGTCCTTGCCCGCCGCCTGGCGCAGGCCCTGGCTGATCTCCGGCAGGTGACGGTGGCCCTTGACCGCGTAAGCCTTCATGCTTTCACCGGCCTCGCAGAACAGCGAACCTACCGCAGCGCCGCGGCCGGCACCGCTGACGCCCGACTTGCAGTCGGCGATCAGTCGCGACGGGTCGGCCAGGCCGGCTTCCAGCAGTGGCAGCAAGCCCAGCTGGGTGGCGGTCGGGTAGCAACCCGGCACGGCAATCAGGCGCGCCTGGCGGATCTTCTCGCGGTTCACCTCGGGCAAGCCGTAGACGGCGTCCTTGAGCAGCTCGGGCGCACCATGGGGCTGGCCGTACCACTTGCCCCATTCGGCGGCGTCCTGCAGGCGGAAGTCGGCGGACAGGTCGATGACCTTGGTGCCGGCCGCCAGCAGCTCACCCGCCAGGGCGTGGGCAACGCCGTGGGGCGTGGCGAAGAACACCACGTCGCAGGCCGCCAGGGTCTTGCTGTCCGGCACGCTGAACGCCAGGCCATCGTAATGGCCGCGCAGGTTCGGGTACATGTCGGCAACCGCCACGCCCGCTTCGGAGCGCGAAGTGATGACCGCCACTTCGGCCTGTGGGTGCTGCGCCAACAGACGCAGCAGTTCGACACCGGTGTAACCCGTGCCGCCGACGATACCGACCTTGATCATGACGCTTGCCCCTTATCAACGAGACCACTGGAAAACGCACGATAATAGGGGCCAAGGGCGCCTGTAACAACTCTTGGGATGACCCTTCGGGCCCTTGGCCTCTACTATCTGACGACCGTGAAAACCTGAAGGAACTCCCCATGCTCTATCTATGGATCAAGGCGCTGCATATCGTCAGCGTGGTCTGCTGGTTCGCCGGCCTGTTCTACCTGCCACGCCTGTTCGTCTATCACGCCCAGAGCCAGGACAGCATCAGCCTCGAGCGCTTCACCACCATGGAGCGCAAGCTGTACCGGGGCATCATGAACCCGGCGATGATCGCCACCTATGTGTTCGGCGGCTGGATGCTGTACCTGAACCCCGGCTGGCTGAGCCAGGGCTGGCTGCACGCCAAGCTCACCCTGGTGGCCCTGCTCACCGTCTACCATCACATGTGCGGCGCCCAGCGCAAACGCTTCGCCGCCGGCACCAACACCCGCAGCCATGTGTACTACCGCTGGTTCAACGAGGCACCGGTGCTGATGCTGCTGGGCGTCGTAATTCTCGTGGTGGTCAAACCGTTCTGACGATATCCACCCGCCTACAGGAGTTTCGCCATGTCCCTGCCCGCCTCGCTCGAACAACGCCTGCGCCTGCCCCTGGTGGCGGCGCCGATGTTCCTGATCTCCAACCCCCGGCTGGTGCTCGCCTGCTGCGCCAATGGCGTGGTGGGCAGCTTCCCTGCCCTGAACCAGCGTGACAGCGCAGGGTTCAAGGCCTGGCTGGAGGAGATCGAGGCCGGGCTGGCCGAGCTGCAGGCGCCCGCGCCCTATGCGGTCAACCTGATCGTGCACCCGACCAATCCGCGCCTGCAGGCCGACCTGACACTGTGCGTCGAGCATCGGGTGCCCATCGTCATCACCAGCCTCGGCGCGGTGAAGGAGGTGGTCGATGCGGTGCACGGCTATGGTGGCCTGGTGTTCCATGACGTGACCACCCGTCGCCACGCCGAGAAGGCCGCTGAGGCCGGCGTCGACGGGCTGATCGCCGTGGCCGCCGGCGCCGGCGGGCATGCCGGGACCTGGAGCCCGTTCGCCCTGGTCGCGGAGATCCGCCAGTTCTTCGACAAGACCCTGCTGCTGGCCGGTTGCCTGAACCATGGCCATGAACTGCTGGCTGCGCAATTGCTGGGGGCCGACCTCGGCTACATGGGCACCCGCTTCATCGCCACCCGCGAGAGCCAGGCCCAGGACGCCTACAAGCAGATGATCCTGGGTGCCGGGGCCGCCGATATCGTGCATACCCCGGCGGTGTCCGGCATCCCCGCCAGTTTCCTGCGCCAGAGCCTGGAGCAGGCCGGCTACGACCTGGCGGCACTGAAGAGTGGCCATGAAGCCGGCAAGCTCAAACCCCTGGATGAAGAGGCCAAGGCCTGGAAGACCGTCTGGTCGGCCGGCCAGGGGGTCGGTGAGATCCATGACCTGCCCACGGCCGGCGAACTGATCGGGCGCTTGCACAACGAATACCGGACAGCCCTGGAGCGTAGCCAGCAGCTGCACGGCAACGCCTTGTAGCAATTCGGCCACGCTGTAAACTAGGCGCCCCTTTCGCCCCAGGAGCCTTGCATGACCCGTTACGCCATGATCACCGGAGCTTCCAGCGGCCTGGGCCTGGCCCTGGCGGAAGCCCTGGCACGGCGCGGGCGCAACCTGATCCTGGTGGCGCGCCAGCGCGAGACGCTGGAGCCGGTGGCCATCGAGCTCACCCAACGCTTTGGCGTGGAAGTGCTGTTCCGTGCCTGCGACCTCAGCCAGCCTCTACGCCTGTCTGGCTTCGTCCTCGAGCTGGAGGAAGGCGAGCGGCGCATCGACCTGCTGGTGAATTGCGCGGGGCAGCGTACCTATGGGCCGTTCCTGGCCCATGAGTGGGCCGATGAACAGGACCTGCTCGAGGTCAATATCCTCGCCCTGAGCCGCCTGTGCCACGCCATTGGCAACCTGATGGCGATCCAGGGCGGTGGGCAGATCCTCAACGTCGCGGGGCTGGCCGGCGTCGCACCAGGCCCGTGGATGGCTGCCTACGCGGCGAGCAAGGCCTATGTGCTGAGTTTCTCCGAGGCCCTGCGCGAGGAACTGCGACGGACCGGGATCAAGGTCTCGGTGCTGTGCCCGGGGCCGGTGCGCTCGGCCAGGCGCCGCATCCCCCGGCTCGACGGCAACAGCCGCTGCCTGAGCCCCGAGGAAATCGCCCTGTACACCGTCCGTGCCCTGGACCGCAACCGCGCGCTGATCCTGCCCGGCCGGCGCAACCGCTGGCTGGCCTTCGCCCCGCGCCTGCTGCCGCGCTGGCTGACACGCAAGCTGGCCGGGATGATCCATCGCCGCTATTGCCCGATCGGCATGGAATAGCCACTGGGCGAGCGGCGGCGGGCTCAGTACACTCAGCCCCGACACTCACCATGGAGCACGTGCTGTGGACGATTTATTCCTCAGAATCATCAACCGGGAGATCCCGGCGAAGATCATCTACGAAGACGACCAGGTCCTGGCCTTCCACGATATCGCCCCCCAGGCCCCGGTCCATTTCCTGGTCATCCCGAAGAAACACATCCGCACCCTCAATGACCTGACCGAAGAGGACAAAGGCCTGGCGGGCCACATCCTGTTCACCGCCCAGCGCCTGGCCCGGGAACTCGGCTGCGAAGAGGGCTTCCGCGTGGTGATGAACTGCAACGAGCAGGGCGGCCAGACCGTCTACCACATCCACATGCACGTGCTTGGCCAGCGCCAGATGCACTGGCCGCCGGGCTGATCCAAGGCAAGCCTGCCCAGGGGTATTGAGGTAGACTGTCGGGCATCACTTCAGCGGAGGTGCCCGATGGCTACCGAACGTCACTACTCGCCGCTCGACCGCTTGTTGCTGCAGGCCGATACCGCCATGCGCACCTTGCTGCCCTTCAGCGGCCAACCCGCCCGCCCATCCCCGGCAATCATCCAGCCGGACGCCGAACTCGACGAGCAGCAGACCCGCCATATCGCCGGCCTGATGCGCATCAACCACACCGGCGAAGTCTGCGCCCAGGCGCTGTACCAGGGCCAGGCCCTGACCGCCAAGCTGCCCCAGGTGCGCAAGGCCATGGAGCATGCGGCGGAAGAAGAAATCGACCACCTGGCCTGGTGCGAGCAGCGCATTCGCCAGCTCAACAGCCACCCCAGCGTGCTCAACCCGGTGTTCTACGGCCTGTCGTTCGGCATCGGCGCCCTCGCCGGGCTGGTCAGCGACAAGGTCAGCCTGGGCTTCGTCGCCGCCACCGAGCATCAGGTGTGCAAGCACCTGGACGAACACCTGGAGCAGATCCCCGAGCACGACGGCAAGTCCCGCGCCATCCTCGAGCAGATGCGTGTCGACGAGGAGCACCACGCCGAATCCGCGCTGGAAGCCGGCGGGTACCGTTTTCCGGCCCCCGTGCGCTTTGGCATGAGCCTGCTGGCCAAGGTCATGACCAAGAGCACCTACCGGATCTGAGGCACTCGCCATGGCACGCTTCGACGCCAGGGACCTGGCACGCGCCGTGAGCGCCGGGGTGCTGCAGCCCGGCCAGGACCGTGCACTGGTGGACTTCCTGCGCCAGCAACCGCAGGCCTCCGGCAGCTTCCAGCTGGCTCACGTTGCGTTCTACTTCGGAGCCCTGCTGATCATGGGCGCCATGGGCTGGCTGCTCACGGAAGCCTGGATGCGCATCGGCGACTCAGCGCTACTGACGATCGCCCTGCTCTATATTGCCGCGATCACCTTGTTTGCCCTGTCACTGCAACGCCGTGGCCAACCTGTTGCTGCGGGAGTACTGGCAGCGGTGGCAGTCAGTATCGTTCCACTGGCGGTGTTCGCCGTTGAGCGGTTGGTCGGCTGGTGGCCACTGGAGGATGCCCAGGGCGATTACCACCAGTACTACACCTATGTGCAGGGTGGTTGGCTGGCCATGGAAGCGGCAACCGTGCTGGCCGGCCTGCTGATGCTGCGCCTGGTGCCCTTCCCCTTCATCGTCATGCCGATTGCCGTGGCTTTGTGGTTCATGTCGATGGACCTCACCGAATGGTTGCATGGCGATGTCTTCGACTGGGAGCAACGCCGCACCGTGTCGCTGTGGTTTGGCCTTGGCATGCTGCTGGTATTTCTCGTGGTGGACGGGCGCACAGCGCGGGACTATGCCTTCTGGGGCTACCTGGCCGGGCTGGCGGCATTCTGGGGCGGGCTGACGCTATTGGACAGCGGGAGTGAATGGGGCAAGTTCCTGTACTGCCTGATCAACCTGGGGTTGATGAGCCTGGCCGTGCTGTTGCGCAGGCCGGTGTTCATGGTGTTCGGCGCAATGGGTGTGGCGGCTTACCTGGGCCACCTTTCCTACGAGGTCTTCGCCGACTCCCTGCTGTTCCCGGTAGTGCTGACCCTGATCGGCCTCGCGGTCATCGGCCTGGGCGTGCTCTATCAGAAGCGACGTGAAACATTGAGTGCGCACCTGCGGGCAAAAATACCTGCCAGCCTCTTGCAACTGCTACCGGCATTGCGGCGTTGAGCGTTCGCATGCTCACCGCCCGCCTGCTGCAAGGCCTTGGGCTGATACTGGTTGCCTATCTCTTTGTTTGCCTGATGACCGCCGGTCTCAGGCAAACCGGATTCAGCCTGGAACTGCCAGATCTCGTCGAGCCCGACAGCAACAGTGCGTTGGAACTGCTGCTCTTCGCCGTACCCGGGCTATTGCTGTTTCTGCTGTTCGGCTGTTTTATCCGCAATCGTCGAACGCTCATCCACACTTATGTGCTGCTGGCGATCATGGTCGCGCAATTGCAATGCCTGAACTTTGCCGAAAGCTACGGCAGTACCTGGAGCGGCCTGGAGCTTGTCATGCTGCTGGGCATGAACACGCATTGGTTGTTGCTTGCCCTCATCCCAGGGCTCGCACTGCTGCTGGGTATCGAGCAGTTGCGCAGACAGAGCGCCTGAAGAGCAGGCGCTCCTGCACATCAACCAAGTTCGACGATTTCGTAACCGTGCGTGATCTCGACGCCAGCGCGATCCAGCATGATCGAGGCCGAGCAGTACTTCTCCGCCGACAGCTCCACCGCACGCTTGACCTGCGCCTCCTTCAAGCCGCGGCCCTTGACCACGAAGTTGAGGTGGATCTTGGTGAACACCTTGGGGTCCTCATTGGCGCGTTCGGCTTCCAGGAAGGCCTCGCAGCTTTCCACGGCCTGGCGCGACTTCTTGAGAATGCTGACCACGTCGAAGCTGCTGCAGCCACCGAGGCCAAGCAGGAGCATCTCCATCGGGCGCACGCCCAGGTTGCGGCCCCCGGCTTCAGGCGGACCGTCCATGACCACGACATGGCCGCTCCCCGACTCGCCGAGGAACATCGCTTCACCGGCCCACTGGATGCGTGCCTTCATCTATCCGGACTCCCGATCTCGTAAAAGGGTGTCAGCTTAGACCTTGCGAGGCTGTCGGAAAAGCTCAAGCCGCGTCGCTTTTGTGCCGATTCAAGTTGAAGTGTCTGATAAGCTGGCGCCAAATGACTGGCGCATGCTGCCAGGCAGCCCCTATAAAAAGCCAATGCGTCGCATCGAACAGGATTTCGTGATGGTCTCCTCAGCCCTGCCACCCAAGATCAAGAACATCGACAAGCTGCTGGCCCACTGCCAACGCCGTCGCTATGCCGCCAAAAGCAACATCATCTGTGCCGGCGACCGGGCCGAGACCTTGTCGTTCATCATCAAGGGCTCGGTGACCATCCTGATCGAGGACGACGACGGCCACGAGATGATCATCGCCTACCTCAACAGTGGCGATTTCTTCGGTGAGCTGGGGCTGTTCGAGCCGGCAGGCCAGGAACATCAACGCAGCGCCTGGGTGCGTGCCAAGACCGAGTGCGAAGTGGCCGAGATCGGCTACGACAAATTCCGTGAGCTGGTACGCCTGGAGCCGGAAATCCTCTATGCCCTGGGCAGCCAGATGGCCCAGCGCCTGCGCAACACCACCCGCAAGGTCGGCGATCTGGCGTTTTTCGATGTCACCGGACGGGTCGCCCGCTGCCTGCTCGACCTGTGCAAGCAACCCGACGCCATGACCCACCCCGACGGCATGCAGATCAAGATCACCCGCCAGGAGATCGGTCGTATCGTCGGTTGTTCACGGGAGATGGTCGGCCGCGTCCTCAAGGACCTCGAGGAGCGCAGCCTGGTGCAGGTCAAGGGCAAGACCATGGTGGTCTACGGCACCCGTTAATCCTGTGGCAGCTCCGCCAACACTTGCTCATAGGCCTGGCTCAAGCGCTCGAACCAAGGGGCGGTAGGCGCCACCTCGTGCAGGGCGATATGGCTGTCGGCGCGGCAGCGCTGGTCCAGCTCGCAGCACTCATTGAAGCGGTTGACCGCCGCGACCATCGATTCGCGCTCGTTGTCCAGCAACAGCGCGCCATGCACCAACACCACCGGGCGCTTGCCCCCCATCCCCTGGCGCCAGCGCTGGGCCGTGCCGACCAGCTTGCGGCCATTGAGGTTGACGTTGTAGCGGCCATCGCAGAAGGCGCCGTCGATCTCCCCCACCGAAGCGACACCGCCCCATTCGCGCAGGACATCGCACAGCGGCAGGCACAGACGCTCGTAGGCATTCTCAATGCGGCCGTGGTCACCCTCGCTGCGCGGTGCCACATAGACCAGTGCCACGTTGACCGTCGCATGGGATTGCGGCACGGGCTCGCCACCGGTTTCGCGCAGCAGCACCGGCCAGCCGGCGATGGCCAGCTCGGCGCAGGCGGCCTCGAAGTTGTCCAGGCGGCTCATGCGCCGGGGCATGACCAGGGCATGGTCGGTCGGGCGCCAGAACAGCACGCCGGATTCGCGCTCGCCGCGGCAGACGGCGGCCAGCAGGTCCTGTTCGGCGTGCAGGCCTTGTTCGACGGTGAGGGCAAGGGGTTGATCGGTCATTGATCCACCATTGATGTTGGATTCTATGGCCTCTTCGCGGGTAAACCCGCTCCCACAGGTGCTGCACACTCCTTGAGAGCGACAGAAGTCCTGTGGGAGCGGGTTTACCCGCGAAAGGGCCGGGGCAGGCCTACAAAAAAGCCGGCGTAACGCCGGCTTCGTTTAAATCAGTCCAGTTGCTGAACAGTCTTCTTCACCTGTTCGGGGAAGAACAGCCGCTGCAGCTCCAACCCTGGCTGCTCGGCGCGCATGAACGCCTCGCCGACCAGGAACGAATACACCTCGTTGATTTCCATCAGCTCGACATCGGCACGGTTGAGGATGCCGCTCTCGGTGATGGCCAGGCGATCGCGGGGGATGCGTGGCAGCAGGTCGAGGGTAGTCTCCAGGCTGACTTCGAAGGTATGCAGGTTGCGGTTGTTGACCCCGACCAACGGGGTGTCGAGGGTCTTCAACGCACGTTCCAGCTCATCACCGTCATGCACTTCGACCAACACGTCGAGGCCGACGTCCTTGGCGGTGGCGGCCAGCTCGGCCATCTTCACGTCGTCCAGCGCCGAGACGATCAGCAGCACGCAGTCGGCGCCCAGCGCACGGGCTTCGACGATCTGGTACGGATCGACCATGAAGTCCTTGCGGATCACCGGCAGCGAAACGGCGGCGCGCGCCTGCTGCAGGTAGACGTCGGCACCCTGGAAGTAGTCCACGTCGGTCAGCACCGACAGGCAGGTCGCCCCGCCTTTCTCGTAGCTGACGGCAATCTCCGCCGGTAGGAAGTTTTCGCGGATCACGCCCTTGCTTGGCGAGGCCTTCTTGATTTCGGCGATCACCGCAGGCTGCTTGCGCGCAGCCTGCTCGATCAATGCCCTGGCAAAGCCACGGGACGCATCGGCCGCCTTGGCCAGGCGCTCGAGTTCAGCCAGGCTGACCCGCGCGCTGCGCTCGGCCACTTCCTGGAATTTGCGGGCGATGATCCTTTCCAGCACCGTCGGTACGCTCATGCTTCGTTCTCCACCTTGAATACCGCGGTAAAGGCGCCCAGCTCCTGCAGTTTCTCCCAGGCCAGCCCGGTGTGCAGCACATCGTGGGCCAGCTCGACACCCTGGGCCAGGGTCATCGCGTGGTCGGCGGCATACAGCGCCGCGCCAGCGTTGAGCACGATCATCTCGGCGGCCTTCTGGCCGTTCTCGGTCTTGCGCCGGCCCAGGGCGTCACGGATCAGCTCCAGCGATGCCTGCGGCCCCTCGACCGCCAGGCCATGCAGGCTCTGGCTCTTCATGCCGAGGTCTTCCGGCTCGACCCAGTACTCGGTGATCTGGTCATTCTTCAGTTCGGCGACGAAGGTCGGCGCGGCCAGGCTGAACTCGTCCAGACCGTCCTTCGAGTGCACCACCAGCACATGCTTGCTGCCCAGGCGCTGTAGCACCTCGGCCAACGGGCGGCACAGGGCCTGGGTGAAGACCCCGACCACCTGGTGTTTCACACCGGCCGGATTCGTAAGCGGGCCGAGCATGTTGAACAGGGTGCGCAGGCCCAGGTCGCGACGCGGGCCGGCGGCGTGCTTCATGGCACTGTGATGGGTCTGGGCGAACATGAAACCGATGCCGAGGCTATCGATGCAGCGGGCGACCTGGACCGGGGTCAGGTTCAGGTAGATACCGGCGGCTTCCAGCAGATCGGCGCTGCCGCTCTTGCCGGAAACCGCACGGTTGCCATGCTTGGCCACGGTGCAACCAGCTGCAGCCAGCACAAAGGCCGAAGCAGTCGACACGTTGAAGATGTTGGCGCCATCACCGCCTGTGCCGACGATGTCGACCACGCCGTCGAGGGTCTTCAGCTCGACCTTGTCGGCCAGCTCACGCATCACCGACACCGCGCCGACGATCTCGTCGATGCTTTCGCTCTTCATGCGCATGCCCATGAGGAAGGCGCCGATCTGCGCCTCGCTGCACTGGCCGGTCATGATCTGGCGCATGACGTCGCGCATTTCCTCGGTGGACAAATCCAGGTGGCCGACGATACGGGTCAAAGCGGTCTTGATATCCATGATCGGTCCTTAACGGCGTCCGCCGGTCTGCTTGAGGAAATTGGCGAACAGCTCGTGGCCCTGCTCGGTGAGGATGGATTCGGGGTGGAACTGTACCCCTTCGACGTTCAGGGTTTTATGACGCAGGCCCATGATTTCGTCGACGGAGCCGTCTGCGTGGGCGGTCCAGGCGGTCACCTCCAGGCAGTCGGGCAGGGTTTCGCGCTTGACCACCAGCGAGTGGTAGCGGGTCACGGTGAGCGGGTTGTTCAGGCCGGCGAACACGCCCAGGTCACGGTGCAGCACCGGGCTGGTCTTGCCGTGCATCACCTGGCGGGCGCGCACCACGTCGCCGCCGAAGGCCTGGCCGATGGACTGGTGGCCCAGGCAGACGCCCAGGATCGGCAGCTTGCCGGCGAAGTGCAGGATGGCCTCGATGGAGACCCCGGCTTCGCTCGGCGTGCACGGGCCCGGGGAGACGACGATGCGCTCGGGGTTCAGGGCTTCGATCTGGGCGATGGTCATTTCGTCATTGCGAATGACCTTGACCTCGGCACCCAGCTCGCCAAGGTACTGCACGACGTTGTAGGTGAAGGAGTCGTAGTTGTCGATCATCAGTAACATCTGCAACGAACCTCTTGAATACTGACTTTTGATTCGAGCCTTCCGCTGCCGCTCATGAATGCGGCCGATCCCGCACGGGGCGGTTGACGGAACAAGTGGGGAAGGCAAACGGGGACGGGCCGGGCGAACCGGCAGGAGAAAAAGTCAGGCGCGCCAACGCCAACGGGCGACGGCCTTGATAACGCGCATCAAGAGTTTGCTGACGATCAACACAGGGTAGGTCTCGTTCATACGTTCCGGGACAGTAACCTACCGGGGCGGCGGGTGCAATATGCCCCTAAACACTGGAAAAACATTGCCATGCTGGGCAAAGACCGGCGATTTGCTATGTTCATGCGGCTTGCCTTAATAAAAACAACGAAAAGGATATTCATGCATGCGCAAGACCCCATTCCTGCACGTCACCCTCGGCATGCTCGCCCTCGCCTGCAGCCAGGCCATCATGGCCGCGCCCTCCCCCTACGCATCACTCATCGTCTTCGGTGACAGCCTCAGCGACGCCGGGCAGTTCCCCGACCTGACCGGCGGCACGCCAGGCATGCGCTTCACCAACCGCGATGCCAATGGCAACTACGCGCCGGTGTCGCCGATGATCCTGGGTGGCAGGCTGGGCTTTTCCGGCACAAGCCTGGGGCCCTCGACGTCGCTGACCAACCAGCTGCAAGGCACCCCGGACGGCAACAATTGGGCCGTGGGCGGCTACACCACGCAGCAGATCCTCGACTCGATCACCGACACCTCGCAAGCCGTCATCCCACCCGGTCGACCCGGCGCCGGCACGGTTCTGCGCGAGCGTGACGGTTACCTGGCCAACGGCCTGCGGGCCGATCCCAATGCCCTGTACTACCTGACCGGTGGCGGCAACGACTTCCTCCAGGGCCTGGTCAACAGCCCCGCCGACGCGGCCGCCGCCGGTGCCCGCCTGGCGGCCAGTGCGCAGGCGCTGCAACAGGGCGGCGCGCGCTACATCATGGTCTGGCTGCTGCCGGACCTGGGGCAGACACCGAACTTCAGCGGCACGCCCCAGCAAGGGCCGCTGTCGCAACTGTCCGGCGTGTTCAACCAGTCGCTGGTCAACCGGCTCGGGCAGATCGACGCCGAGATCATCCCGCTCAATGTCCCAGTACTGCTACGCGAGGCCCTGGCCAGCCCCGCCCAGTTCGGCCTGGCCGCCGACCAGAACCTGGTCGGCACCTGCTACAGCGGCGACGGCTGCGTGGGCAACCCGGTCTACGGGGCGAACGGCACGACGCCGGACCCGACCCGGCTGCTGTTCAACGACTCGGTGCACCCGACCATCGCCGGTCAGCAACTGATTGCCGACTACGCCTATTCGATCCTCGCCGCGCCCTGGGAACTGACCCTGCTGCCGGAAATCGCCCACGCCAGTATCCGCGCCCACCAGGATGAACTGCGCAACCAGTGGCAGACGCCCTGGCAGGCGGTCGGTCAATGGCAGGCGTTCGTCGCCACCGGCGGCCAGGACCTGGACTTCGGCAGCCAGCGCAGCGCCGCCAGCGGCGACGGGCGCGGCTACAACCTGACCCTCGGCGGCAGCTATCGGCTGGATGACGCCTGGCGCGTAGGGCTGGCAGCGGGCGTGTATCGACAAAAGCTTGAGGTGGGCCAACAGGATTCCGACTACAAGCTCGACAGCTACCTTGCCAGTGCCTTCGCCCAGTTCCGCCAGGATCGCTGGTGGGCCGACGCGGCGCTGACCGCCGGGCACCTGGACTATCGCGACCTCAAACGCACCTTCGCCTTGGGGGTGAATGACCGCAGCGAGAAAGGCGATTCCAATGGCGAAGCCTGGGCCGTCACCGGCCGGGTGGGCTACAACCTGGCGGCCGAGAGCAGCCGCTGGCAACTGGCACCGTTCATCAGCGCCGACTATGCGCGGGTCAAGGTCGATGGGTATGACGAGAAAAGCGGCCGCTCCACGGCGCTCGGCTTCGACGATCAGGAGCGCACATCGCGCCGGCTGGGGGCCGGCCTGCTGGGGAGCGTGCAGCTCCTGCCGACGACCAGGCTGTTTGCCGAGGTGGCCCGCGAGCACGAGTTCGAGGACGATCAGCAGGACCTGCGCCTGCACCTGACCAGCCTGCCGGCGAACGACTTCACCCTGACCGGGTATACGCCGCACAGCAATCTGACCCGCGCCAGCCTGGGGCTGAGCCATGAACTGGTGCCGGGGGTGAACCTGCGGGGGAACTATAACTGGCGCAAGAGTGATGAGTTGACCCAGCAAGGGGTGAGCCTGGGGGTCAGCGTCGACTTCTAGCTCTTTGGGGCCGCTCTGCGGCCCATTCGCGGCTAAAGCCGCTCCTACAGGTACTACGCCAATCTGTGGGAGCGGCTTTAGCCGCGAATGGGCTGCAAAGCAGCCCCAATCGATCTACTTGACGGAGGTCTGCTCGGCCAGCGCCACCGCACGGAACATCGCCCGGCGCTTGTTGATGGTCTCTTCCCACTCCAGCGCCGGCACCGAGTCGGCGACGATGCCGCCACCGGCCTGCACATGCAGTTCGCCGTCCTTGATCACCGCGGTGCGGATGGCGATGGCGGTGTCCATGTTGCCGTTCCAGGCAAAGTAGCCCACCGCGCCACCGTAGACGCCGCGCTTGACCGGCTCCAGCTCGTCGATGATCTCCATGGCACGGATCTTCGGCGCACCGGAGAGGGTGCCGGCCGGCAGGATCGCCCGCAGCGCGTCCATGGCCGTCAGCCCGTCACGCAGTTGGCCGGTGACGTTGGACACGATATGCATGACGTTCGAGTACCGCTCGATCACCATTTTCTCGGTCAGGCGCACGCTGCCGGTGGCCGACACCCGGCCCACGTCATTGCGGCCCAGGTCGATGAGCATCAGGTGCTCGGCGATTTCCTTGTCGTCCGACAGCAGGTCGTCTTCCAGCGCCCGGTCGGCTTCTTCGGTGGTTCCGCGTGGGCGGGTGCCGGCGATCGGGCGCACGGTGACCAGGTTGTCCTCGACCCGCACCAGCACTTCCGGCGAACTGCCGACCACATGGAAGTCGCCGAAATTGAAGAAGTACATGTACGGCGTCGGGTTGAAGCAGCGCAGCGCCCGGTACAGGTCGATGGGCGCGGCCTTGAAGTCGATGGACATGCGCTGGGACGGCACCACCTGCATGCAGTCACCGGCCAGGATGTATTCCTTGATGCGGCCCACGGCGTTTTCGTAGTCGGCTTGTGTGTAGCTGGAGCGGAATGCCGGCTCGGCGGCCATCGGCCCGCTCAGGTCCAGGCCACGACGCGGAGTGATCGGCTGGCGCAGGGTGTCCAGAAGCCCCTGCAGGCGAGCCTGGCCTTGCTCGAAGGCCTGCGCCTCGGCCGGGTCGACCAGCACGATGGCGTGCATCTTGCCCGCCAGGTTGTCGAACACCACCACGGCATCGGAGACCATCAGCAGGATATCCGGCACCCCAAGCGGATCCGGATTGGGGCTGGCGCCCAGGCGTTTTTCCACGTAACGCACGCAGTCATAGCCGAAATAGCCCACCAGGCCGCCGTTGAAACGCGGCAAGCCGGGAATGTCGGCGACCTTGTAGCGGTCCTTGAACGTCTCGACGAAGGCCAGCGGATCCTCGACGTCGTGGCTTTCCACCTCGACGCCATCCTGCAGGATGCTGACGTGGTAGCCGTGCACACGCAGCACGGTGCGCGACGGCAGGCCGATCATCGAATAGCGGCCCCATTTTTCGCCGCCCTGCACGGACTCGAGCAGGTAGGAGTTGGGCTGGTCGGCCAGCTTCAGGTAGATCGACAGCGGCGTGTCGAAGTCGGCCAGGGTTTCGCAGGCCAGGGGAATACGGTTGTAGCCGGCAGCGGCCAGGCGCAGGAATTCTTCGCGGGTCATGTGTAGCCTCGGGGCAAGCAGCAATGGGGGCGGGCAAATGGATATACCGGCAGGCGCCGGTGGGCAGGAGTCAGGCGCGCCAGCGCCAGCGGGCCAGGGCCTTGATGACTTTCATCCAGAATTTGCCGGTAACCACCACGTTGTTGTCTCTGCTTTGCGGGGCTTGAAGGTCCGCCAACGTTATCCCAGTGTCGGTGACTAAGCAACCGGGCAACAGTAGGCGCAGGTCGTCGATGACCAGGCTGGGTGACTCGTCGCCGATCGGCCGGCCATGGTTGTAGCCGTAGCTCAGGCCAACGCACTTGACGCCGGCGGCCTTGGCGGCCAGCACGTCGCTGCGCGAATCGCCGACGAACAGCGATTGTTCGGCACTGACGCCGGCCATTTTCATGACGAACAACAGCGCCGCCGGGTCGGGTTTCTTCTGTGGCAGGGTGTCACCGCCGATGATCCAGCGGAAATAGCGGCCGATCTTCATCTGGTCGAGCAAGGGGGCGACGAAGCGTTCGGGCTTGTTGGTGATCAGCGCCATCTCCACGCCCTGCTTGCGCAGCCAGCGCAGGGTATCGCGTACACCGGGGTAGACCACGGTGAGTTCATGGTTGTCGGCATAGGCTTCCATGAACAGCGCCAGCGCGCGTTCGGCCAGCTCGTCGTCCACCGCGGTGTGATCGATATCGCCGGCCAGGGCCCGGCGCACCAGCACCTGGGCGCCGTTGCCGACCCAGTGGCGCACGGCCTCCAGGCCTGCGGGCGGTCGCCCGAGTTCGAGCAGCGTGCGGTCGACAGCTGCGGCCAGGTCGGGTACCGAATCGATCAGGGTGCCATCCAGATCGAACATCACCAGCCTGGGCAGTGTCCCCGGGAACAGCTGCTCGAAACCGCTCATGCGCGTGCCAGCGCCATTTCGGCACGCATCTTGTCGATGACTTCCTTGTAGTCCGGGGCGTTGAAGATCGCCGAGCCGGCCACGAAGGTGTCAGCGCCGGCGGCGGTGATCTCGCGGATATTGCCTACGTTGACGCCGCCGTCAATCTCCAGGCGGATGTCACGGCCACTGGCGTCGATCAGCGCGCGGGCTTCGCGCAGCTTGTCGAGGGTGCCGGGGATGAACTTCTGCCCGCCGAAGCCTGGGTTGACGCTCATCAGCAGGACCATGTCGACCTTGTCCATCACGTACTTCAGCGCATCCAGGCCGGTGGCCGGGTTGAACACCAGGCCGGCCTTGCAGCCGCCATCGCGGATCAGTTGCAGCGAGCGGTCGATGTGCTGGGAGGCTTCCGGGTGGAAGGTGATGTAGGTGGCGCCGGCCTCGATGAAGTCGCCGATGATGCGGTCGACCGGGCTGACCATCAGGTGCACGTCGATCGGCGCGGTCACGCCGTACTTGCGCAGGGCGCTGCAGACCATCGGGCCGATGGTCAGGTTGGGCACGTAGTGGTTGTCCATGACATCGAAGTGGACGATGTCGGCCCCGGCGGCCAGGACCTTGTCGACGTCCTCGCCCAGGCGGGCGAAATCGGCGGACAGAATGGAGGGGGCAATAGCGTAGGGCTGCATGGCGCACCTGTTGGGCAGAATCACGGTGGCGCGCATTGTAACTCAGGGAAGCGGATGAGGGCTGATTGGTATCAATTGGCCCCCCTTTCGCGGCACAAGGCCGCTCCTACAGGAGACCGCGACCCCTTGTAGGAGCGGCCTTGCGCCGCGAAAGGAGGGCAAAGCCCTCCCGGCAGTCAGGCCGGCTGCTGGGTCCTCAGCTTCTCGCTGCGCCCACGCAGCCACTCCAGGGTCAGCAGCAGGATCACCGAAAAGGCGATCAGCAAGGTGGCCGCCGCCGCGATGGTCGGGCTCAGGTTCTCGCGAATGCCGCTGAACATCTGCCGTGGCAGGGTCGCCTGCTCGGGCCCGGCGAGGAACAGGGTCACCACCACCTCATCGAACGACGTGGCGAAGGCGAACAGCGCGCCGGAGATCACCCCGGGGGCGATCAGCGGCAAGGTCACCCGACGGAAGGCCAGCAATGGCGAGGCCCCGAGGCTGGCCGCCGCGCGCACCAGGTTGTAGTTGAAGCCCTGCAGCGTGGCCGACACGGTGATGATCACGAACGGCACACCCAGCACCGCGTGCACCAGGATCAACGAGGTGAAGCTGTTGCCCATGCCCAACGGGGCGAAGAACAGGTAGCTGGCCACGCCGATGATCACCACCGGCACCACCATCGGCGAGATCACCAGCGCCATCACCAGCGACTTGCCGGGAAAGTCGCCGCGGGTCAGGCCGATGGCCGCCAGGGTGCCGAACACCATGGCCAGCACCGTGGCCGCCGGGGCGACGATGATGCTGTTCTTCAGGGCGCGCATCCATTCGGCGGAGGCGAAGAAATCCTGGTACCAGTGCAGCGAGAAACCTTGCAGCGGGTACACCAGGAAGCTCCCGCTGTTGAACGACAGCGGGATGATCACCAGCACCGGCAATACCAGGAACAGCAGGATCAGGCCGCACAGGATGCGCAGGCTGTAGAACCACACCCGTTCCACGGGCGACATGTAGGGGCTCAGCATGACAACGCTCCTCAGCTCAGGCGCAGGCGGCTGGCGCCGACCAGCCAGCTATAGATCAGGTACAGCAGCACGGTCGCCAGCAGCAACAGCCCGCCCAGGGCGGTGGCCATGCCCCAGTTGATGCTGGTGTTGGTGTAGAAGGCGACGAAGTAGCTGACCATCTGGTCGTTCGGGCTGCCCAGCAGCGCCGGGGTGATGTAGTAGCCGATGGCCAGGATGAACACCAGCAGGCAACCGGCGCCGACACCGGCATAGGTCTGTGGGAAGTACACCCGCCAGAAACTGGCGAACGGATGGCAACCCAGGGAAATCGCCGCGCGCATGTAACTGGGCGAAATACCCTTCATCACGCTGTACAGCGGCAGGATCATGAACGGCAGCAGGATGTGCACCATCGAGATGTACACGCCGGTGCGGTTGAACACCAGCTCCAGCGGTTGGTCGATGATGCCGATGGCCATCAGCGCGCTGTTGATCAGCCCGCCCGACTGCAACAGCACGATCCACGCCGCCACCCGCACCAGGATCGAGGTCCAGAACGGCAGCAGCACCAGGATCATCAGCAGGTTGCTCTGCCGGGTCGGCAAGTTGGCCAGCAGGTACGCCAGCGGGTAGGCCAGCACCAGGCAGATGGCGGTGATCACCACGCCCATCCACAGGGTGCGGGCAAAGATATCCAGGTAGATGGCCTGGTCCGGCGTGGCCTTGGCCAGTTCACCGAGGTCGTCGATGCGGTGATCGACGGAGGCCAGCAGGTAGAAAGAGGTGACCGTGCTGGTGTTGCGGCGGATCGCCTGCCAGTAGGCCGGGTCACCCCAACGCTCATCCAGCGCTTGCAGGGCATCTTTATAGGACGCGGGCTCGGCCTTGAACGGCAGCGCACGCGCGGTCTTGGCCAGCAGGCTGCGGTAGCCGGCCAGCTCCATGTTCAGGCGCTTGGAGAGGTCGCCCAGGGTCTGGTTCTTGCGCGACTCGGCCAGATCCTGGCCCAGGGCCTTGTAGACCTCCTCGCCGGGCAGGCTCTTGCCGTCCCACTGCGCCACCGCCTCGACGGTGCGCGGCAGGCCGGCGACCACCTCGGGGTTGCCGACGCTCTTGTACAGCAGCGCCGCGATCGGCACCAGGAACACCAGCAGGAGGAACAGCGCCAGCGGCGCGATCAACGCCTGGGCCTTCCAGCGGTTGACCCGCTCGGCATGCTTGAGGCGCTGCTTGAGGCTTTTACCCGCGCCTTCGTTGAGGGGCACTGCAATGGCCATGGCGAACTCCGGGAAATCAGGGAAACATCGAGGCCGCTTTACAATGACAGCGGTGACCTCAGGCTTGACGCGCTAACTGTAGGAGCGGCCTCGTGCCGCGAAAGGGCCGCGAAGCGGCCCCTGGATCTCAGCCGTGATGCACAAGATGCTGGGGGCTGCTTTGCAGCCCTTTCGCGGCACGAGGCCGCTCCTACAGACATCAGGGATTGTGTCCCTACTTCTTCGCCGCCCAGGCGTTGAAGCGTTGCTCCAGCTGTTCGCTGTTGTCGGCCCAGAAGGCCACGTCGATCTGCACCTGGTTGGCGATGTTCTCAGGCGTGGTCGGCATGTCCTTCTTCACCGCATCGGCCAGCAGCGGGACGGCCTTGGAATTGGCCGGGCCGTAGGCGATGTTCTCGGAGTAGGTCTTCTGCTGTTCGGGCTGGACGGTGTAGGCGATGAATTTCTTCGCTTCTTCCACATCCTTGGCGCCTTTCGGGATGGCCCAGGCGTCGAAGTCGTAGATGCCGCCGTTCCACACCACCTTCAGGTTGCTTTCTTTCTGCACCGCGGCGATCCGGCCGTTGTAGGCCGAGCTCATGACCACGTCACCCGAGGCCAGGTACTGCGGTGGCTGGGCACCAGCTTCCCACCACTGGATGCTTGGCTTGAGCTGATCGAGTTTCTTGAAGGCGCGGTCCTGACCTTCCTTGGTGCCGAGCACCTTGTACACTTCTTTTGGCGCGACGCCGTCGGCCATCAGGGCGAATTCGAGGGTGTACTTGGCGCCCTTGCGCAGGCCGCGCTTGCCCGGGAATTTCTTGGTGTCCCAGAAGTCGGCCCAACTGGTCGGGGCGGTCTTGAGCTTGTCGGCGTTGTAGGCCATCACCGTGGACCACACGAAGAAACCGACGCCGCATGGCTGGATGGCGCCCGGTACGTAGTCAGCCTCATCACCGAACAGGGCCGGGTCGAGTTCCTCGAACATGCCTTCGTCGCATCCACGGGCCAGCTCCGGCGACTCGACTTCCACAAGGTTCCAGGACACGCTCTTGGTGTCGACCATGGCCTTCACCTTGGCCATCTCGCCGTTGTACTCACCGGCGACGATCTTGCCCTTGCCAGCCTTCTCCCATGGCTCGTAGAACGCCTTGGTCTGGGCCGCCTTGTTGGCGCCGCCAAAGGAGATCACGGTCAGGTCGGCCGCCAGGGCCTGCCCGGCGGCGAACAGGCCAAGGGCCAGGGCGGTCAGTTTCAACTGCTTGCGCATTATTATTCTCTCCACAGTTCAGGGTTGGTGAAGCAAACCATCAATGGGCTTCGGCAATCGGATCGAGCGCGCGGGCGTGTTCCACCTCCCAGCCCAGCGGCACCACATCGCCCACGGCCAGGGCCGGGTCGAGCTCGGCGATCGGCTGCTTGACGAAGAAATCGGCCTTGCCGCACACCTCCAGGCGCACCCGCACGTGGTCGCCCAGGTAGATGAACTCGGCCACGCGGCCGGAGAAGCGGTTCACGCAGCTTTCGCTGTGGCCGTTCAGGCGCACGCGCTCCGGGCGGATCGACAGGGTCACCGGCTCGCCGGCCTGGCCGACGTTCACCGCCAGCGCCTCGACCCGCTCGCCACGGGCCAGTTGCACCTGGCAGCGCTTGCCGTCACTGGCCAGCAGGGTGCCGTTGAGGCGGTTGTTCTCGCCGATGAAGTTGGCGACGAAGGTGTTGCGCGGCTCTTCGTAGAGGGTGCGCGGGTCGGCGATCTGCTGGATCTCGCCCTGGTGGAACACCGCCACCCGGTCGGACATGGTCAGCGCCTCGCCCTGGTCGTGGGTCACGTAGACCACGGTCACGCCCAGGCGCTGGTGGATATGCTTGATCTCCATCTGCATGTGTTCGCGCAGTTGCTTGTCCAGGGCGCCGAGCGGTTCGTCCATCAGCACCAGCTGCGGCTCGAACACCAGGGCACGGGCCAAGGCCACGCGCTGCTGCTGACCGCCGGACAGCTGTCCGGGGTAGCGCTTGGCGAAGGCGTCGAGCTGGACCATGCCGAGCACGCGCTTGACCCGCTCGCTGATGTCGGTCTTGCTCAGGTTGCGCACGGTCAGCGGGAAGGCCAGGTTCTCGGCCACGGTCATATGCGGGAACAGCGCGTAGTTCTGGAACACCATGCCGATGTCACGCTTGTGCGGCGGCACATTGTTGATCGAGCGTCCGGCCAGCTGGATTTCACCGGCGGTGGGCGTCTCGAAGCCGGCCAGCATCATCAGGCTGGTGGTCTTGCCCGAGCCGGACGGGCCGAGCAGGGTCAGGAACTCGCCCTTGCGGATGTCCAGGTTGAGGTCCTTGACGATCAGCGATTCGCCGTCGTAGCTCTTCTGCACACCTCGGAAGCTGACCAGCGTCTCGTTCGAATTCGCCTCGCTCATGCCCTGCACCTTCTTGTTGGAATGACTGCGTGGGCACAGCGTAGAAGAGGCGCAAGCGCCCGAAAATCGGGGGGACTGAGAGATTGCCATCATCCGCATGGAAGACTTGCTGTAGGGATTGCCCTACAAGGATGGCGCTTTCAGGACAGACACATTCCCTTGTAGGAGCGGCCTTGCGCCGCGAAAGGGCTGCAGAGCAGCCCCGGCAATATAAGCTGAAGCCCAGGGGCTGCTCCTACAAAAAACCGGGCATGTCGCAATCAGACCAGCTTGTGCTCCATCGCGTACTTCACCAGCTCCGCCAGCGAGTTGACCTTGAGCTTCTGCATCAAGCGCGCCTTATGGGTGCTGATGGTCTTGTTCGACAGCGCCAGCTGCTGGGCGATGTCATTGACGTTGGCGCCCTGGGCCAGGCGCTCGAACACCGAGAACTCGCGCTCGGACAGCAGCGTGTGCAACGGCCGGGTTTCGGTCAACCCCACCTCGAAGACCATGCGGTCGGCCAGGCTCGGGTCAATATAGCGCCCGCCGCCGGCAACCCGGCGAATCGCGGTGAGCAGCAGCGCCGGGTCGCTGTCCTTGGTGGCGTAGCCCGCCGCCCCGGCCTTCAGCGCCCGCGCAGCCATCTGCGCTTCATCATGCATCGACAGCATCAGGATCGCCGGCGGGTTGCTCAATGCCAGGATCCGCGGGATGGCCTCCAGGCCATTCACCCCTGGCATGGAGATATCCAGCAGCACCACCTCACAAGGGGTATGGCGCAGGGTCTCCAGTAACTGCTCGCCGTTGCCCGCCTCGCCGGCGACCTGCATGTCCTTGGCCAGGCCAATCAACTGCTTGATGCCCTCACGGACGATGGTGTGGTCTTCCGCCACCAGCACTCGAATCACGATCGTTCTCTCCTACGCCAAAGGAATCGCCACGCTCAGGCTGCTGCCTTCGCCGGGCTCGCTCTCCAGGGTCATGTCGCCGCCCAGCATCAGCACGCGCTCACGCACCCCCACCAGGCCGAACGAAGTCGGCCGGGCCGCATCGACGGCGAACCCCACGCCATCGTCGATGACCGTCATGCGCAACTGCCCGCCTTCCTCGACCAGGGCGATCTGCACGGTGTGCGCCCGGGCATGGCGCATGACGTTGGTCAGCGCCTCCTGGAGGATGCGGAACAGGCCGATGGCCTTGGCATCGCTCAAGGGCGGCAGTTGCTCCGGGACCTCGACCAGGCAGGGGATCTGCGTGCGGGCCTCGAAACGCCGTGCCTGCCACTCGATGGCCGAGGCGATCCCGGCATCCAGAATCGGCGGGCGCAACGCGCTGGCCACGTCACGCACCAGCTGGAACAGTTGGGCGATCAGGCGCTTCATGCTGGCCAGGCGCTCATGCAGCCCGGCGTCCAGCTCGGCATAGGCCAGCTCGCACATCGACACCTCGAGCTTGAGCACCGTGAGCATCTGCCCCAGTTCGTCATGCACCTCGCGGGCGATGCGGGCCTTTTCCTCCTCGCGCACGCTCTCCAGGTGCGCCGACAACTCACGCAACTGCTCCTGGGAGGCGGCCAGGGCCAGCTCGGCCTGCTTGCCCTGGGTGATGTCCCAGACCACACCATCCCACACCATGCGCCCATCGGCCAGGCGCCGCGTAGTCGCCTTGATGTCAGCCCAGCGCTGTTCGCCCTGGCGGGTGAGGATACGGCCCTGCCACGACCAGTCCTGGTCGCTGGCCAGGGCCAGGTCCTGGACCCGGTGATAGTCGGCGCGGTCCTGGGGGTGGACCAGGTTGCGCAGCCCCATCTGCGGGTGCTGGATCGCCGCCGGGGTATAGCCGACCAATGCCTCGCTGCCCTCGCTGATATAGGGGAACTCCGGGTCGCCCTCGGCCGGGTCGCGCTCCAGGCGGAACACCAGCCCCGGCACGTTGCCGGCAATGCCCTTGAGCCGCGCCTCGCTTTCGCGCAACGCGGCCAGATCGCGCTGGCGCTCGGTGACATCGGCGAGGAACACCACCAGATACTCCGCATCGCGAAAACGCAGGAACGACAACGACAACTCGACCGGGAACAGGCTGCCGTCGGCGCGCCGGCACTGGCTTTCAAACTGCTGCTCGCCGCCATCCCCGGTGCGTGCGCGCTTCCACAGTTCCAGCCAGCGATCCATCGTCAGATTCGGTTCGATATCCACCAGCGGCCGCTCCAGCAATGCCCCCTCGACGAAGCCCAGCATGCGTTCGGCGGCATGGTTGGCGTAGCGCACATGGCTGTCCCAGTTGACCCAGAGGATGCCCACCGTGCTCTGGTCGATGGAGAACTGACTCAGGCGCAAGGCCTCCTCGCGCACCTGGCGCTCCACCAGGCTCTCGCGGGCCGCCAGCAAGCCTCGTTCCAAGCCGCGCTGCTGGCGTCGCTGCCAGACCAGGGTGGCCAGGGCACACAACAGCAGCAGGCCGAACAGCAAGGCGAGGTTCTGCCAGAAGCCGGCGGACTCGGAAAAGCGTGGGTACTTGGGCTGCAACCAGCGCTGGTGCATCTGCTCCAGGGTCTTGGCCGGCAGGGCCTGCAAGGCGCGTTCGAGGATATCGGCGAGCACGGGCCAATCGCGCCGTGATCCGACCCGCAGCAACTGCGGCAAACCGATGTCACCCACTACCGCCAGGTCGGCGAACTCGCCTTCGCGGGAAAACCGACTCAGTTGTGCCTCGTCCAGCACGGCGAAACTGGCCTGCCCGCCCAGCACCAGCTGCAGCGCCTCCCGCTCGTTGGGCACGCCCTGCAGATTGAGGTTGCCGTAATTGCTCCGCAGGTAGTCCGCCAGGGCACCTGGCATGCGCACAGCCATCCGCTCGTTGGCGGTCAGCTTCTCCAGCTCCACGGCCACCGCGCCGCTGCGCATCCCCACCACCAACTGCGGCACACGCATGTAAGGGTCACTGAACAACCACAGCCGCAGGCTGGTGGGTGTCTGCGTCAGGCCTGGAGCGAAATCGATCTCTCCCGCCTGCAACGCGTGCTCCAGCGCCGCCTGATCCGGGAAGCCGCGCCAGGTCAGGTCCAGCCGCAGTGCCTGGGACAGTGCGTCGATCAGTTCGACGTTGGCCCCGTAGAATTGCTGCAGTCGGCGGTCGAACTGAGCATAGGGCGCCTGCAGTACCAGGCCGACGCGCAGGCCGCGGTGTTCGTCCAGCCACTGCTGCTGGGCCGGTTCCAGCACCACGGGTGGCGGCGCCTCCGGCTTTGCCAGGGCGATCAAGGGTAGACACAACCAGCCGATAACCCACAGGCAACGCACTCGCTTCATCTCTACGCTCGTCTTGGCAATGACGGCCGCCTGGCGTGGCCGTCGCGGGCAAATACCATTAGGCTGCCGGTATGATTCTGGCCTTGGATTGATCGATGTTCACACTTTATCGCACGACGCTGGCAATGTTCTGCCTGGCTTCGCTCCTGCCGCTCGGCGCTCGGGCCGCCGACGCCGAAAAACCGCAGGATGCCGCCGAAACTGCGGCCCCCGCTCCCCGACCAGCGCTGCTTGAACGCAGCCAGGACGACGCCCTGGCCCTTGAGCGCCAGGTGCCCAAGGCCGAGCAACAGACCTTGCAGGCCAATGGCGAGAACTTCCTGGCGCTGTGGAAGCCGGCCAACGACAGCGATCCGCAAGGCGCGGTGATCATTGTTCCCGGTGCCGGCGAAAGTGCTGACTGGCCAACCACCGTCGGCCCGCTGCGCCGTGGCTTCCCCGATGTCGGCTGGAGCACCCTGAGCCTGAGCATGCCCGATCTGCTTGCAGAACGCCCGCAGGCCCGGGTCGAAGCCAAGCCGGTGGTCGAACCGAAAAAGGAAGAAGGCGAGTCGGCTCCAGCCAAGGACACGCCAGCCGATGCCAACGCCAACGTGGCCCAGGCCACCGCGCCCGAGGCGGATGCGGCCGACAGCACCGACGCGGTCGAGGCCGACGAGCACACCAGTGAGGAGGATGCCGAACGCATCTTCGCCCGCCTCGATGCCGCCGTGGCTTATGCCCAGCAGCAGAAAGCGCGCAGCATCGTGCTGCTGGGTAACGGCAGTGGCGCGTACTGGGCCGCGCGCTACCTCAGCGAGAAGCAGCCGCCCCAGGTGCAGAAACTGGTGATGGTCGCCGCACAGACGCCGGCGCGGGTGGAGCACGACCTGCTGAGCCTGACGCCGACCCTGAAAGTACCAACGGCTGATCTGTACTACACAACCCGCAGCCAGGATCGACTGGCTGCCCAACAACGCCTGCAAGCCAGCAAGCGCGAGAAAAACAGCCAGTACCGGCAGCTGTCGCTGATGGTCGTTCCAGGCAACAAGGCCGCCGAGCAGGAGCAATTGCTGCGCAGGGTACGCGGCTGGCTGAAGCCCAAGGAAGAGTGACGCGTATCGAGGGACAAGCCAACTCCAACAACGTGGGAGCGGGCTTGCCCCGCGATGGCAAACCTAAAGCCCGCGCCGCTTGCGAATCATGGCATAGGCCTGATGCAACTCGCGGGTATGCTCGGTCGCCTCGCGCACCTTGGCCTCACTGGCGCCACTGCCCACCAGCTTGTCCGGGTGATGTCGGCTGAGCAAACGCCGGTAGGCCTGCTTGACCTTGTCCGCCTCGGTATCCGGTTCCACCCCCAGCAGCCTCAACGCTGCGGCATAGGTCATCGCACCGCCCTCGACCGCCGACTTGCGCGGTTCATACTCCAGCGACATGGCCTGCACCTGGTTGCGACTGAGCCCCAACTGCTGCCCCCAGCCCAACAGCAGGTCGCGCTCCTGGCGCCCTGCCTTGCCGTCGGCCCAGACCATGCGCCAACAGGCACGCAGGGTACCCTCGGCAGCGTGAGGCTGCAGCTTGATCCGGCGCAGGTAGTGACCCAGCCGGCCCTTGCCCGACTTGCCGCGGTTGAACGCGGCAATCGCCCGCATCCGCGCAGGCTCGGCAAGGTCCAGCCGCGACATTTCCTGACGCGCCTGCTGGATATGCCCCTCGAGCACCCGGCCGTCGCTCTTGGCCAGGCGTCCGAGCAGGACAAACAGCAGTTCCTCGTCACGCAGCGCCGGGCGCCCACCCAGGCGCTCGCGCACATCCTCCCAACCCTGCAGTCGCAGGCGCCGATCCATGGCCTGTCCCAGCAACGCCCCCAGCAATGCACCCGGGATGCTGGCCACGGCGAAACCGGCACCGGCACCAATCACTGTGCTCGGCCACCACATGTCAGGCACGCTCGCCGATCAGGCGCTCGACATCGGCCAGGCGCTCGAGGGTGCCGACATCGATCCAGTGGCCACGATAGTGCTCACCGCTCACCCGCCCCTCGACCATGGCCTTGCGCAGTAGCGGGGCCAACTTGAACGCGCCGGCTTGGCAACCCTCGAACAGGGCCGGACTCAGCACCGAGATGCCGCTGAAGGTCAGCGTTCCCGGCGCTTCGTCACCATCGCTCACCTGGCCATCCGCCAGGCGGAAGTCGCCACGGCCGTGATGGCCGGGATTGTCCACCAGCACCAGGTGCGCCAGCCCTTGCAGGGGAGCATTCAGGCCTGTGAAGTCGTAGTCGGTCCAGACATCACCGTTGACCAGCAGGAACGGCGCATCCCCAAGCAGCGGCAGCGCCTTGAAGATCCCGCCACCGGTTTCCAGTGGCTCGCCCTCCGGGGAGTAGCGGATGCTCAGTCCGAAACGGCTGCCGTCGCCCAGCTGGTCCTCGATCTGCTGGCCGAGCCAGGCGTGGTTGATGACCACTTCACGGATACCGGCGCGGGCCAGTGCCTCGAGGTGGTATTCGATCAGCGGCTTGCCGGCCGCGGGCACCAGTGGCTTGGGCGTATGCAGGGTCAGCGGGCGCATGCGCTCGCCCTTGCCTGCCGCCAGGATCATCGCCTTCATGAGCGCGCCTCGCCCTTGAGCTCGGCAATCAGTTGCCCCAGCTCGGCCAGTTCGGGACGGCGAGCGACCACTTCATCTATATAGGCGAAGAAACGCGGCACGTCGGCGAGATAGCGCGGCTTGCCGTCACGGTGGCAGATGCGGGCAAAGATACCGATGACCTTGAGGTGGCGCTGCACCCCCATAAGGTCGCTGGCACGGTGGAACGCCTCGAACTCAGGCTGCACCGGGATGCCGGTGGCGCGGGCCTTCTCCCAATAACCACGCAGCCAGCCTTCCACGCGCGCCTGCGGCCAGCTGAGGAAGGCGTCCTTGAACAGGCAGGTGATGTCGTAGGTGACCGGGCCGTAGACGGCATCCTGGAAGTCCAGCACGCCTGGGTTGGGGGTGCTCTGCATCAGGTTGCGCGGCATGTAGTCGCGGTGCACCAGCACCTTGGGCTGGGCCAGGGCGCTGTCGATCAGCACCTGGCTGACCCGTTGCCAGGTGGCCTGCTGCGCTTCGGTGAAGTTCAGGCCAAGCTCGCGACCCACGTACCACTCGGGGAACAGCTCGACCTCGCGGCGCAGCAGGGCAACGTCGTAGCTGGGCAGCGGCGCGTCCATCGGCAGGCGCTGGAATGCCAGCAGCGCATCGATGGCATCGGCGAACAGTGCGTCAGCGTTGTCCGAATCAATGATGTCCAGGTATGTCTGGTGACCCAGATCGCCCAACAACAGGAAACCACGCTCCAGGTCCTGGGCATGAATGACCGGCACGTTCACGCCCGCCGTGGCCAGCAGGTGATCGATATCGACGAACGGACGGCAATTTTCCTGCGGCGGCGGCGCATCCATGATCACGAAGCTGTGGCCAGCGCCCTCCCAGCGGAAATAACGACGGAAACTCGCATCGCTGCTGGCGGCGGTCAGGCTGCCGGGGGGCACTTCGCCCCAGGCGTTGCTAAGGAACAGGCTCTCCAGTTGCCCGGCAAGCCAGGCGGTCAGTTGTTGCAGGCGTACATCGTGATCGGGCATTACAAGGGTTCTCCGACGGCCCTAGCCGTCAAGCGGGTCATGCTTTATTATCCAGCATCTTTTTCAGACCATCGAGAGGCGTGCGGCCCCCACACGCGGGCAGATGGCACGCAGGAAGCCCGGACTAATAAGATGGCATTGAAATCCCCCGCGTTTCGTAGAAAGTTTCCATTGCTGGTGACAGGCGGTCTGCTGGCCCTGCAACCCCTGGCCACGTCGTACGTGGTGGCGGCCGAGCAGTTCGACTGCCAAGTTTCCGCTTCCGGTGGCTGGGACTGCAAGCCCAAGACCTCCGCCAACCTGCCTCCGCGCCCGGTTCATCCGGGTGCTGCCGCTGCCAGCTCGGGCGCCGAAGCGCCTGGCGAAGCCGCCGCACCCGAGGCCGAGAAGCCGATGCTGGTCACCGAGGCCAAGGGCCGCGGCCTGAAATCGCGCAGCGAAGACTACAGCCACCTGGACTGGGTCCCGCGCGAGAAGCTCACCGCTGCGCAGCTGGCCGAGACCGGCCCGTACTGCGGCGGCGCCTACATCGAGCCGACCCGCCCAGGCATGAACGACTCCACGCCCAAGGACGAGTCGCCCACCTACATCAACGCCAAGGTCTCCAAGTACCAGCAGGAGCAGCAGATCGCCACCCTCGCCGGTGACGTGGTCATGCGCCAGGGCAGCATGCAGGCCGAGGCGGACGAGGCCAACCTGTACCAGGCCGAGAACCGCGGCGAGCTCAAGGGCAACGTCAAGATCCGCGACAACGGCTCGCTGGTGGTCGGCGACGAGGCGCAGATCCAGCTCGACACCGGCGAAGCCCGGGTCGACAACGCCGAATACGTGATGCACAAGTCGCACATCCGCGGCAACGCGCTGTACGCCAAGCGCGCCGAGAACGCGATCATCCGCCTCAAGGACGGTACCTATACCACCTGTGAGCCGGGCAGCAACGCGTGGCAGCTCAAGGGCAACAACATCACCCTGAACCCGGCCACCGGCTTCGGCACCGCGACCAACGTGACGCTGCGGGTCAAGGATTTCCCGGTGTTCTACACACCGTACATCTACTTCCCGATCGACGACCGTCGCCAGTCCGGCTTCCTGCCGCCGTCGTTCAGCTCCAGCAGCGACACCGGCTTCATGCTGGTCACGCCGTACTACTTCAACCTGGCGCCTAACTACGACGCCACGTTGTACCCGCGCTACATGGCCAAGCGCGGCATGCTGATGGAAGGCGAGTTCCGCTACCTGACCAAGTCCAGCGAAGGGCAGTTCGGCGGCGCTTTCCTGAACGACAAGGACAACGACCGCGAACTGCAGACGGACTACAAGAAAGATCGCTGGATGGTCAACTGGCAGCACAAGGGCGGCCTGGACCAGCGCCTGATGGCCGAGGTCGACTACACCGACATCAGCGACCCGTTCTACTTCCAGGACCTGGAAACCGACCAGATCGGCGTGCAGAGCCGTGATTACATCAACCAGCGTGGCACGCTCACCTACCGTGGCGACTCCTACACCGCTGGCCTGAACGTGCACGCCTATGAGCTGGCAACCATTTCGCAGATCACGCCTTACGACCGCCTGCCTCAGCTGACCCTCAACGGCATGCTGCCATTCCACCCGGGCGGCCTGGACTTTGGTTACGAAGCCGAGGCGGTACGCTTCGATCGTGACCTGAAGAATGACTTCGTCCTGGACAAAGATGGTAATCCGGATGCCTCTGCCGGCCTCCCTGGCCGCCGGCTGGATGAAAACCTCTTCGGCGTTGCCCGCTCCAACGGCACCCGCCTCAACTTCGCACCCTCGATCAGCCTGCCGCTCGAGGCCAGCTACGGCTATGTCACGCCCAAGCTGAAGTACGTCTACACGCACTATGACCTCGACCTCGACAGCAAGGGCAAGAAAGACCTCGCCGACAACCCGGGCATGCTCGACGTGTATGGCGACTTCAAGAGCAATCAGAACCGCGATATTCCGGTCTTCAGTGTCGACAGTGGCCTGTACTTCGATCGCAATACACAGCTGTTCGGGACCAACTACCGCCAGACCCTCGAACCGCGTCTGTTCTACCTCTACGTGCCGTACAAGGACCAGACCGACATCCCGCTGTTCGACTCCGGCGAGAGCACCTTCAACTACTCGTCGCTGTTCCGCGACAACCGTTTCACCGGCACCGACCGCATCGGCGACGAGAACAAGCTGTCGCTGGGCCTGACCAACCGTTGGATCGAAGACAACGGCTTCCAGCGCCAGCGCTTCAGTATCGGCCAGGCGTTCTACTTCAAGGATCGCAAGGTCCAGCTGCCAGGCATCGACTACCGCACCCGAGTGGACAGCAAGTCGGATGTCTCGCCGTACGCGCTTGAATACGAATACGCTTTCAACCGCGACTGGCGCTTCAATTCGGACTACAACTGGGACCCGGACACCCACAGCCCTCGCTCGGGCAGCGCGATGTTCCACTACCAGCCCGAGGACAACCCGAACAAGGTCGTCAACCTCGGCTATCGCTACCGCAACGACCTGATCACCTACGACTCGCAGACCGGTAACTGGAAGGTCGGCGGTGGTGACTACGGTACGCCGGGCACGCCGGGCTACATCAAGGACTACTACAAGATCCAGCAGCACGACTTCTCGGTCATCTGGCCGATCGTGCCGCAATGGAGCGTCATTGCCCGCTGGCAGCATGACTACAACCGTAACCGCACGCTGGAAGCGATGGGCGGCTTCGAGTACGACAACTGCTGCTGGAAACTGCGCCTGATCAATCGCTACTGGATGGACTACGACGACTTCAGCCAGGCAATACCTGAAAACGAAAAGGGCGACCACGGGATCTTCCTGCAGATCGTGCTCAAAGGGCTCGGTGGTGTAGTCGGCAACAAGGTCGAATCGTTCCTGGACCAAGGCATTCAAGGTTACCGTACACGTGAAGAGCAAGCTTATTGATCGTCTGCGCCCGCTGATGCTGGGCGCCGCAATGCTGAGTGGCGCGGTGCATGCCGCGGTGCAACCCATCGACCGCATCGTGGCCACCGTCGACAATGACGTGGTCATGCAGAGCCAGCTGGACCAGCGCGTGCGCGAAGTGCAGCAGACCATCGCCAAGCGTGGCGGCGGTGTGCCGCCAACCAGCGCGCTGGAACAGCAAGTGTTGGAACGCCTGATCGTCGAAAACCTGCAACTGCAGATCGGCGAGCGCTCGGGTATCCGCATCACCGACGAAGAACTGAACCAGGCCGTCGGCACCATTGCCCAGCGCAATGGCATGTCGTTGGAGCAGTTCCGCGCCGCCCTGGCCCACGACGGCCTGTCGTACGACGATGCCCGCGAGCAGATCAAGCGCGAGATGGTCATCAGCCGCGTGCGTCAGCGCCGGGTAGCCGAGCGTATCCAGGTGTCCGAGCAGGAAGTGAAGAACTTCCTCAACTCGGACCTGGGCAAGATGCAGATGTCCGAAGAGTACCGTCTGGCCAACATCCTCATCCCGACCCCGGAAGGCGCCAACTCGGACGCCATCCAGGCTGCCGCCCGCCAGGTCGGCGATGTCTACCAGCAACTCCGGCAGGGCAAGGACTTCGGCCAGATGGCCATTGAGCGTTCCGCCAGCGAGAACGCCCTGGAAGGCGGCGAGATGGGCTGGCGCAAGGCTGGCCAGCTGCCACCTGACTTCGCCAAGATGCTCAGCAGCATGGCCATTGGCGATATCACCCAACCGATCCGCATCCCCAACGGCTTCATCATCCTCAAGCTCGAGGAGAAGCGCGGTGGCAGCGAGAGCATCCTGCGCGACGAAGTGCATGTACGCCACATCCTGATCAAGCCGAGCGAGATCCGCAGCGAAGCCGCCACCGAGCAACTGGCCGAGCGTCTGTACGACCGGATCCAGAACGGTGAAGACTTCGCCGAACTGGCGAAGAGCTTCTCGGAAGACCCGGGCTCCGCGCTCAACGGCGGCGACCTCAACTGGGTCGACCCGAACAGCCTGGTGCCGGAGTTCCGCGAGCAGATGGCCAACGCCCAGCAAGGCGTGGTGACCAAGCCGTTCAAGACCCAGTACGGCTGGCATGTGCTGGAAGTCCTGGGCCGCCGCGCCACCGACAGCACCGAGCAGGCGCGCGAGCAGCAGGCCATGAACGTCCTGCGCAACCGCAAGTACGACGAAGAGCTGCAGAACTGGCTGCGCCAGATCCGCGACGAAGCCTACGTTGAAATCAAGCTGCCTGGCGTCGACCAGGCCGCCCAGTGAAGCCCCAGCGCTTCGCCGTCACGCCCGGCGAGCCGGCCGGCATAGGTCCCGACCTGTGCCTGCTGCTCGCCGCCGAGGCCCAGCCCCACCCCCTGATCGCCATCACCAGCCGTGACCTGCTCGCCGAGCGGGCCACGCAGCTGGGGCTGGCCGTCAGCCTGCTGCCCGTCACCCCCGACAGTTTCCCCAGCCTGCCAGCCCCCGCCGGCAGCCTGTACGTCTGGGACACACCACTGGCCAACCCGGTGGTGGCCGGACAGCTGGACAAAGCCAACGCCGCGTTCGTGCTGGAGACGCTGACCCGGGCCGGCCAGGGCTGCCTCGACGGGCAGTTCGCCGGGATGATCACCGCCCCCGTGCACAAGGGTGTGATCAACGAGAGTGGCATTGCCTTCTCCGGTCACACCGAATTCCTCGCCGACCTCACCCATACCGCGCAAGTGGTGATGATGCTGGCCACCCGAGGATTACGCGTGGCCCTGGTGACCACCCACCTGCCCCTGCGCGATATTGCCGACGCCATCACCGGCGAACGCCTGGAGCGCGTCACCCGCATCCTGCATGCGGACATGCGCGACAAGTTCGGCATCGCCAACCCACGCATCCTGGTCTGCGGGCTCAACCCGCATGCCGGAGAAGGCGGCCACCTGGGCCGCGAAGAAATTGACATCATCGAGCCGGCGCTGCAGCGCCTGCGCGCCGAAGGCATGGACCTGCGCGGTCCGCTGCCGGCCGATACCCTGTTTACCCCCAAATATCTGGAGCACTGCGATGCGGTGCTGGCGATGTACCACGACCAAGGCCTGCCCGTACTCAAGTACAAGGGCTTCGGCGCCGCGGTCAACGTGACGCTGGGCCTGCCGATCATCCGTACCTCGGTCGACCACGGCACTGCCCTGGACCTGGCCGGCACCGGTCGAATCGATACCGGCAGCCTGCGCGTCGCATTGGAAACCGCCTACCAGATGGCCGAGAACCGACCATGACCGAGCACTACCAACACCGGGCGCGCAAGCGCTTCGGCCAGAACTTCCTGCATGACGCCGGAATCATCGACCGCATCCTGCGGGCAATCAACGCCAAGGCCGGCGAACACCTGCTTGAAATCGGCCCGGGCCAGGGCGCCCTGACCGAGGGGCTGCTGGGCAGCGGCGCACAGCTGGACGTGGTGGAGCTGGACAAGGACCTGGTGCCGATCCTGCAACACAAGTTCGCCGGGCGCGACAACTTCCGCCTGCACCAGGGTGATGCCCTGAAGTTCGACTTCAACCAGTTGGGCGTGCCAGAGCGTAGCCTGAAGGTGGTCGGCAACCTGCCCTACAATATCTCCACCCCGCTGATCTTCCATCTGCTCAGCCACGCCGGGCTGATCCGCGACATGCACTTCATGCTGCAGAAGGAAGTGGTCGAGCGCATGGCTGCCGGCCCGGGTGGCGGTGACTGGGGGCGCCTGTCGATCATGGTGCAGTACCACTGCCGGGTCGAGCACCTGTTCAACGTTGGCCCTGGCGCCTTCAATCCGCCGCCGAAAGTGGACTCGGCCATCGTCCGCCTGGTACCGCACGCAGTGCTGCCTCATCCGGCCAAGGATGCGCGACTGCTGGAACAGGTGGTACGCGAGGCGTTCAACCAGCGCCGCAAGACCCTGCGCAATACCCTGAAAGGTCTGCTCGACAGCGCGGCCATCGAAGCCGCCGGTGTGGACGGCAGCCTGCGCCCCGAGCAGCTGGACCTGGCCGCCTTCGTGCGCCTGGCTGACCAGTTGGCTGATCAGCAAGCCTGATATCGCCTGTACCGGCCTCTTCGCGGGTAAACCCGCTCCCACAGTGACCGCGTGCGATTCCTGTGGGAGCGGGTTTACCCGCGAAGAGGCCGGTACTGATAACAACGATCTCAAGCCCCACCCCGCTGGCCCTCCCCCCTCTCAATGGCCTAGACTGCGTTATTGCGTCAGTTCGCCCAAGGCCCTTGCATGTCCGACCCCCGCTATCAGATCGACGTCAGCGTCGTGACCCGCTATCTCAAAGACCAATCCGACCCCGAAAGCAGCCGTTTCGCCTTCGCCTACACCATCACCGTGCAGAACAACGGCACGGTCACGGCCAAGCTGATGTCCCGCCATTGGCTGATCACCAACGGTGACGGCGAGGTCGAGGAAGTGCGCGGCGCCGGCGTGATCGGCCAGCAACCGCTGATCGAACCCGGCCAGAGCCACACCTACAGCAGCGGCGCGGTCATCAGCACCCGCGTCGGCACCATGCAGGGCAGCTACCAGATGTTCGCCGAGGACGGCAAGCGCTTCGACGCCGAGATCGCGCCGTTCCGCCTGGCCGTGCCCGGGGCCCTGCACTAATGGCCACCTACGCGGTCGGCGACCTGCAAGGCTGCCTGCAACCACTCAAGTGCCTGCTCGAACGCGTGTGCTTCAACCCGGCGGTCGACCGGCTGTGGCTGGTGGGTGACCTGGTCAACCGTGGCCCCGAGTCCCTCGAGACCCTGCGCTACCTCTATTCGATCCGCCATGCGCTGGTCTGCGTGCTGGGCAATCACGACCTGCACCTGCTGGCGGCCTGGCACAATGTCGAGCGCCTGAAGAAAAGCGACACCCTGCGCGAAATCATCGAAGCCCCGGACGCCGACCAGCTGTTCGACTGGCTGCGCCAGCAAAAGCTGCTGCACTACGACGAGACCCGCGGCATCGCCATGGTCCATGCCGGCATCCCGCCGCAATGGACCCTGGGCAAGGCGCTGGAGCTGGCGGCCGAGGTCGAGGAAGTGCTGCGCGACGACGGCCGCCTGAAGCTGTACCTGGACGGCATGTACGGCAACGAGCCGAACAAGTGGAGCAAGGACCTGGCCGGCGTCGAGCGTCTGCGGGTGATCACCAACTACTTCACCCGCATGCGCTTCTGCACTGCCGCCGGCAAGCTCGACCTCAAGACCAAGGAAGGCGCCGACAGCGCCCCCAAAGGCTACAAGCCGTGGTTCGATCACCCGGACCGTCGCTCGCGTCATGTGAAGATCATCTTCGGCCACTGGGCCGCCCTCGAAGGCCGCGTTGATGTGCCCGGCGTGATCGCCCTGGACACCGGCTGCGTCTGGGGCGGCGCGATGACCCTGTACAATGTCGACAGTGGTGAGTTCCACCGCTGCGACTGCACCCGCGAGGGCACCCCGCGCCCGCCGGCTCCACTCAACGAACACCCCTGAAGGAACCGCACCCATGAGCGAATTCAAGCGCATTACCCCAGAGCAAGCCCTCGCCCTGCGTGCGCAAGGCGCGGTCGTGGTCGACATTCGCGACCCGCAGGCCTATGCCGCCGGGCACATCGCCGGCGCCACTCATCTGGATAATCACTCGGTTGCCGATTTCATCCGCAACGCCGACCTGGACGCGCCTACACTGGTTGTCTGCTACCACGGCAATTCCAGCCAGAGCGCTGCCGCCTACTTGGTCGGCCAGGGCTTCTCCAACGTCTACAGCATCGACGGTGGCTTCGAGCTGTGGCGCAACACCTACCCGGCGGAAACCGCCCAGGGCAGCGCCGAATAATTTTTTCATTTTTCCTCCAGCCCGCGCTTGGCGCGGGCTTGCGCCCGACCTGACGAACGGTCGCAGGCCTCTTCTCGGCTCCCCGCCCTTGACCTTGCGTATAACCAACTATCCTTAAGCCCAGGCCATCCAAAAAAGGGGAGAGCCGGTACACCGGCGTGCGGGTCATCGGTAGCGTTCCAAGGTGTTCTGGGGGGTATACAGCAATCGGCGAGCCCGGTTGCATGCCAGCATCAGCTGACTGATCCGGCGTCGTCTCCACGTATCGAGCGAGGTGACGTCATGAGCATTTTTAGCCACTTCCAACAACGTTTCGAGTCCACCCGCCAGGAAGAACTTTCGCTGCAGGAGTACCTCGAGCTGTGCAAAGAGGATCGCAGCGCCTATGCCTCGGCGGCCGAGCGGCTGTTGCTGGCCATCGGCGAACCAGAGCTGATCGACACCTCAAGCAACTCCAGGCTGTCGCGGATCTTCTCCAACAAGGTGATCCGCCGCTATCCGGCCTTTGCCGACTTCCATGGCATGGAAGAGTGCATCGACCAGATAGTCTCCTACTTCCGCCATGCCGCCCAAGGCCTGGAAGAGAAGAAACAGATCCTCTACCTGCTGGGCCCGGTGGGCGGCGGTAAATCGTCGCTGGCCGAGAAACTCAAGCAGCTGATGGAAAAGGTGCCGTTCTACGCCATCAAGGACTCGCCGGTATTCGAATCGCCCCTGGGCCTGTTCAATGCCGCCGAGGACGGCCAGATCCTCGAAGAGGAATACGGCATCTCGCGCCGCTACCTCAACACCATCATGTCGCCCTGGGCCACCAAGCGCCTGCAGGAGTTCGGCGGCGACATCAGCAAGTTCAAGGTGGTCAAGCTCTACCCATCCATCCTCAACCAAATCGCCATCGCCAAGACCGAGCCGGGCGACGAGAACAACCAGGACATCTCTGCCCTGGTGGGCAAGGTGGATATCCGCAAGCTCGAGGAATTCCCGCAGAACGACGCCGACGCCTACAGCTATTCGGGCGCCCTGTGCCGGGCCAACCAGGGCCTGATGGAATTCGTCGAGATGTTCAAGGCGCCGATCAAGGTCCTGCACCCGTTGCTCACCGCGACCCAGGAAGGCAACTACAACAGCACCGAGGGGTTGGGCGCGATCCCCTACTCCGGGATCCTGCTGGCCCACTCCAACGAATCGGAGTGGCACACCTTCCGCAACAACAAGAACAACGAGGCGTTCATCGACCGGATCTACATCGTCAAGGTGCCGTACTGCCTGCGCGTCAGCGACGAGATCAAGATCTACGACAAGCTGCTGATCAACAGCTCCCTGGCCAAGGCGCACTGCGCGCCGGACACCCTGAAGATGCTGGCCCAGTTCACCGTGCTCTCGCGCCTTAAAGAGCCCGAGAACTCCAACATCTACTCGAAGATGCGCGTGTACGACGGCGAGAACCTCAAGGACACCGACCCGAAAGCCAAGTCGATCCAGGAGTACCGCGACTCTGCGGGCGTCGACGAGGGCATGAACGGCCTGTCGACCCGCTTCGCCTTCAAGATCCTTTCCAAGGTGTTCAACTTCGACCCTCACGAGGTGGCGGCCAACCCAGTGCACCTGCTGTATGTGCTGGAGCAGCAGATCGAGCAGGAGCAGTTCCCCGCCGAGGTGCGCGAGCGCTACCTGCGCTACCTGAAGGAATACCTGGCACCGCGCTACATCGAGTTCATCGGCAAGGAAATCCAGACCGCCTACCTGGAGTCCTACAGCGAGTACGGCCAGAACATCTTCGACCGTTACGTGCTGTACGCCGACTTCTGGATCCAGGACCAGGAATACCGCGACCCGGAAACCGGCGAGATCCTCAACCGCATCGCCCTCAACGAGGAGCTGGAGAAGATCGAGAAGCCGGCCGGCATCAGCAATCCGAAGGATTTCCGCAACGAGATCGTCAACTTCGTGCTGCGCGCCCGGGCCAACAACAACGGCAAGAACCCCAGCTGGCTCAGCTATGAGAAGCTGCGGGTGGTGATCGAGAAGAAGATGTTCTCCAACACCGAGGACCTGCTGCCGGTCATCAGCTTCAACGCCAAGGCCAGCAAGGAGGATCAACAGAAGCACAACGACTTCGTCACCCGGATGGTGGAGCGTGGCTACACCGACAAGCAGGTTCGACTGCTGTCGGAATGGTACCTGCGGGTCAGGAAATCGCAATAAGGCGACACGCTACACGCCGTGCGTCCGAGGCTGGCCTTGCCGGCCCGGACGGCGGCGGCTGCTTTTACGCGCAGCTCGTAGCTTGAAGCATGCAGCTGTTCCCAGCTACCGGAGGGACCATGAGCTACGTAATCGACCGACGCCTGAACGGCAAGAACAAGAGCACGGTCAATCGCCAGCGCTTCCTGCGGCGTTACCGTGAACACATCAAGAAGGCCGTCGAAGAGGCCGTGAGCCGCCGCTCCATCATGGACATGGAGCATGGCGAACAGATCAGCATCCCGGGTCGTGACATCGACGAACCGGTGCTGCACCACGGTCGTGGCGGCAAGCAGACCATCGTCCACCCCGGCAACAAGGAATTCACCGCCGGCGAACACATCGCCCGGCCACAAGGTGGCGGCGGTGGCAGTGGCCGCGGCAAGGCCGGCAACTCCGGCGAGGGCATGGACGACTTCGTGTTCCAGATCACCCAGGAAGAATTCCTCGAATTCATGTTCGAGGACCTGGAGCTGCCCAACCTGGTCAAGCGCCACCTGACCGGTGCCGACACCTTCAAGACCGTACGCGCGGGCATTGCCAACGAGGGCAACCCGTCGCGCATCAACATCGTCCGCACCCTGCGCTCGGCCCACGCCCGGCGCATCGCCCTGACCGGCAGCAGCCGCGCCCTGCTGCGCGAGGCGCAGAAGGAGCTGGACCGGCTCAAGGTCGAGGAACCGGACAACTTCACCGACATCCAGGACACCGAGATCGAGATCGAGCGGCTCAAGGCGCGCATCAACCGCCTGCCGTTCCTCGACACCTTCGACCTGAAGTACAACCTGCTGGTCAAGCAGCCCAACCCCAGCTCCAAGGCGGTGATGTTCTGCCTGATGGACGTGTCCGGCTCCATGACCCAGGCCACCAAGGACATCGCCAAGCGCTTCTTCATCCTGTTGTACCTGTTCCTCAAGCGCAACTACGACCGCATCGAGGTGGTGTTCATCCGCCACCACACCAGCGCCCGCGAAGTGGACGAGGAAGAGTTCTTCTACTCCCGCGAGACCGGCGGCACCATCGTCTCCAGCGCGCTCAAGCTGATGCAGGAGATCATGGCCGAGCGCTATCCGGCCAGCGACTGGAACATCTACGCCGCCCAGGCCTCGGACGGCGACAACTGGAACGACGACTCGCCGATCTGCCGCGACATCCTCGCCAACCAGATCATGCAGCACGTGCAGTACTACACTTACGTCGAGATCACCCCACGCGAACACCAGGCGCTGTGGTACGAGTACGAGCGCATCGGCGAAGCGTTCCCCGACACCTTCGCCCAGCAGCAGTTGGTATCGGCCGGCGATATCTACCCGGTCTTCCGTGAACTCTTCCAGCGCAGGTTAGCCACATGACCGCCAGAGAGCAGAGACGCCAGCCCATCTCCACCGGCTCCGAATGGACGTTCGAGCTGATCCAGACCTACGACCGCGAGATCAGTCGCCTGGCCGCCCGCTACGCCCTGGACACCTACCCCAACCAGATCGAGGTGATCACCGCCGAGCAGATGATGGACGCCTACGCCTCGGTGGGCATGCCGCTGGGTTATCACCACTGGTCTTACGGCAAGCAATTCCTCAGCACCGAGAAGTCCTACAGCCGCGGCCAGATGGGCCTGGCCTACGAGATCGTGATCAACTCCGATCCGTGCATCGCCTACCTGATGGAAGAAAACACCATGTGCATGCAGGCACTGGTGATTGCTCACGCCTGCTACGGCCACAACAGCTTCTTCAAGGGCAACTACCTGTTCCGCACCTGGACAGACGCCAGCTCGATCATCGACTACCTGGTGTTCGCCAAGCAGTACATCGCTCAATGCGAGGAGCGCCACGGCATCGATGCCGTCGAGGACCTGATCGACTCCTGCCACGCCCTGATGAACTACGGCGTGGACCGCTACAAGCGCCCCTACCCCATTTCCGCCGAGGAAGAGCGGCGCCGGCAGAAGGAGCGCGAGGAGCACCTGCAACGGCAGATCAACGACCTCTGGCGCACCATCCCCAAGGGCGCCGAAAAAGGCGGCGAGAGAGACGACGCGCGCTTCCCGGCCGAGCCCCAGGAGAACATCCTCTACTTCATCGAGAAGCACGCCCCGCTGCTGGAGCCCTGGCAGCGCGAAGTGGTGCGCATCGTGCGCAAGATCGCCCAGTATTTCTACCCACAGCGCCAGACTCAGGTGATGAACGAAGGCTGGGCGACCTTCTGGCACTACACCCTGATGAACGACCTGTACGACGAGGGGCTGATCACCGAAGGCTTCATGATGGAGTTCCTGCAGTCGCACACCAGCGTGGTGTTCCAGCCTGGCTTCGACAGCCCCTACTACAGCGGCATAAACCCCTATGCCCTGGGCTTTGCCATGTACACCGACATCCGCCGCATGTGCGAGTACCCCACCGATGAGGATCGCCGCTGGTTCCCGGAGATCGCCGGCAGCGACTGGCTGTCGACGATCAAGTTCGCCATGAGCAGCTTCAAGGATGAAAGCTTCATCCTGCAGTACCTGTCACCCAAGGTGATGCGCGACCTCAAGCTGTTCAGCATCCTCGATGACGACCAGCGTGACGACCTGCTGGTGCCGGCGATTCATGACGAGGACGGCTACCGCACCATCCGCGAGCAGCTGGCCGCGCAGTACAACCTGGGCAACCGCGAACCCAACGTGCAGATCTGGAGCATCGACCGGCGCGGCGACCGCTCGCTGACCCTGCGTCACCAGCAGCACAACCGCAAACCGCTGGGCGACTCCACCGACGAGGTGCTCAAGCACCTGCACCGCCTGTGGGGCTTCGATATCCACCTGGAGACCGTGCAGGGCGACCAGGTGATGAAGACCCACCACATGCCACCGCGCAGCGAGCACAGCGAGGCCGGCGACTACGGGCGCATGGACCTGGCCGTGGTGCACCACCTCTAGCCCGGCCCGCACCATTTTTGCCGACAAGGTATCCTGTCGGCAGAAATGGAGGTTTCACATGCAGATCTACAAGGTTGGCGGCGCCGTGCGCGACCGCCTGCTTGGCCGTCCGGTCAGCGACGTCGACTGGTTGGTGGTTGGCGCCACCGTCGAACAGATGCAGGCCCAGGGATTCCGCCCGGTCGGCGCCGATTTCCCGGTGTTCCTGCACCCGAAGACCGGTGAGGAATATGCCCTTGCCCGTACCGAGCGCAAGAGCGGGCGCGGTTATGGCGGTTTCACCTTTCACGCAAGCCCCGAAGTCACCCTCGAAGAAGATCTGGTTCGTCGCGACCTGACCATCAATGCCATGGCCGAGGATGAACACGGCGTACTGCACGATCCCTATCACGGCAAGGCCGATCTCGAGCAGCGGATCCTTCGCCATGTTTCCCCGGCGTTCGCCGAAGATCCCCTGCGGGTTCTGCGCGTTGCGCGCTTTGCGGCCCGCTACGCGCCCTTGGGTTTCCACGTCGCCGACGACACCCTGAAACTGATGCGCCAGATCGCCGAGTCGGGCGAGCTGCAGGCACTGACCGCCGAGCGCAGCTGGAAGGAGATCGAACGGGCATTGATGGAAAGCGAGCCACAGGTGTTCATCGAGGTGCTGCGCAGTTGCGGCGCGCTGAACGAGCTGATGCCAGAGCTGGAGCACGGCGCCGATACACTGGCTGCGTTGCACCAGGCGGCCAGGCACCAGCAATCACTGCCGGTGCGTTGGGCATGCCTGCTGCGCGGATTGGAGCCAACGGCGATCAAGGCACTCAACCAGCGCTTCAAGGTCCCACGCGAATGCCAGGAACTGGCAGTACTGGTAGGAGAGTTCGCCGAACGGGCCGATGAAGCCCAGGCACTGGAGCCGACAAGCCTGCTGGAGTTGCTGCAGAAGTTCGATGTGTATCGACGACCGCAACGCTTCGAGGATTTCATCGCCGCGTGCGAGATGGCTGCGCCAGGCTCGGCGTACCCTCAGGGCATGTACCTGCGGGGAGCCGCTGAAGCGGCGCGGGCAGTGGAGGTGAAGTCGCTGGTTGAGAAAGGAATGACCGGAAAGGCCTTGGGTGACGCACTGAAAGACAAACGGCTGAAGGCGCTCGAAGCATACCAATCAGCTTGATCCGCCCCCGCCCTTCGCGGGTAAACCCGCTCCCACAGGGATCGCGCCAGATTCTAAAAATTGAGCAAGACAGTTGCTCCCACAGGTTTTTCACCGCCCTCAACAGCGGCGCGATACCTGTGGGAGCGGGTTTACCCGCGAAGAGGGCGGTACTGGCTTACATCAGAGTCAGCTGCAACCCTCGCCATTCGAACGGCACCGGCGCCAGTACCTGTTCAATGCTCGCCTCCCGCCACAGCTGCCCCATGGACTTGCCCTCGCCCGGATGCACCAGTTCCGGTGCCAGCAACGACAACGGCCACAGCACAAAGGCGTTCTTCACGATCTCCGCCCGCGGCAGCACCAGACCATTGAACGTGCCACACAGGTCATCGAACATCAGTACATCGATATCCAGCGGCAGCCCCTTGCGATCCGGGGCGTAGCGGCCGTTTTCAGCCTCGATGAACTTGAGCCGGCGGTCGAGTTCCAGCAGCGGCAGGTCGGTGCATCCGCGCACCACCAGGTTGTAAAACGGGCCGCTCTTGATTCCCACGGCCTGGCTCTCGAACACTGCGGAGCAGTGCATGTCACTGAGCATGCCTGCCAACGCATCGAGTCCCGCACACAAGTGCCGCTCGCGGTCGATGTTGCTGCCCAGCCCGAGATATACCGTACTCAGAGACATCCGCGCTCGATCTCCACGCCTACACCGCCACGGGCCGCAGGCACCGCGCCCGGCTTGGTCAGCTTCAGCCGCACCCAGGGGATGTTGAACTCGGCCATCAGCACCGCCACCAGACGCTCGGCGAAGGTCTCCACCAGCTCGAAGCGGGCCTGTTCGGCAAAGGCCTGGACGCGCGCCGAGACACTGGCATAGTCCAGCGCCAGTGACAGGTCGTCACCGGCCGCCGCCGGGCGGTTGTCCCAGGCGAAACTCAGGTCCAGGCGCAGGCACTGGCGAATATCCCGCTCCCAGTCATAGGCACCGATGACGGTATCGACTTCCAGGCCTTCGATGAACACTCTGTCCAAGCACTTCTCTCCACAGCACGACAAGGGCGACGGGCGCCGTTAGAATCAGGGCGTCCTCGCCCGGAATAGTTAGCATGTTTTGGTCACTGGCGCTGCTTGCCTACCTGCTCGGCTCTCTGTCCTTCGCCATCGTCCTGAGCCGCCTCAGCGGCAGCCCCGACCCGCGCTCCAGCGGCTCGGGCAATGCCGGCGCGACCAACATGCTACGCCTGGCAGGCCGCAAGCTGGCGATCCTGACGCTGCTCGGCGACCTGTGCAAGGGCATGTTGCCAGTACTGCTGGCCCGCCTGGCCGGGCTCGACCAGCAGGAACAGGCCTGGGTCGGCATCTGCGCGGTGCTCGGCCACCTGTTCCCGGTGTACTTCCGTTTCCAGGGCGGCAAGGGCGTGGCCACCGCCGCCGGCATGCTCATGGCGTTGTACTTTCCCGCCGCGCTGCTGGCCATCGGCGCCTGGCTGCTGACCTTCTACCTGACCCGCACCAGCTCGCTGGCAGCCTTGATCGCCACGCCGCTGACGCTGCCATTGCTGGCCTGGCGCGAGCCCGAAGCGCTGTTGCCGATGACGGTGTTGACGATCCTGATCGTCTGGCGCCACCGCAACAACCTGCGTGACCTGTTCGCCGGGCGCGAACGCCATTTCTGAGGCGCGCGCATGACCCCGGCGCGGCTCACACCGCCGGCAACTGCTCCATCGGCCAGCGCGCCTGCACGCTGATGGCCAGGTCCTGCTGCTGCCCGGCCAGCAGGCGCTGGCAACCGGCGTAGGCGATCATCGCGCCGTTGTCAGTGCAGAACCGTGGACGGGCGTAATAGACATTGCCCTTGATGCTGGCCAGCATGTCTTCCAGCGAAGCACGCAAGGCGGTGTTGGCACTCACGCCACCGGCGATGACCAGACGCTTGAGGCCTGTCTGCTTGAGGGCGCGCTTGCACTTGATGGTCAGAGTCTCCACCACCGCCTGCTGGAACGCCAGCGACACGTCGCAACGGGTTTGCTCGTTGTCGTCCCCGGCGTCGCGGCATTGCTGCCAGGTGTTCAGGGCAAAGGTCTTGAGGCCGCTGAAACTGAACTGCAGACCTGGCCGATCGCACATTGGCCGCGGGAACACGAAGCGCCCGGGCGTGCCTTGCTCGGCCAGGCGGGCGATTTCCGGTCCACCCGGATAATTGAGGCCGATCAGCTTGGCGGTCTTGTCGAAGGCTTCGCCAGCGGCGTCGTCCAGGCTCTCGCCCAGCAGCTCGTACTGGCCGATGCCATCGACCCGCACCAGCTGGGTGTGGCCGCCCGACACCAACAAAGCGACGAACGGAAACTCCGGTGGCTGCTCCTCGAGCATCGGCGCCAGCAGATGGCCTTCCATATGGTGCACGCCGATCGCCGGAATATCCCAGGCGAACGCCAGCGCCTGGGCGCAGGAGGCGCCCACCAGCAGTGCGCCGACCAGGCCGGGACCCGCGGTGTAGGCGATGGCGTCGATCTCGGTGGCGACGCAGTCGGCTTCCTGCAGCACCTGGCGGATCAGCGGCAGCATGCGCTTGACGTGGTCGCGCGAGGCGAGCTCGGGCACCACGCCGCCATAGACGCGGTGCAGGTCGATCTGGCTGAACAGCGCGTCGGCCAGCAGGCCGCGCTCACTGTCGTATAATGCGACGCCAGTTTCGTCGCAGGATGTTTCCAATCCCAGTACTAGCATGGGTCCGTGCCTTGTCGAGGCTGAATTCGAAGGCGCGCATGATAGTCCCCGTGTCCGGTGCCGACCAGCGGTTTTCGATCAGAGGCTTTGCATTCCGGCCAGCTAAGGGTTAACATCCGCAACCCTTGAAAACCGACGTTCTCCAGCACACCTTATGTTTTGCCAGGAGCACGTCTACCCCGGTAATGAATTAAGGTAGCCCTGGATGCCAGCCGTCAAAGTTAAAGAGAACGAACCCTTCGACGTAGCTCTGCGTCGTTTCAAGCGCTCCTGCGAAAAAGCCGGTGTACTGGCTGAAGTTCGTAGCCGCGAGTTTTACGAGAAGCCGACCGCCGAGCGCAAGCGCAAAGCCGCTGCCGCTGTAAAGCGTCACGCCAAGAAGGTTCAGCGCGAACAGCGCCGCGCCGTTCGTCTGTACTAAGTACAGCCGTTCTACGCAAAGCTTCTGCCATGCCCGGCCTCGTGCCGGGCTGATGGCAGCGGTCGCTTCAAACCCTTGGCCATGCGCCTTGGGTGCCCCGGCAAAAGCCATGGGCAACCTGCATCAACGCGTCAGAACTGGTCCTTGACCAGGCGTGCACGTCCTTTCTGACGAGCCCTTCATGGGCTGGTGACGAGCACACTCCTCTTCCTGCTAGATACCCCACGCCAAACCCGCGCACAAGCGTTTAGACTTGCCAGCTGCCAGATGACGAGACTGCCATGGCCGGGCTGATTCCCCAGAGCTTCATCGATGACCTTCTCAACCGCACCGACATCGTCGATGTGGTGAGTTCGCGCGTCCAGCTGAAGAAGACCGGCAAGAACCTGTCCGCCTGCTGCCCGTTCCACAAGGAAAAGAGCCCCTCCTTCACCGTCAGCCCCGACAAGCAGTTCTACTACTGCTTCGGCTGCGGCGCCGGCGGCAACGCGCTTGGCTTCATCATGGACCACGACAACCTGGACTTCCCCCAGGCGGTCGAGGAACTGGCCCGCGCGGCCGGCATGGAAGTACCCCGGGAAGAAGGCCGTCGCGGACAGAAGCCGCGCCAGCCAACCGATTCACCGCTATACCCGCTGCTGGAAGCGGCCAGCGAGTTCTACCGCCAGGCCCTGCGCGGCCACGCCACCCGCAAGGCGGCGGTGGACTACCTCAAGGGCCGCGGCCTGTCCGGCGAGATCGCCCGCGACTTCGGCCTGGGCTTCGCCCCGCCGGGCTGGGACAACCTGCTCAAGCACCTGGGCGCCGACTCGCTGCAGCAGAAAGTGATGATCGACGCAGGCCTGCTGATCGAGAATGCCGAAAGCGGCAAGCGCTACGACCGCTTCCGCGACCGGGTGATGTTCCCGATCCGCGACAGCCGTGGCCGGGTCATCGCCTTCGGCGGCCGGGTACTGGGCGACGACAAGCCCAAGTACCTGAACTCCCCGGAAACCCCGGTGTTCCACAAGGGCCAGGAACTGTACGGCCTGTACGAGGCACGCAAGCACAACCGCAACCTCGACGAGATCATCGTGGTCGAGGGCTACATGGACGTCATCGCCCTGGCCCAGCAGGGCCTGCGCAACGCGGTGGCCACCCTCGGCACGTCCACCAGCGAGGAGCACCTCAAGCGCCTGTTCCGCGTGGTGCCCAGCGTGCTGTTCTGCTTCGACGGCGACCAGGCCGGACGCAAGGCTGCCTGGCGCGCCCTGGAGGCAACCCTGTCGAGCCTGCAGGACGGCCGCCGTGCGCGCTTCCTGTTCCTGCCCGAAGGTGAGGATCCGGACAGCCTGGTACGCGCCGAAGGCACCGACGCCTTCCAGGCCCGTATCAACCAGCACGCCCAGCCGCTGGCCGACTACTTCTTCGAACAGTTGAGCAACGAGGCCGACCCGCGCTCGCTGGAAGGCAAGGCGCACATGGTCACCCTCGCCGCACCACTGATCGAAAAGGTGCCGGGAGCCAACCTGCGCCAGTTGATGCGCAACCGCCTGAAGGACATCACCGGCCTCGACCCGCAACAGATGGAGCAGTTGGCGCAGAGCGCGCCGACGCCCAGCGTGCCGGATTACGACCCCGGCTACGACTACGACGCAATGGCCAGCTACACGCCGGACCATGGCGACCTGCACTACCAGCCCGACTACGCCCCGGCGCAACAGGAGCAACGCCCCTGGACGCCGAACAAGGGCGGCGGCAAGAAACAATGGGACGGTAAGCCGTGGGACAAGAAAGGCGGCAAGCCCTGGCAACGCGACGGCCAGCGCGGCGAAGCCCCGCCACGGGTACCGGCGCCGGTCGAGCCGCCGACGCTGTCGGCCCTGCGCACCCTGCTGCACCACCCGTTGCTGGCCGGCAAGGTCGAGGACGCCAGTCACTTCGCCGACGAAGAACAATTGTACAGCCAACTGCTGGTGGCACTGATCGAGGCCGCGCAGAAGAATCCTAAGCTAAGCTCTATGCAGCTGATCGCACGCTGGCACGGCACCGAACAGGGCCGCCTGTTGCGCGCCCTGGCAGAAAAGGAGTGGTTGATCGATGCCGACAACCTTGAACAACAGTTTTTCGACACTATAACTAGTTTGTCCGCTCGCCAACGCGAGCGCAGCCTGGAACATCTGCTCAGGAAAGCGCGTCTAAGCGAACTGAGCACAGAGGAAAAATCTCAGCTGCTCGCCTTGCTGAGCCGCAATGTTCCCGCACAAAACCCGACCTCATCTGGCGCGTGAGGTCCAGGTTCGGGTATAATCCTCGGCTTGTTTTTTGCCCGCCAAGACCTTCAGTGGATAGGGTGTTATGTCCGGAAAAGCGCAACAGCAATCTCGTATCAAAGAGTTGATCACCCGCGGTCGTGAGCAGGGCTACCTGACTTACGCGGAGGTCAACGACCACCTGCCTGAGGATATTTCAGATCCGGAACAGGTGGAAGACATCATCCGCATGATCAACGACATGGGGATCAACGTATTCGAGAGTGCTCCGGATGCGGATGCCCTGTTGTTGGCGGAAGCCGACACCGACGAAGCCGCAGCCGAAGAAGCCGCCGCAGCGTTGGCGGCAGTAGAGACCGATATCGGCCGCACGACCGACCCGGTGCGCATGTACATGCGCGAAATGGGTACCGTCGAGCTGCTGACCCGCGAAGGCGAGATCGAAATCGCCAAGCGTATCGAGGAAGGCATCCGTGAAGTCATGGGCGCCATCGCTCACTTCCCGGGCACCGTCGACTACATCATCAGCGAATACGACCGCGTCACCGTCGAAGGCGGCCGTCTGTCCGATGTCCTCAGCGGTTATATCGACCCTGACGACAACATCGCCGCGCCGACCGAAGAAGTACCGATTCCAGGTGCCAAGGCCGCCGCTGCGAAGGAAGAAGAAGACGACGACGACGAAAACGCTGAAAGCAGCGATGACGAGGAAGAGACCGAAAGCGGTCCGGATCCGGTCGTTGCCGCGCAGCGCTTCGGTGCGGTCAAGGATCAGCTGGTCGACACCCTCAAGGTGCTGAAGAAGCACGGTCGAGGCCACAAGGACAGCATCGGCGCCATGCAGGCCCTGGCTGACCTGTTCATGCCGATCAAGCTGGTACCGAAGCAGTTCGACGTACTGGTCGAGCGTGTACGCGGCGCCCTTGACCGCCTGCGCCAGCAAGAACGCGCCATCATGCAACTGTGCGTGCGTGACGCGCGCATGCCGCGCGCCGACTTCCTGCGCCTGTTCCCGAGCAACGAAACCGACCAGACCTGGTCCGGTGACCTGGCCAAGCGCAACACCAAATGGGCCGCCGCCCTGGGTGAAAAGGACGCCGCCATCGTCGCCTGCCAGCAGAAGTTGATCGACCTCGAGACCGAGACCGGCCTGACCGTTGTCGAGATCAAGGACATCAACCGCCGCATGTCCATCGGCGAAGCCAAGGCCCGCCGCGCCAAGAAGGAAATGGTCGAGGCGAACCTGCGTCTGGTGATCTCGATCGCCAAGAAGTACACCAACCGCGGCCTGCAGTTCCTCGACCTGATCCAGGAAGGCAACATCGGCCTGATGAAGGCGGTGGACAAGTTCGAATACCGTCGCGGCTACAAGTTCTCGACCTACGCCACCTGGTGGATCCGCCAGGCGATCACCCGCTCGATCGCCGACCAGGCGCGCACCATCCGTATCCCGGTGCACATGATCGAGACGATCAACAAGCTCAACCGTATTTCCCGGCAGATGCTGCAGGAAATGGGTCGCGAACCGACCCCGGAAGAGCTGGGCGAACGCATGGAGATGCCTGAGGACAAGATCCGCAAGGTGTTGAAGATCGCCAAAGAGCCGATCTCCATGGAGACCCCGATCGGTGACGACGAAGATTCGCACCTGGGCGACTTCATCGAGGACTCGACCATGCAGTCCCCGATCGACGTGGCCACGGTCGAAAGCCTCAAGGAAGCGACCCGTGACGTGCTCTCGGGCCTGACCGCGCGCGAAGCCAAGGTGCTGCGCATGCGTTTCGGCATCGACATGAACACCGACCACACCCTCGAAGAGGTAGGCAAGCAGTTCGACGTGACCCGCGAGCGGATCCGTCAGATCGAAGCCAAGGCGCTGCGCAAGCTGCGCCACCCGACGCGAAGCGAGCATCTGCGCTCCTTCCTCGACGAGTAAAGACGAACCCCGGCCCAGGCCGGGGTTTTTCTTATGTGACAGAAGGTCGTTGCCACTGTCTACCCAGCGGGCGAGATGCCCGTCTACACTCGAATCAGTCCCCCTGATCGAGAGGCCGCTATGCCCATGATGCCGGCCTTCCTGTTGCTGCTCCTGCTCGCCTGGAACACAACGGCCGGCGCCCTGACCCTGACCGACGAGGAACAAGCCTGGCTCAGCGCCCACCCACAGCTGCGCCTGGGCGTCGATGCTTCATGGCCGCCGTTCGAATTCCGCGACCAGGAAGGTCGCTACCAGGGATTGGCCGCCGATTACATCGCCCTGATCCAGGAACGCCTGGGGATCACCCTCAAGCCGATAGAGCCCAGCAGCTGGACCGAAGTGCTCGAACAGGCGCGCAGCAACCGCCTCGACCTGCTCCCCGGGATCATGTCCACCCCGGAGCGCCAGAACTACCTGGCCTTCACCCGCCCCTACCTGGACTTCCCGATCGTCATCCTCGCCCATTCCGGCGGCGCGCAACCGCGCAACCTCAAGGACCTTTACGGCCTGAAGATCGCCGTGGTGGAGAACTACGCCCCTCACGAACTGCTGCGTACCCACCACCCGGACCTCAACCTGGTGGCCATGCCCAACGTCAGCTCGACCCTGCAGGCACTGGCCACCGACGAGGTCGACGCAGTGGTCGGCGACCTCGCCTCGAGCATCTGGAGCCTGCGTCAGCTAAAGCTGGACGGCCTGTACGTCAGCGGCGAGACCCCTTACCGCTACCAGCTGGCCATGGCCGTGCCCCGTCAGCAAAAGGTGCTGGTCGGCATCCTCGACAAGGTGATGGCCGACATGAGCAGCAGTGAAGTCAGCCACATCCAGCAACGCTGGGTGGGCAACGTCGTCGATCAGCGGACCTTCTGGCACGATGTACTGCTCTATGGCCTGCCGGCGGTGCTGGTGCTGATGGCCATCCTGGCGGTGGTGATCCGCATCAACCGCCGCCTGAGTTCGGAGATTTCCCGGCGTATCGCCCTGGAACAGGAGCTGCGCAGCAGCGAGTACCACTACCGCGGCCTGATCGAGAGCCTGTCGGCGGTGGCCTGGGAGGCCGATGCCAACGACTTCAGCTACAGCTATGTCTCGCCCCACGCCGAGGACCTGCTCGGTTACCCCACGGGCGAGTGGCTCAAGCCCGGCTTCTGGCGCAGCATCCTGCACCCGGAGGATGCCCTCTGGGCGCAGGCCTACTGCGACAGTGAAACGGCGGCCGGACGCGATCACAGCCTCGACTACCGGGTGATCCGCGCCGACGGCCATACCCTGTGGGTGCGCAATATCGTCAGCATGATCGAGCACGGCCACAAGTCGCTGATGCGCGGGCTGATGATCGACATCAGCGAGACCAAGCATACCGAGGATGCCCTGCGCCTGTCGGAGCAGAAGTTCGCCTCGGTGTTCCAGCAATGCCCGGACATCCTGATCATCGCCCGGCACAGCGACGGCTGCCTGCTGGAGGTCAACGAAGCGTTCGAGGAGCTGATCGGCCTGAATCCTGCGCAAGTGATCGGCCGCACCGCCACCGAGCTCGGCTTGTGGGGTGTGGCCGGCACCGGCCCGGCATTGCTCGAACGCCTGCACCGCGGCGGCATCCGCAACCTGGAAATGACCTTCCGGCGCAACAACGGCGAGCTGTTCACCGGCCTGACCTCGGCCGAAACCTTCGAACTGGACAGCATGCCGGCACTGGTGGTGGCGATCCGCGACATCAGCCAGCTCAAGGAAACCCAGCAGCAACTGCAGACCTCCGAGGAGAAGTTCGCCAAGGCCTTCCACGCCTCCCCCGACGGGCTGCTGCTGTCGCGCCAGAGCGACGGCCTGCTGCTGGAGGTCAACGAAGGCTTCTGCCGCCTGACCGGCTACGATGTCAGCACGACGGTTGACCAGACCTCGCTGGACCTCGGTATCTGGGTCGACCTCGGAGAACGCCAGCGCCTGGTCGATCAACTACAGCGCGATGGCTTCGTGCGCGACTTCAGCTGCCATATCCGCCGCAGCGACGGACAGATCCGCCTCTGCGAGCTGTCCGCCCGGCCACTGCCGATCGGCGGCGTCGACTGCATGCTGACCATCGCCCGCGACATTACCGAGCGCCACCTGATGCAGGAGAAGCTGCAACTGGCCGCCACGGTGTTCGAGAACACCGCCGAAGGCGTGCTGATAACCGACACCGACCAGCGCATCAGCGCGGTCAACCGCGCCTTCAGCGAGATCACCGGCTACAGCGAGATCGAAGCCCTTGGCCAGACCCCGCGCCTGCTCGCCTCCGGCCAGCACGACAGTGCCTTCTACGTTGCCATGTGGCACCAGCTGACCGCCGAGGGCCACTGGCAGGGCGAGATCTTCAACAAACGCAAGAACGGCGAGCTGTACCCCGGCTGGCTGACCATCAGCGCCGTGCGCAACCACGAGCGCGAGATCACCCACTTCGTCGCCGTGTTCGCCGACATCTCCAGCCTCAAGCACGCCCAGGCCAAGCTCGACTACCAGGCCCACCACGACCCGCTCACCGGCCTGCCCAACCGCGCCCTGTTCGAAAGTCGCCTGCAGGCCGCGCTGAACTGCGCCCAGATATCCAATCGCCAGGGCGCGGTGCTGTTCCTCGACCTCGACCGCTTCAAGCACATCAACGACAGCCTCGGCCACCCGGTGGGCGACCTGCTGCTCAAGGGCATCGCCCAGCGCCTCAAGGAGCAGGTGCGCGACGTGGACACCGTGGCCCGCCTGGGCGGCGACGAGTTCATCATCCTCCTGCCCGGCCTGCACAAGCCCAGTGATGCCAGCGCCATCGCCAACAAGCTGCTGGCCGGCTTCCACGCGCCGTTCCAGGCCGGCGAGCACGAGTTCTTCACCAGCGCCAGCATCGGCATCAGCCTGTACCCGCAGGACGGCACCGATGTCGCCAGCCTGATCCGCAACGCCGACGCCGCGATGTACCGCTCCAAGGCCAAGGGCCGAAACCGCGTCGAGGCCTACACCCGCGAGCTCACCACCCAGGCCAGCGAACGCATCGCCCTCGAACACGAGTTGCGCCGCGCCATCGAGCGCAACGAGCTGAGCCTGTGCTACCAGCCCAAGTTCAGCCTCAAGACCCAGAACCTGGTCGGCGCCGAGGCGCTGGTCCGCTGGACCCACCCCACGTTCGGCGAAGTGCCGCCCGAGCAGTTCATCCACCTGGCCGAGGAGAATGGAACCATCCTGCAGCTCGGCGACTGGGTGCTGGAGCAGGCCTGCCGACAGATGCACGCCTGGAAGAAGGCCTACCACGCCTTCGGCCCGCTCTCGATCAACCTGGCCGGCGCCCAGCTGCGCCAGCCTAGCCTGGCCCGGCGCATCGAACAGCTGCTGCGCAGCTACCAGCTCAAGGCCGGCGACCTGCAGCTGGAGATCACCGAGAACTTCATCATGAGCCAGGCCGAGGAAGCGCTGAGCGTGCTGCACCAGCTCAAGTTGCTGGGCGTGCAGCTGGCCATCGACGACTTCGGCACCGGCTACTCCTCGCTCAGCTACCTAAAGCGCCTGCCGCTGGACATCCTCAAGATCGACCAGTCGTTCATCCGCGGCCTGCCCGATGATCCCCACGACGCCGCCATCGCCCGCGCCATCATCGCCCTGGGCCGCAGCATGCAGCTGACGATCATTGCCGAAGGCGTGGAAAACCAGGCGCAGCAGCGCTTCCTGGCCGGCGAAGGCTGCGAGCAGATCCAGGGCTACATCGTCAGCCTGCCGCTGCCGCCGGAGGAGTTCGCGGCGACCTTTCTTCGCATAGCACAAACGGATCTTTCGGATGGCACGCTATCGAAACCCTCGTTATAATCCTGCGCACCTGCTGAGGGCCTATAGCTCAGTTGGTTAGAGCAGAGGACTCATAATCCTTTGGTCCACGGTTCGAGTCCGTGTGGGCCCACCAAACAGAAAGCCGCGCGATGCGCGGCTTTTGCGTTTTTGGCGGGACCACCTCAGATACAGTCCTATGGTCTCGCACACAATCTACTCGTCAGCCGGCTCGAAGCGCTCGCCACGAAACACCCGACGGGGATTGCCACGCTCGATGCGGTGATGGAACAACCGCCGCTCCGCGCGCAGTTCGCTGTCGACCTGCTCTGCCTGCTGCGCCAGGCGTTGACCGATGAGCAGCAGCGCCAAGCGTTTGTTGGCGTGCTGGCTACGCTCGCTCTGTACCTTGACGCTGACGCCGCTGGCCAGGTGCGTGGCGCGCACTGCCGAGTCGGTGGTGTTGACATGCTGGCCACCCGGCCCGGACGAACGCAAGGTCTCGAAGTGGATCTCGCTCGCCAGTTCCGGTGCCGGTGGCGCAAACCGTGCGCCCCCAAAGAACCAGTTCTTGCGCGCATGCCCCGGCCGGTACGGACTGCTGCACGTCCATTGCAGCGAGCCCGTCCAGTGATCCGCCAGGCGCTCGGCCTGCTCACCATCCAGTGCCAGCAACACCGAGCGCAAGGTACCGCGCCGCGGCCCCGATTCTTCTTCGAGTATCCGAACCGCCACGGCCTGGGCATCCGCTTCGGCCTGCAGCCTGAGCAATGCCTTGGCCACTGCCAGGGCACATTCTTCCGGCCCCTGAGCCGCCGAGAGTTGCAGCAGGATCATCAGCAGCACCCTCCGCGCGTCTTGTAGGTGAGCACCGGTTTCAGTCGTGCCAGCACGCGAACCAACCCCGCTTCACGCAAGGCACCCACCACCGAGTCGATAGCCTTGTAGGCCTCCGGCGCTTCCTCGTAGATCAGCGCCCGGTCGGCGCAGATCACGCGGCTGCCTAGTGCCGTACGACTCAGTTGCTCGACGCTGTAGCGCGAGGCGAGGCGGTCCTTGCACTCGCTGCGCATCCATTTGCGTCCGGCGCCATGGGCCAGGGACAACAGGCTGCGCTCGTCGGCGATCGGCTGTACCAAGTAGCTGTAGTCGCCGCGCGAACCAGGGATCACCACCGCCCCCTGATCCGACGGTGTGGCGCCTTTGCGATGCAGCCAACCATCGAGCCCGTCGACCTGCGCTGGCGACACCAGGTTGTGGTTGATGTCGAGCAGTACATCGCCATCGGCACGCAAGCGGTCGAGCATGCGCCGGGCAATCAACTGACGGTTGGCTTCGGCAAAACGCAGCGCGCCGTCGTGCCGGCCCAGGTAATGAGTGCTGGCCTCGCTGCCCGCCTCCAGTCCGTGATGACCGAACAGGTCGACCTGCTCACGCAAGATCGCCTCGCCCAAACCACGCGAGCCGCTGTGCACCAGCAACAGCAGGTGTTTGCGCTCGATGCTCAAGGCTGCCAGGGCCGTATCGTCGTAGCTTTCATCGAGTTGCTGCAGCTCGGCGAAGTGGTTACCACCACCAATGGTGCCTAGAGAACGCTCGTGCCCCGTGGCAGGCAAACCGAAGCTGGCGACGGCCTCCTGCCACGTCTCGTCGAGCGGCAGGTCGAGGTTGCCAAGGCGTTTCTCCAGCTTGTCCAGATGCAGCTTGGCGGTCGGGATGTCCGTGCGCCACAGCGCCATGCCACAGCCGATGTCATTGCCGACCAGCGCCGGGTACAAACGCCCCACGGAAAAGAATGCCGCGCCGACCGGATAGCCACGCCCCGGATGCAGGTCCGGCATGCCGGCCACCCGATGCATGCCCCCTAGGCGAGCGGTGGTTTCGAGTTGTTGGATCGCTTTTCCTTCGATCCAGGTGTCGTCCGCGGCGACCAATACGGCGCCGTCGGACAAATTGCGAATGCAAGTGCCCATAGTCCAATCCTGATGGGTTGAAACAAAAAGATGTTCGGATTGGCAGGCCAGAGGCCGGGCGTTGCGGTACCGCTAACGAGTAGCGGCGAATGCGTTCAAGCCAGGCGCGACCTGCAAAGGGTGATCAACTGTTGCATGATGTACCTCCTTTGCTGTCGGGTGAGAGAAGGCGGGGATCTTAGGTATGTAATTGCCACCTTGCAACAACCTTGATCACATTTTCACCAGGAGAACAACGTCATGGCCGAAAAACCTGGCCGCTCCGCGGTACAAAAAACAATACACGGGCGGTACAGTGCCCAGCTTCCCCTGGATTTGTAGCTCGGGTCGCGCTGACCAGCGGCAAAGTGCCTTTAGCACACCCGTTCTATTTCGCCATTACTGCCGCGTTTCTAGAATCCCTCCATCGCTTCGGCACCGGGTCGGAGCCCAGTGATCGAGGGAACGTCACATGAACATCCAAGGAACGCTTGGGGCCCTGCTCGTTGTACCGATGCTGGCCACGCTCGCAGGTTGCGTGGCACCGGGCTCCTACAACCAGGGCCAGCAGCCCAGCCAGATGGCCGGCGGCAACGCCCCGTGCACGCCCAGTGCGACCGACAACCTGATCTCCACCGGCCGCAGCCTGCTCAGCATCGCCAACTCCGTGCTCGAAACCAAGAACAGCATGAATGGCACTTCAGCCACCTATGACCAACGCATGCAGCTTGCGGAGAACGCGCAGAAGGTCAACAAAGGCAACCAGATGCTCGACAACGTCGAGAGCATGACTGCTGGCCTGAAGTCGCCTTGCGCCACGGCGCAGACCAGTGCGTCACGTTGATCAAATCCGATCAGGGCTGCGCAGCAGCCCCGGTCGTGACAGATTCTCGGCAATTCAAGCCGACGTCAGCACCTTGCAGCCACGCCGCGAAATCTCGATCCTCGCGTAACTTGCCTCACCGAGCCCGCTGATCCGATCAAGACAGGCGGCAGGGTCATGCAGCGGCAGCTCCAGCAACTGCCGGGTATCGCGCTCCCACCAGCGCGATGCGAGCAAGCGCTCGATCATCGCTTCCGGGTATCGATAACGCACGACCTTGGCCGGAAAGCCCGCCACCACGGCGTAGGGCGGTACGTCCCGGGTGACCAGGGCGCGGGTGGCAATGATTGCGCCCGTGCCCACCTCGACGCCTTCCATGATCATCGCGCCTTCGCCGATCCACACGTCGTGACCGATACGTGCCGGTGTGCTCGGCGGTTCGTATTGCCACTGGGTGCCGGTGAACTGGAAAGGGTGCGAACTCAGCCAATCGGTGGGGTGAGCGTATTTTTCCTGGCCGATGACCACCGCGCTGCCAATGGAGCAGTAACGCCCGATCGATTCGACCACCTGCAGCGAACCGCCGCTGCGGATATAGGTATGAGCCCCGATCGCGACGTCGAGGGTGGCGGCGCTGACCGCCACATCGCCCATGCGCACTTCGGCTTCGAGCGCCAGCTTCGCCCGCTTGCCGAACTTGGAAATGCCTGTGCTCACCTTGCAACCGTGTTGGCGAATCCATCGCCGCCAGTACCAGTCCTTGAACTTCATGGGTCAATCACTCCTGCCATGGTCCAGGCTGCCCGATGGCAGCGGCCTGCCATCGTACCGTCTTGTCGGCGCAATGCCAGCCCCGGACACCTTTGTACGCCTTGCGCGAAGCGGTCGCGCTTGCATAGGCTAGCAGCTCGACAAAAGAGACCTACCATGCCGGCCACCTCCTCCATCGCCCTTGACGCCATCGATCGCCAGTTGATCGCGCTGCTGCAGATCAATGCCCGCGAAAGCGTCGCCACCCTCGCCCGCCAGCTGGGCATCGCCCGCACCACGGTGAACTCGCGGCTCGAGCGCCTGGAGCGCAACAAGGTGATCACCGGCTATGGCGTGCGCCTGGGCCAGCGCCTGATCGGCGGCGGCCTGCAGGCGTACGTGGGGATCAAGGCGCAGCCGCGCTCGGGCAAGGACATCGTGCGCCACCTCAGCGCCATGGGGCAGGTCCAGCAGTTGTGCGCGGTCAGTGGCGAGTTCGACTACGTGGCCTGGCTGCTCAGCGACTCGCCGGAGCAACTGGACCAGTTGCTCGACCTGATCGGCAGCCTCGACGGGGTGGAGAAGACCACCACGTCGATCATCCTCAGCAGCAAGGTGGACCGCGGCCAGCCGGGCTGACCGCGGCGCCCGGCCCTCAGGCCTCCATCGCGTCGAGCAGCCCTTCCAGCAGCGCGCGCACCGTTTCCGCCGAATGCAGGATCGACCAGATCATCGCCCTCCCCGCCTCGGGGGCATGGTGCTGGGCGTAGTCGTCGGCGATTTCCTGGATGGCCCGGGCCAGCATGCTGGCGTGGACCAGGGCGTCGGCGGCATCGACGCCGGGGCGCACGGTGAAGATGGGGGGATGACTGGACTGGCAGGAGCAGAAGGACTGCTCGGTGGTTGGGTTCAGGGAAAGGGGTGGGTCGGGGACGATCTTTTTCATAGCGCAGTATCCAAGTTGAGCCAGGGATTACTGCCATCTGCATCCTTCTCACGGGAATTGGGTGGCAGCCGTACGCGGGGTGAGAATCCGGCCAACTTGGAAACCGGCCAGGCAAAAGCCTGCCCGCGCAAGGCTGCCATAACGCATGCCTCGGCGCTCAAGTTGGAAGAGGGTTCTCACGCCCGCTCACCGAATAGGCGGTGACCGGCTGAAGTTAACCGCGAAGGGTTCTCCCAAACTGCCAGACCGAGGCTACATGGCTCGTAGGATACTTCCTGTTATTACATGTCTCTGTAGGACCAAGCTGATTCTCTCCAGCGCGACGTAGACTTTGTGGGAGCGGGCTTGCCCCGCGATCACGGGCGGAGCCCGTGCCATAACCCGATAATCACTATGCGGCCCAATTCGCGGGGCAAGCCCGCTCCCACAAGGTATGTATCTCGCCTCAAGACTTGGGAACCCGCCAAATGAAACAACTTGAAAGTAATTTTCTATACGTAGATCACGTACAGAAATGGCAACATGGCGCACCTGAAAAGCAGGAGCCACCAATGCCACGCAACATCTTCACTGAACTCACCGAAGGCTTCGACGCCCTCGCCGATGAGCGCGCCGGCAAACTGACCCTGCGCTCGCACAAGGTGACCTTCGAGGAGCTTGCCCCGCTGGCCCCCAACGAACTGACCGAACTGCGCCAGCGCCTGAACATGTCCCGGGCGGTGTTTGCCGCTTACCTGCGCACCAACGCCCGCACCCTGGAGAGCTGGGAACAGGGCCGCTCAAAGCCCAACGCCCAGGCCGTGGCGCTGATTCGACTGGTGCAGAAGTACCCTGAAACCGTCGAGCATCTGGCATCGCTGAGCTGATTCGTCAGTATTGAATAAATATGAATCATTAAGACGAAACAAAGCACATAACGACGCCACTCTGCACCTTAATAACGAGCACCCCACTTCATAAAATGGCCACCAGGCATTCTCTATACTCAGGCTCCGCCCCCTGCGCAGCCCCTGGCAAGGTCATTACATGAACAAGAAAAACCGCCACCCCGCCGACGGCAAGAAACCCATCACCATCTTCGGCCCCGACTTCCCCTTCGCCTTCGACGACTGGCTGGAGCACCCGGCCGGCCTGGGCAGCATTCCCAAGGAGCGCCATGGCGAAGAGGTGGCGATCGTCGGTGGCGGTATCGCCGGGCTGGTGGCGGCCTACGAGCTGATGAAGCTGGGCCTCAAGCCCGTGGTGTATGAAGCCTCCAAGCTGGGTGGCCGGCTGCGCTCGCAGGCGTTCAACGGCACCGACGGCATCGTCGCCGAACTGGGTGGCATGCGCTTCCCGGTGTCGTCCACGGCGTTCTACCACTACGTCGACAAGCTGGGCCTGGAGACCAAGCCCTTCCCCAACCCGCTGACCCCCGCATCGGGCAGCACGGTCATCGACCTGGAAGGCCAGACCTACTACGCCGAGAAATCCGCCGACCTGCCGCAGCTGTTCCACGAAGTGGCCGAGGCCTGGGCCGACGCCCTGGAGAGCGGCGCGCAGTTCGGTGATATCCAGCAGGCCATCCGCGACCGCGACGTGCCGCGCCTCAAGGACCTGTGGAACAAGCTCGTGCCACTGTGGGACGACCGCACCTTCTATGACTTCGTCGCCACCTCGCGCTCGTTCGCCAAGCTGAGCTTCCAGCACCGCGAAGTGTTCGGCCAGGTCGGCTTCGGCACCGGCGGCTGGGATTCGGACTTCCCCAACTCGATGCTGGAAATCTTCCGCGTGGTGATGACCAACTGCGACGATCACCAGCACCTGGTGGTCGGCGGCGTCGAGCAGGTGCCGCAGGGCATCTGGCGCCATGTACCGGAACGTTGCGCCCACTGGCCGGCCGGCACCAGCCTCAGCGGCCTGCACGGCGGCGCGCCACGCACCGGGGTCAAGCGCATCGCCCGCGCCGCCGATGGCCGCCTGGCGGTCACCGACAACTACGGCGACGTGCGCCATTACGCGGCGGTGCTCACCACCTGCCAGAGCTGGCTGCTGACCACCCAGATCGACTGCGAGGAGTCGCTGTTCTCGCAGAAGATGTGGATGGCCCTGGACCGCACCCGCTACATGCAGTCGTCGAAGACCTTCGTCATGGTCGACCGGCCGTTCTGGAAGGACAAGGACCCGGAAACCGGCCGCGACCTGATGAGCATGACCCTCACCGATCGCCTGACCCGCGGCACCTACCTGTTCGACAACGGCGACGACAAACCAGGGGTGATCTGCCTGTCCTACGCCTGGATGAGCGACGCCCTGAAGATGCTGCCGCACCCGACCGAAAAGCGCGTGCAACTGGCCCTCGACGCACTGAAGAAGATCTACCCCAAGACCGATATCGCCGGGCATATCATCGGCGACCCGATCACCATCTCGTGGGAGGCCGACCCGCACTTCCTCGGCGCCTTCAAGGGCGCGCTGCCGGGCCACTACCGCTACAACCAGCGCATGTACGCGCATTTCATGCAGCAGGACATGCCCGCCGAACAGCGCGGCATCTTCATCGCCGGTGACGACGTGTCGTGGACCCCGGCCTGGGTGGAAGGCGCGGTGCAGACTTCGCTGAACGCGGTGTGGGGTATCATCAACCACTTCGGTGGCCAGACCCACCCGGACAACCCCGGCCCGGGCGATGTGTTCCACGAGATCGGCCCGATCGCCCTGGCCGACTGAGCGTAGGAGTAGCGCCATGCGCATCGCCCTGTTCCAGGGCACGCCCAAGCCGTTGGACGTGCCCGGCAACCTCGAGCGCCTGCAGCACCAGGCCCAGCAGGCGGCCGCCCGTGGCGCGCAGTTGCTGGTGTGCCCGGAGATGTTCCTCAGCGGCTACAACATCGGCCTGGACCAGGTGGAACGTCTGGCCGAGGCCGAGGACGGCCCCTCGGCCATGAGCGTCGTCGAGATCGCCCAGGCGCACCGGATCGCCATCGTCTATGGCTATCCGGAGCGGGCCGAGGACGGGTCGATCCACAACAGCGTGCAACTGATCGACGCCCATGGCCGCAGCCTGTGCAACTACCGCAAGACCCACCTGTTCGGCGAGCTGGACCGCTCGATGTTCAGCCCGGGCGCCGATCACTTCCCGGTGGTCGAGCTGGACGGCTGGAAGGTCGGGCTGCTGATCTGCTACGACATCGAGTTCCCGGAAAACGCCCGGCGCCTGGCGCTGAACGGTGCCGAGCTGATCCTGGTGCCGACGGCGAACATGGCGCCTTATGACTTCGTCTGTCAGGTGACCGTGCGCTCGCGGGCGCAGGAGAACCAGTGTTATCTGGTGTACGCCAACTACTGCGGCAGCGAGGGCGAGATCCGGTATTGCGGGCAGAGCAGCATCGTCGGGCCGGATGGTGATGTGCTGGTGATGGGCGGGGATGAGGAAGGACTGTTATTGGCAGACCTGCAGCGTGAGCGGGTATTGAAAGGGCGGGAGGCGTTTCCCTACCTGGCGGACTTGCGTCGGGATCTGCATTAACAGCCAGTCCTTTCAGGGTGTTGAGAATTGGCGCTCGGCTTGGAGCTGCCGGGGCTGCTTTGCAGCCCTTTCGCGGCACAAGGCCGCTCCTACAGGGGGGCGCGGTCGCCTGTAGGAGCGGCCTTGTGCCGCGAAAAGGCCAGAACAGACAACCTCGGCATTGCGCGCTAGCATGGCGTCATGTCCGATGCCATTCGCCACCTCATCCTCGCCAACGGCCTGCACCTGACCCTGCGCCACGCGCCACGCCTCAAGCGCGCGGCGGCTGCGCTGCGGGTGCATGCCGGCAGCCACGACGCACCAGCGCGCTGGCCGGGCCTGGCGCACTTTCTCGAACACCTGTTCTTCCTCGGTAACAGGCGTTTTCCGCTGGACGACGGCCTGATGCGCTACGTCCAGGGCCTGGGTGGCCAGGTCAACGCCAGCACCCGCGAGCGCACCACCGACTTCTTCTTCGAAGTGCCCCCCGTGGCGCTGGCTGGTGGGCTGGAGCGTCTGTGCCAAATGCTCGCCGAGCCGGACTTCGCCATCGAACGCCAGCGCCGCGAGCGGGAGGTGATCCATGCCGAGTTCATCGCCTGGTCGCGCAACCCCGAGGCACAGCGTCAGTTCGCCCTGTTGCAGTCGGTGTCGGCGCGCCATCCGCTGAGCGGCTTCCATGCTGGCAACCGTCATAGCCTGCCGCTGGAAAGCCAGGCCTTCCAGCAAGGACTGAGGCAGTTCCACCACGACTTCTACCAGGGCGGGCAACTCACCCTGAGCCTGGCCGGCCCGCAGCCGCTGGAAGAGCTGGCGCACCTGGGCAGGCAGTTCGGCGGGCTGTTCGCCAAGGGCGAAAGCGTCACCCGGCAACGGCCACCCGCCTTGCTCGACGCGCCGCTGCACCAACCAGACGCCTGGGGCAACCGCCACGACCTGCTGTTCGCCCATGACGGACTGCCGGATGGCGCGGAACAGGCGCTCGAACTGCTGCTGGCCCAGCTCACCGACAGCCGGCCCGGCGGCTGGCTGGACGCCTTGCGCCGGCGCGGCTGGCTGCAGGGCTGCAAGGCGCAACAACTCCACGCCCATGCCGGGCAGTTGCTCTGGCATGTCCAGCTGCAGCTGTCGGACCAGGCCTGCCTGGACAAGACCCGGGAGCTGCTGCACGGCTGGCTGGGTTTTCTGCGGCAACAGGACCACAAGCAACTGAACGATCGCTTCACCCGCCTGCAGCAACGCCATGAACAGGCCGCCAGCGCACTGGAACTGGCCCAGCGCGACAGTGCCGGCCGGCCTTTCGCAGGGCTCGGGACACAAGGCCTGGACGCCTTCGCCGCACTGCTGTGGGACTTGCCTTTCTCGGCTGTCGGAGACTGGCAATTGCCTGCCGATGAAGCGCTGCTGGCAACCGAACTACCCACGCTCAGTACGCTGTTGCCAGCAGGGCTCGATATCGGCGACTGCCTGCCGCCCTCTCGCCAGTTTGCGACCCTCGACCTGCGTTGGCACATTCCTTCGCCGCTGCGTCAGCGCATGCAGGCCGTTCTGCAACACAGCCTGCAACCCCTGCGCGAGCGGGCCGCGCAGGCGGCGCTGCAACTGGGCTTCGAGACCCTTGGCGAGTACTGGCAGTTGCGCCTGGCGGGGCATCCGCTGGCCGTGATCATTGCCACGCAGGAAGCCCTGACCTTGCTGCGCGCGCCGACCCGAAAGCATTGGCACTCGCCAGCGGCAGCCGAAGCGCCGCTGATTCCGATCCGAGCCCTGCTGAAGGCACTGCCGGACGCCTTACTGAAGGGTGAGGGTCAATCGCAGCCAGCCTGCACCCTGGACCAGTCGCGGCTCGACACACTCTGGCAGCAGGCACGCTGGCAGGGATTGGCGCAAGGGTTCACCCCCGCCCAACAGGGCGCCCTGGGCACGGCACTGCAAGACCTCATGGGACAACCGATCGCCGCCTCGCCAGCGCGCCCGATCCTCGGACGCCGTTGGCAGCAGGTCCCGACTTCGGGCAGCGAGCCCGCGCTGTTGCTGTTCTGTCCGCTGCCGGCTGATCTGCAGGCCGCCGGTCGCCTGCTCGCCCACGTGCTGCAAGGCCCGTTCTATCAGCGCCTGCGCGTCGAGCTGCAGCTGGGTTACGCCGTGTTCAGCGCCTTTCGTCAGATCGAAGGCTACGCCGGGCTGCTGTTCGGCGTGCAATCGCCGCACGCCGACCACGCACAGATCCTCGGCCATCTGCTGGACCTGCTGCGCCAGGGCGTCGCACTGGCCCCAGCGGCGCGAGCGCAGCTGGCCGATCAGTTCGACGAGACAGCGATGGCCAACGCCGATGTTACGCAATGGGCCTGGCAGGCACATATCGCGACACACAATGCCGACCTGTCGCGCATGCGAGGGTCTATCCTCAATGTCGAACAAGGCCTTCTGGACGAATTGCTCCAGCAGTTGCTCGATGCCAGCCACGGTTGGTTGTGCCTGGCCAACGCCACCGCCCCGGACGCCGAATGGCAATGAAAAACGGCGGGATTGTTACCGCAAATGCAATGGCGCTTTTCGAAGAATTAACCTTTCGGTACAAATTTTTCTTGTAAGATAGCGCAATCTCGGCCAATGGAACCTCTCTCTCCGGGGAGTACCCAATAGTGAGCCGACCACCCCAAACCCCATCCGGAAGGAGCAAGCCCATGTGGACCAAACCTGCATACACTGACCTGCGTATCGGCTTCGAAGTGACCATGTACTTCGCCAACCGTTAAGCGTCTGCGCGGTTCGACGCCTCGGCCCGCCGGGGCGTTTGCGTTTTTCCGATACGGCTTTCGGGCTAACCTTTCCGGCTAGAGAGTACCCATGTACATCCAGATCCTCGGTTCCGCCGCCGGTGGCGGGTTCCCCCAGTGGAACTGCAACTGCGCCAACTGCAAGGGCTACCGTGACGGTACCCTGCGTGCCACGGCGCGCACCCAGTCGTCCATCGCCCTGTCCGACGACGGCGAGCACTGGATCCTGTGCAATGCCTCGCCGGACATCCGCGCACAGCTCCAGGCGTTCGCGCCGATGCAGCCGGCACGCGCCCTGCGCGACACCGGTATCGACGCCATCGTCCTGCTCGACAGCCAGATCGACCACACCACCGGCCTGCTCAGCCTGCGCGAGGGCTGCCCGCACCAGGTGTGGTGCACCGACATGGTCCACCAGGACCTGACCACCGGTTTTCCGCTGTTCAACATGCTCAGCCACTGGAACGGCGGCCTGGTGTGGAACCGCATCGAGCTCGAAGGCAGCTTCGTCATCGACGCCTGCCCGAACCTGCGCCTCACCCCCTTCCCCCTGCGCAGCGCCGCGCCGCCCTACTCCCCGCACCGCTTCGACCCGCACCCGGGCGACAACCTCGGGCTGCTGGTGGAGGACACCCGCACCGGCGGCAAGCTGTTCTACGCGCCGGGCCTGGGCCAGGTCGACGCCAAGCTGCTGGAGATGATGCACGGCGCCGACTGCCTGCTGGTCGACGGCACCCTGTGGGAGGATGATGAGATGCAGCGCCGCGGCGTCGGCACCCGCACCGGCCGCGAGATGGGCCATCTGGCGCAGAACGGCGCGGGCGGCATGCTCGAGGTACTGGATGGCTTCCCGCGCCAGCGCAAGGTGCTTATCCACATCAACAACACCAACCCGATCCTCGATGAGGACTCGCCCGAGCGTGCCGAAGTGGTCCGCCGCGGAGTGGAAGTCGCCTTCGATGGCATGAGCATCGAGTTGTAAGGGCAGCCCTTGCACAACGTGGGAGCGGGCTTGCCCCGCGATAGCGATGGTGAGGCTGACGCCGCCATCGCGGGTCAAGCCCGCTCCCACGTACAACGAACCATCACAGGAGCCCTCCATGAGCGATGCAATGCCCCTGTCCCCTGCCGAGTTCGAGCAGGCCCTGCGCGCCAAGGGCGCCTACTACCACATCCATCACCCCTACCATGTGGCGATGTATGAAGGCCGCGCCAGCCGCGAGCAGATCCAGGGCTGGGTGGCCAACCGCTTTTACTACCAGGTCAACATCCCGATGAAGGATGCCGCGATCCTGGCCAACTGCCCGGACCGCGAAGTGCGCCGCGAGTGGATCCAGCGCCTGCTCGACCACGATGGCGCGCCCGGCGAGGACGGCGGCATCGAGGCCTGGTTGCGCCTCGGCCAGGCCGTGGGCCTGGACCCCGACCAGCTGCGCAGCCAGGAGCTGGTGCTGCCCGGCGTGCGTTTCGCGGTCGACGCCTATGTCAACTTCGCCCGCCGCGCCAGCTGGCAGGAAGCCGCCAGCAGCTCGCTGACCGAGCTGTTCGCCCCGCAGATCCACCAGTCGCGCCTGGACAGCTGGCCGCAGCACTATCCGTGGATCGACCCGGCCGGCTACGAATACTTCCGCACCCGCCTGGGCCAGGCCCGGCGCGATGTGGAGCACGGCCTGGCGATCACCCTGCAGCACTACACCACCCGCGAGGGGCAGGAACGCATGCTGCAGATCCTGCAGTTCAAGCTGGATATCCTGTGGAGCATGCTCGACGCCATGAGCATGGCCTATGAACTGAACCGCCCGCCCTATCACAGCGTCACCCGCGAGCGGGTCTGGCACAAGGGGATCACCCTATGAGTTTCGACCGTCAACAGGTGCCCGCCTGGCGCCCCGGCTACCGTTTCCAGTACGAGCCGGCGCAGAAGGGCCATGTGCTGCTGTACCCCGAGGGGATGATCAAGCTCAACGACAGCGCCGGGCTGATCGGCGGGCTCATCGATGGCCAGCGCAGTGTCGCTTTGATCATCGCCGAACTCGAGCAGCAGTTCCCCGGTGTGCCCGAAGTCGCCGACGACATCGAGCAATTCATGGAGGTGGCCCGTGCCGAACACTGGATCACCCTCGCCTGAGGTACCGGTAGGCCTGCCGCTGTGGCTGCTGGCCGAACTCACCTACCGCTGCCCGCTGCAGTGCCCGTACTGCTCCAACCCGCTGGACTTCGCCGAGCAAGGCAAGGAACTGAGCACCGAGCAGTGGTTCAAGGTGATGGCCGAAGCCCGCGAGATGGGCGCCGCGCAGATCGGCTTTTCCGGCGGCGAGCCGCTGGTGCGCCAGGACCTCGCCGATCTGATCGGCGAAGCCCGGCGCCTGGGCTACTACACCAACCTGATCACCTCCGGCATCGGCCTGACCGAGCAGAAGATCGCCGCGTTCAAGCAGGCCGGACTGGACCATATCCAGATCAGCTTCCAGGCCAGCGACGAGCAGGTGAACAACCTGCTGGCCGGCTCGAAGAAAGCCTTCGCGCAGAAGCTGGAGATGGCCCGGGCGGTGAAGGCCCATGGCTACCCGATGGTGCTCAATTTCGTCACCCATCGGCACAATATCGACAAGATCGACCGCATCATCGAGCTGTGCCTGGCCCTTGAAGCCGACTTCGTAGAGCTGGCCACCTGCCAGTTCTACGGCTGGGCGCACCTCAACCGCCTGGGCCTGCTGCCGACCCGCGCCCAGCTGGAGAGGGCCGAGCGCATCACCAACGAGTACCGGGACAAGCTCAAGGCCGAAGGCAAGCCGTGCAAGCTGATCTTCGTCACCCCGGACTACTACGAAGAGCGCCCCAAGGCCTGCATGAACGGCTGGGGCAGCCTGTTCCTGACCATCACGCCGGATGGCACCGCGTTGCCCTGCCATGGCGCGCGCCAGCTGCCGGTGCAGTTCCCCAATGTGCGCGACCACGACCTGCGGCATATCTGGTACGACTCGTTCGGTTTCAACCGCTTCCGTGGCTATGACTGGATGCCCGAACCGTGCCGCTCATGCGACGAGAAGGAAAAGGACTTCGGCGGCTGCCGTTGCCAGGCCTTCATGCTCACCGGCGACGCCAGCAAGGCGGACCCGGTGTGCGCCAAGTCGCCGGACCATGGCATCATCCTCAAGGCCCGCGAGGAGGCCGAACACGCAACGCTGGAGATCGAACAAATGACCTTCCGCAACGAGCGCAATTCCCATGTCATCGCCCGTGGCTGAGTTCAGCGCCGCCCAGGCGGTGGCCGCCGGCACCGACTTCGCCGAGCTCAAGGTCGGCGCGCAAGGTGTGTTCTGGAACGAGTTCCGCCCCGCCGATGGCGCCTGCCGGGTCTGGCACTGGCGCGATCAGCAGGCCCGCTGCCTGACCCCGGACGGATTCAGTGTGCGCAGCCGGGTCTATGAGTACGGTGGCGGCAGCTTCTGCCTGGGCGACGACGGGCTGGTATTCGTCAACGAAAAGGACCAACAGGTCTACCTGCAGGCCCTGGATGGCAGCCCACCGCGCCCGCTTACCCACGCCGACGACTGCCGCTATGGCGATGTGCAGTGGCAGGCCGGCCAGGTGCTCGCCGTCGAAGAGCAGCATGGCGAACAGGTCGTGCATCGCCTGGTGAGCCTCTCGCCGGAGCATCGACAAATCCTGGCCGAAGGGGCCGACTTCTACGCCTCGCCCACGCTGAGCCACGATGGGGAACGCCTGGCCTGGATCGAGTGGGACCGCCCGGCCCAACCCTGGACCGTCACCCGCCTGATGTGCCGGGAACGCGAACCGTCTGGCGCCTGGGGCCCGGCACGCTGCATCGCCGGGCAGGACGAATCGCTGCAACAGCCACGCTTCGATGAGCAAGGCCGCTTGTATTGCCTGTCCGACCGCGACGGTTTCTGGCAGCCCTGGGGCGAACTCGACGGCCACTGGCAACGCCTGCCCGCCGCGCTCGCCGACCATGCCGCCGCCCCCTGGCAACTGGGCGCCAGCACCTGGCTGGCCCTTGGCCCCGTCAGCTATCTGGCCAGCTGGTTCGAGGACGGTTTCGGGCAACTGGGGCTGCGCCGCGCCGATGGCGAAGTGGAGCGTTATGCCAGTGCGTACACGCGTTTCCGTAGCCTGGCGCTGGATGACGGACAGCTCTACGCCGTAGCCGCCTCGCCGATCAGCCCAGCGGCCGTGATCGCCATCGACCGGCGCAGCCACGAAGTCCAGGTGCTGGCAGGTGGCGCCGAGGTGCTGCCCGCCGAGGACATCAGCCTCCCACAGCCGATCCGTTACGCCAGTGGCGAAGGCGAGGCCAACGGATTCTTCTACCCGGCCATGCAAGGCTCGGATGGGCCATCGCCGCTGGTGGTGTTCATTCACGGCGGCCCGACTTCGGCCTGCTACCCGGTGCTCGACCCGCGCATCCAGTACTGGACCCAGCGCGGCTTTGCCGTCGCCGACCTCAACTACCGGGGCAGCAGCGGCTATGGTCGCGCCTACCGCCAGGCACTGCACCTGAACTGGGGAGCGAGTGATGTGGAAGATGCCTGCGCGGCGGTCGCCCATCTTGCCGGCCTGGGCCTGATCGACCCTGATCAGGCCTTCATTCGTGGCGGCAGCGCCGGCGGCTACACCACCCTTTGCGCCCTGGCCTTCCGGGACGTCTTCCGCGGCGGCGCCAGCCTGTACGGTGTCAGCGACCCCGAGGCGCTGGGCCGGGCCACCCACAAGTTCGAAGGCGACTACCTGGACTGGCTGATCGGCGACCCCCGGCGCGATGCCGAGCGTTATCGCCAGCGCACGCCCCTGCTGCACGCCGGGCAGATCAAGGTGCCGGTGATTTTCTTCCAGGGTGAGCTGGACGCGGTGGTGGTGCCGGAGCAGACCCGCAGCATGCTTGAAGCGCTCAAGGCCAAGGGTATCGAGGCCGAGGGGCATTTCTACGCGGGCGAGCGACATGGCTTTCGCCAGGCGGCGAACCTGGCGCATGCGCTCGAGGAGGAGTGGAAGTTCTACTGCCGGTTGCTAAGCCAGGCAACGCCATCCCTGTAGGAGCGGCCTTGTGCCGCGAAAGGGCCGCGAAGCGGCCCCGGCGATATCTGCTTTACCGCTGAGAACCTGGGGCTGCTTTGCAGCCCTTTCGCGGCACAAGGCCGCTCCTACAGGGGCCGCGTGTCCCCTAGCGCTTGGCGATGATGTACACCGCGTGCACGATCCCGGGGATATAGCCCAGCAAGGTCAGCAGGATATTCAACCAGAACGCGCCACCGAACCCCACCTGGAGGAACACGCCCAGCGGCGGCAGGATGATGGCGATGATGATGCGGATGAAGTCCATGTGCTGCGCTCCTTGAGGGTGTATCAACACAGACTAGCCGTGCCTGGCAGAGGTTCCACCGGGCAAAAAAAACGCCCCGGGCCATGTATTTCAGGCCAGGGGCGATGCGCAGGAACGCCAGACGGTTCGTTGAAATTCTGTATGCCGGAGCAACCGGTCAGGCCGGCACTTCGCGGCGGTTGTGCTGCTGGGCATGCAGGCGGGCGAAGGCCCGGGCCAGGCGCAGGAGCATCTCGTCGATATTGCCCTTGCTCACCGTCAGCGCCGGCGAGAACCGCACCACGTCGGGCTGCGGCGCATTGAGCAGCAAGCCCTCCTGCAGCGCGGCCTCGACCAGTTGCGCCGCGCTGTCTTCACGCAGTTGCAGGCCCCACAGCAGCCCCTCGCCACGCACCTCGCCCTGGCCATAGCGACCCGCCAGGCGGCTCAGGCCATCGCGCAGGTGCCGGCCACTGTCCAGCACCTGCTCGAAGAAGCCCGCCTCCAGCACGGTCTGCAACACGGCCAGCCCGGCGGCGCTCATCAGCGCGTTGCCATGGTGGCTGCCTTCCAGCTCGCCCGGTTCGGCGCAGCAGGCGCGGCCACGGGCCAGTAGCGCCGCCAGGGGCACGCCGCCGCCCAGGCCCTTGCCGAGGGTGATGATGTCGGCCCGTACGCCGTAGGACTCTTCTGCCAATAGGGCGCCGCAGCGTCCTACACCTGTCTGTACTTCATCGAGGATCAGCAGGATGCCCAGCTCACGGCACAGGCGCTCGACACCCTGGAGGTAATCACGGGTGGCCGGAATCACGCCGGCTTCTCCCTGGATCGGCTCGAGCATGATCGCCACGGTGCGCGAGTCGACCGCCGCGTGCAGCGCCGCCAGGTCGTTGAACGGCACCTTGCTGAAGCCCGGCAGGCCGGGCTCGCAGCGGTTGCACGGCAGCGGGTCGGAGGCCGACAAGGCCCCCAGGGTGCGACCATGGCAGCCCTGGCTGGCGGTGATGATGTGATAGGCGCCGTTGCGGTGCAGCTGGCCCCACTTGCGCGCCAGCTTGATCGCGCCCTCGCAGGCTTCTGCACCGCTGTTGAGCAGGTAGGCCTGGTCACTGCCGGTGCGCTGGCACAATAGCTCGACCAGGCTCAGCAGGCCGCGGCTGTGATAGCCGGCGCCGGGATTGATCAGCGCCTGGGCCTGGTTGCCCAGCGCCTTGACCAGCACGCTCGGGCTGTGGCCCAGGCTGTTGACCGCGCAGCCCTGGGTGAAGTCCAGGTAGGCGTGCCCCTCGCTGTCCCACAGCCAGGAACCCTGACCACGCACGAACACCTGCGGCGCGCGCTCGGTGCTGGGCATCAGCCGATCGCGGGAGAGCTGCGCGCCGGCCGGCTCGATCACCGGAGCACGCTTGGGCTCGGCGACGGCGGGCGCCGAACGGCGCAGGTTGAACAGGTTCATCAGGGCTCCGGCCAATCACGGGTGGGCGGTCAAGGTTCCGGTCTGGCGCCGGAATCGGATATTTTGCCTTGCCTATCAAAAGTGTTTTTCATCCGGGGTAACAATCGCCTGAATAGCCGCTGTAACCCTTTGGAATACGGCGATAGACTAGGCTTGCGGTCGGTTCCCGGCCATTTCGTTTTTCCAGCTTTTTCGATAAGTATCACTTATGGATTTTCGCCAACTGCGTTACTTCGTCGCGGTCTACGAAGAGGGCCATGTGGGCCGTGCCGCCGAGCGTCTGTCACTGTCACAGCCGGCACTGTCGCAGCAGATCCGCCAACTGGAACACAGCCTCGACCTGAGCCTGTTCGAACGCAGCAACAAGCGCCTGCTGCCCACGCTGGCCGCCCACACCCTGTACAACCATGCCGTGCCCCTGCTCGACGGCCTGCAACGGGCCCATGAAGCCATGGGCAACTTCAAGGGCCAGTCGCTGCGCACCCTGGCCATCGGCGTGCTGCAGACCGTGCGGCCAAGCCTGGTGCCGCAGTTGCTGGAACGGGTGCGCAAGGCCCAGCCGCATCTGGTGGTGCAGATCTATGAACTGTCGGGGTCGGAGATCGAGCGGCGCCTGCTCAATGGCGGCCTGGACATCGGCATCAGCTACCTGCCGCCGCGCCAGCCCGGGCTGCATGGTTTGCTGCTGTACGAGGATGAACTGCAGCTGGTGATCCCCAGGACCCACCCGCTCAAAGACTTCAAGAAGGTCTCGATCCGCCAGGCGGCGGAGCTGCCGATGCTGATGCTCGGCGAGGAGTTCCAGATCCGCCAGATCTGGAAGGCGCAGCTGGCCAGCCAGGGTCGCAGGCCCCAGGTACAGGCCGAGATGAACAACATGGCGGGGATCCTCGACAGCCTGGCGCACACGGCGCTGGCAACCATCCTGCCGGGCAGGGCCAAGGATGCCGCACAGGACGATCAGGAACTGCTGTGGAAGCCCCTGAGCGAGCCGCGGGTGCCGCTGAAGGTTGGCCTGGTGTTCCGCGATGCCCAGCGCCAGCAGGCTTCGGTGGAGCTGCTGCGGACCCTGCTGGAGGAAGAAGCCGACCCGCGCCAGCTGGGCGTCTCGCCTCTGGACGTGCTCGGCTGAAAAACACGCGCACAAAGAAAACCCCGCCTAAGCGGGGTTTTCCAGACTGTTTCCCTTCGACATCCCTATCATCCCGCCGTCCTGGCAGGAAATCCTTCGTGTCCCTGTTCTAGCTTTTCGCGCTTCCTGCGCTACTTCCGTGTAAGGCGTCCTGCTCTGTCCATTGCGCGTCCTGCGCTACGTCCATGTAAGAAAGAGTAACCGTGGATCCAATCTTAGGAAAGAGGCGAAACGTCACCACGTCGTGTAAGCCAAAGCTTACAAAAGCAGCCCATTCACAAACACGCCGCCCTGATAAAACAAAAGGCCGCCCCTACAGACGGATTGCATCCCCATTGTAGGAGCGGCCTCGCCGAGGCGTCGGACCGGCCGGATGGGCTGCAACGCAGCCCCAAAAATGGTCAGAACTGCGCAGCGTCCAGCAGGTACAGCGACTCGCTCCCCGCCTTCACCGATGCCACCAGCGAGTGAACCCGTGGCAGCAAACGTGCGAAGTAGAACCGTGCCGTGCCCAGCTTGGCGCCGTAGAAGTCGGCATCCCCTTCACCGGCCTTGGCCGCCCGTGCCATCAATGCCCACATGTAGGCGTAAGCGACATAGCCGAATGCGTGCAGGTACTCGACCGAGGCCGCGCCGATTTCGTTGGGGTTGCCCTTGGCCTGGTCCAGCACCCAGGCGGTCAGCTCATCGAGCTGGTCAAGGGATGCCGCCAGCGGCTTGGTGAATTCACCCAGCTCGCCGCCGGCAGTGGCGATGAACTGGCGGATCTCGTCGGCGAACAGCGTGTAGTAGGCGCCGCCGCTGGCCACCACCTTGCGGCCTACCAGGTCCAGTGCCTGGATACCGTTGGTGCCTTCGTAGATCTGGGTGATACGCACATCGCGCACCAGCTGCTCCTGGCCCCATTCGCGGATGTAGCCATGGCCACCGAAGACCTGCTGGCCATGCACGGTGCACTCCAGGCCCAGGTCGGTGAGGAAGGCCTTGGCCACCGGGGTCAGCAGCGCCACCAGCTCCTCGCTGCGCTTGCGGGTCGCGGCGTCTTCGCTGTACTTGGCGCTGTCGAGCTGCATCGCCACATAGGTGGAGAACGCGCGACCGCCTTCGGTCAGCGCCTTCATGGTCAGCAGCATGCGGCGCACGTCCGGGTGGACGATGATCGGGTCGGCCACCTTGTCCTTGGCCTGCGGGCCGGTCGGGGCGCGGCTCTGCAGACGGTCGCGGGCGTACTCCACGGCGTTCTGGTAAGAACGCTCGGCCGAAGCCAGGCCCTGGATGCCGACACCCAGGCGCTCGTAGTTCATCATGGTGAACATGGCCGCCAGGCCCTTGTTCGGCTCGCCGACGATGTAGCCGACCGCTTCGTCGAAGTTCATCACGCAGGTGGCCGAGCCCTGGATGCCCATCTTGTGCTCGATCGAGCCGCAAGTGGCCGGGTTGCGCGCGCCGAGGCTGCCGTCCTGGTTGACCAGGAACTTGGGCACCAGGAACAGCGAGATGCCTTTCGGGCCTGCCGGAGCATCCGGCAGCTTGGCCAGCACCAGGTGGATGATGTTCTCGGTGAGGTCGTGCTCGCCGCCGGTGATGAAGATCTTGGTGCCGCTGACCTTGTAGCTGCCGTCAGCCTGGGGTTCGGCCTTGGTGCGGATGATACCCAGGTCGGTACCGGCGTGGGGTTCGGTGAGGCACATGGAACCGGCCCAGACGCCGGCGTACATGTTCGGCAGGTACTGTTCCTTGAGCGCTTCACTGGCGTGGGCGTTGATCGACAGGCAGGCGCCGGCGGTCAGCATTGGGTACAGGCCGAAGGCCAGGCTCGAGGCGTTGACCATCTCCTCGACCTGGGCCGAGACGACCTTGGGCATGCCCATGCCACCGAAGAGCGGATCACCGCCAACGCCGACCCAGCCCCCTTCGGCGTAGGTCTGGTAGGCCTCGATGAAGCCTGCCGGGGTACGCACCGAGCCGTTGTCCCAGTGGCAGCCCTCTTCGTCGGCGGCGCGGCTCAGCGGCGCGATGGTCTTGCCGGTGACCTTGCCGGCCTCTTCCAGCACGGCCATGGCCGTGTCCGCATCGACGGCCTCGGCCAGGGCGGGCAGTTGCGACCAGAGCGTGGCCACGTCGAAGACTTCATTGAGGACGAAGCGCATATCGCGCAGGGGCGCTTTATATTCAGCCATGACAACCTCTCGCTATCGGGGTCGGAGCGGCCCGTCGGGGCCGCGGCACTGGGATGACCGCAGTGTAACCGAACAACTTTTACGAGACATAGGGTCATCATGCGACCGAATAGTCTTACATGGTCACACGAAAATTCACGCCATGCGCACGGCGCCGCGCCGCGACTGCTGGCCGAAGGTCATGACACAGTTGCGCCCCGCGCCCTTGGCGCTGTACAGCGCCTGGTCGGCGGACTTGAGCACTTCGTCGGGGTTGCGGTGCTCGGCCTGGCGCTCGGCCACGCCGATGCTGATGGTTACCGACACCGTGGTATTGGCCCCTCCGACACGGCGCTGGCGACCCGCGGAATCATCCTGCGGACGGCTGTTCTGGTCACGCAACTGGATGGCGTAGTTGGCGATCATCTCGCGCACCGCCTCCAGGTGCGGCAGGCACTCTTCGGCGGTCTTGGCGGCGAATACCAGGGCGAATTCCTCGCCACCGTAACGGTAGGCGCGCCCGCCGCCGGTCACCTTGGACAGGCGGCTGGCGACCAGGCGCAGTACCTGGTCGCCGACATCGTGGCCGTGGGTGTCGTTGAATTTCTTGAAGTGGTCGACGTCGGTCATGGCGATCACATAGTTGCGCCCCAGGCGCTGCATGCGCTCGTTCAGGGCGCGCCGCCCGGGCAGGCCGGTCAGTTCGTCGCGGAAGGCCATCTGGTAGGCCTCGTGGGACACCGCGGCGGCGATCATCAGCATCACCTGGCTGCACATGATGTTCAGGGTGAACGGCAGGATGAAGGTCTTGGGCAGCATCCAGAAGATGCCGATCAGGCCGATGATCTGCGCGGCATGCAAAGGCCTTGGCTCACGCAGGTACTGCACCACCAGCAGGATGAACACCGCCAGGAACAAGGGGTAGGCCAGCTGGATCAGGCTCATCCACTGACCATGCAGCGCGGGCCAGCGGATCTCGGCCAGCCAGCCCAGCAGCGCCTCGGGAAAACTCTGCTCCAGCGCCACCGCCACGCTGCTCACGGCGAATAGCACGGCGAAGCGTGCCAGCAGGTCCTGGGCCAGGTGAGTGCGTTCCTGCCACGCCCCGTACAGGCCGAACAGCGCCGGCAGCAGCAGGCACACCAGGTGGAAGATCACCGCCGCATCCTCGCGGACCCGGCCGTTGTCGCGGTAGTAATCGGTCTGGGTATCGAGCAGGAAATAGGCGACGTACACCGTGACCATCAGGAACAGCTCGCGCTGGCGGCGGTACACGGCGCAGTAGGCGCCCCCCAGCAACAGCACCAAGGTGGGTAGAACGTTGAACAGCGATGTGAAGAAGACGCTGAGGTCCCTCACATAGGCTGCCGCAAGCCCTGCCAGCAACAGAATCAGCGAAGGCAGGAAGTGGCTCGCGCGTACAGCGGATAGACGAAACAAGGGTAATCTCCGACCCGGCAGATCAATAATGGCATTGTGCCCCTACTTCATCGGCAGTGCACATGAATAGATGAATACAGATGCCCGCTTTAACGGCAGATCAGGGGCCAAGCTTGAGACTTTCTCGTTACTGGATGCGACATTCCTGATTTTGCGCGATCCGTGTAGGAGCGGCCTTGTGCCGCGAAAGGGCTGCGCAGCGGCCCCAGGATTCAGCGTTGAAACAAAGATCGCCGGGGCCGCTTTGCGGCCCTTTCGCGGCACAAGGCCGCTCCTACAGGGGGTTCGTGTAAAAACCCGGGCGAAAAAAAACCGCCTGCCGGTGAGGGCAGGCGGTTTTTGGTACAACCAACCAGTTTAGATGGACAGACCGAAGTCTTCTTCCTTCATCGCCATCAGGTTGTCGGCGCCGGACAGGATCGCCGCGACGTGGCTGCGGGTACGCGGCAGGATGCGCTGGAAGTAGAAGCGCGCGGTCTGCAGCTTGGCGGTGTAGAACGCCTCTTCGCTGGTGCCGGCTGCCAGTTTCTCGGCGGCCAGGCGGGCGATGTCGGCCCAGAAGTAGGCCAGGCACGCGTAGCCGGAGTACATCAGGTAGTCCACCGAAGCGGCACCCACTTCCTCGCGGTCCTTCATCGCGGCCATGCCGATCTTCATGGTCAGCTCGCCCCACTCCTTGTTGATCGCGGCCAGTGGCTCGACGAACTCCTTGGTGGCGGCGTTGCCTTCCTGCCCTTGGCAGAACTTGTGGACGATCTTGGTGAAGCCCTTGAGCGCCTCGCCTTGGGTCATCAGCACTTTACGGCCGAGCAGGTCGAGGGCCTGGATACCGGTGGTGCCTTCGTACAGCATGGAGATACGGCTGTCGCGCACGTTCTGCTCCATGCCCCACTCGGCGATGAAGCCGTGGCCGCCGTAGATCTGCACACCGTGGTTGGCGGCTTCGAAGCCGACTTCGGTCATGAACGCCTTGGCGATCGGGGTCAGGAAGGCCAGCAGGGCGTCGGCCTTCTTGCGCTCTTCCTCGTCCTGGCTGTACTTGACGATGTCCACCTGCTTGGCGGTGAAGTACACCATCGCACGGTTGCCTTCGGCGAAGGCCTTCATGGTCAGCAGCATGCGACGCACATCCGGGTGGACGATGATCGGGTCAGCGGCTTTTTCTGGTGCTTTCGGGCCGGTCAGCGAGCGCATCTGCAGGCGGTCACGGGCGTACTTCAGGCCACCCTGGAACGCCACTTCGGCGTGGGCCAGGCCTTGCAGCGCGGTGCCCAGGCGAGCAGTGTTCATGAAGGTGAACATGCAGTTCAGGCCCTTGTTGGCCGGGCCGATCAGGTAACCGGTGGCGCCGTCGAAGTTCATCACGCAGGTGGCGTTGCCGTGGATGCCCATCTTGTGCTCGAGGGAGCCGCAGCTCACGCCGTTGCGCTCGCCCGCGCCGCCTTCGGCGTTGGGCAGGAACTTCGGCACGATGAACAGCGAGATGCCCTTGGTGCCGGCAGGGGCATCGGGCAGGCGGGCCAGGACGATGTGGACGATGTTGTCGGCCATGTCGTGTTCACCGGCCGAGATGAAGATCTTGGTGCCGGAAACCTTGTAGCTGCCGTCGGCCTGAGGTTCGGCCTTGGTGCGCAGCATCCCCAGGTCGGTGCCGCAGTGCGGCTCGGTCAGGCACATGGTGCCGGTCCACTCGCCGGATACCAGCTTGGTGAGATAAGTCTCTTGCTGCTCGGGAGTGCCGTGCTCGGAGATGGTGTTCATCGCGCCGTGGGACAGGCCTGGGTACATGCCCCACGACCAGTTCGATTCGCCAACCATTTCGCTGAGCGTGAGGCCCAGCGACTCGGGCAGGCCCTGGCCGCCGTGCTCGATGTCATGGGCCAGGCTCGGCCAGCCACCCTCGACGAACTGCTCATAGGCTTCCTTGAAGCCGGTCGGTGTCTTCACGCCCGACTCGCTCCAGGTGCAGCCTTCGAGGTCGCCGACACGGTTCAGCGGGGCCAGGACCTGCTCACAGAATTTCGCGCCTTCTTCCAGGATCGCGTTGACCATGTCGGGCGTGGCGTCCTGGCAGCCCGGCAGGCTCTGATAGTGCGCCTCATAGCCGAGCAGCTCGTCGCGGACGAAGCGGATATCACGCAAGGGGGCTTTGTAATCAGGCATTGCGATGAACCTCTGTGATGAGTTCGGTGGGGAGACCGCGGATACCGACCAGCTCTTGGCGGCTTTCGGTCAAACAGTTGTTTGAAACTTACGTTTAGGTGGCCTCGCTGTCAAGGTGGGTGAACGATGGCGTTTATGCCGCCGAATATGACATTTACGCCAAGCACCCTTAAACGCATCGCGGGGCAAGCCCGCTCCCACGAATGGAAGCGGGCTTGCCCCGCGAAGTAAGCGAATGGGATTCAGCGGGTCAGACGTAGGTGTCGATGAACCGACCGAGCATTTCATCGGAAGCCTTGGCGACTTTGACGCCGAGTTCGACTTCGTGCTTGCCCAGGGCCAGTTGCACGGTGCTGGTGGCCAGGTCCAACTGCTGGCTGCGGTCTACACCGCGCAGGCGCTCGGCCTGGTATTCAGTGGATTGCCCGCTGGTGCCTCGCTCGACAGCGCCGCTGGCAATCTGCTGGGCGGCCTGGTCGACACGGTTCTGGCCATTCTGGATGGCACCCAGGCCCGCGTAGAAGGCGGAGCTCGCATTGATTTCCATGTCAGGACTCCATGACGCTGGATGATGAACAGGCCTTATTAAAGCAGCAGACAGGGAAAAAGGCCCGTTTAAATCCCTAATAGCCTAGTGCCAGCCAATAGGCAAAGGCCTAATCCAGCAGGTCCAGTTGCAAATGCGCAGCCACTGCCTCCGCGCCAGCCTGCTTCAACCAAGGCACCCGCCCCAGGCAGGGCGCGGGCAGGCGCTCGGCCAGGCTGGACAGGTTTTCTTCCAGGCGCGATGTACGCGGATCGACGATGTTCGCCACCCATCCCGCCAGTTGCAGGCCGTCCCGGGCGATGGCTTCGGCACTGAGCAAGGCGTGGTTGATGCACCCCAGCCGTACGCCCACCACCAGGATCACCGGCAGCTTCAAGGCAATGGCCAGGTCCGACAGGTTGGCATGGTCGGACAACGGCACGCGCCAGCCACCGGCGCCTTCGATCAAGGTGAAGTCGGCGTGCTGCGCCAGCACCTGCTGCATGGCATCGCGCAGCGCCGGCACGCTCAGCGCCACCCCGGCCTCGCGGGCCGCCACATGCGGGGCGATAGCCGGCTCGAAGGCGAAGGGGTTGACTGCTTCATAGGACAACTTGACCGAGCTTTCGTCGATCAGCGCCAGGGCGTCGCTGTTGCGCATCCCCTTGGCCGTCACCACGCACCCGGACGCCACCGGCTTGGCCGCCAGGGTGCTCAACCCCAGTTGCCGCGCCGCATGCAGCAAACCCGCGGCGATGGTGGTCTTGCCTACATCGGTGTCGGTGCCGGCAATGAAATAGGCCTTGCTCATGTCACTGCTCCCCGTCCAACGGCTTGCGCAAGACGCCGTAGACCACCTGGTAGGTGGCCGGCAGGCCTTGCGCCTGGCGGTACTGTTCGTAGGCCTGCAACAGGCCCTGCATCCGCGCCCGCCCGGTGAGCCCCGACGGGCGCCCCGGATTGAGGTTGTGCGCGCCCAGCGCCTTGAGCTCATGGGTCAGGCTGCGCACGTCGGGATAATGCAGCACGTGGGGACGCCGCTCCAGATCGATCAATTCCAGCCCGCTGTCACCGCACAGGCGCTGGTAATCCTCGAAACGCCGGAAGCGATTGACGTGCACCATGCCATCCACGGCCTGCCAGCTGGCGCGCAATTCATCGAGAGTGCCCACGCACAGGCTGCTGAAGGCCAGCACGCCGCCGGGGCGCAGCACCCGCCGCGCCTCGTCCAAAACGCTGGAGAACTGGCCGCACCACTGCACCGCCAGGCTGCTGAATAACAGATCAATACTGTCATCGCGCAACGGCAGGCGCTCGGCGTCGCCCGCCACATGATGCCGGGCGCCGCCCTGCTCGCGGGCATGGCGCAGCATCCCTTCGGCGATATCCACCGCAACGCCGCCCGCATCCGCGAAGCGCTCGGCCAGCACCCGGCTGAAGTGGCCGGTACCGCTGCCCATGTCCAGCCAGCGCTCAGGCGCGAGGCCGCTGGGCAGCTTTTCCAGCAGCGCGATGCCCACGGCGCGCTGCAAGGCCGCGACGCTGTCGTAGCTGGCCGCAGCGCGGGAAAACGAAGCCGCCACCTGGCGCTTGTCCGGCAACGCGCCGGGCAGGGTGGGCTGGGAAAGGTCAGTCATCGCCACTCTCATGCAGGAAACTCTTGATGCCCGCCGCCATCTCCTGGGGATACTCCAGCAGGAAGGCGTGGGAACTGTCTTCGACCAGACCGACTTCCACGTCGGGCAGCAGGTCGCTCAGGGCCTGGGCCGCTTCCACCGGCACCAGCGCGTCACTGCCGGCGAACAGGTGCAGCTGCGGGCCGCCGTATTGCTCCAGGGCAGTGCGGGTATCGAGGCTGGCCAGGACTTCCAGCCCGGTGGCCAGGTACAGCGGATCGGTGTCGGGCACGCCCACCCCCAGCTGCCGCAGCAAGGTGCGGGGTTGCTGCGCGCCCTCGCTGCACAGGGTGCGGAAGCGCTTGAGGGTGACATGGGTGTGACTGCGACAGCCGTCCAGGAAGGTGCCGAAGGTATCGGCAGGCATGCCGTGCGGCCAGTCCGGCCGGGCCACGAAGCTGGGATTGCTGGCCAGGGTGAGCAAGCCGCAACAGTGGTCGCCGCGCTGGTGCGCCAGGGCGCTGGCGAGCATGCCGCCCAGCGACCAGCCGCCCAGCCACACGTCGGTCGGCAGCTTGCGGTCCAGATGGTCAACCCAGGCCTGGACATCGCTGTCGGCCAATTCCGGTAGCGGCATCAGCTCGACCTGCAGGCGTGGATCCTGGGCGCGCAGGCTGGCGGCCAGCGGCTCCAGTGAAGCGGTGCCCAGGCCCCAGCCGGGCAGGAGGATCAGTCGGTTACGCATCGGCGGACTCCAGCTGTGGATAACACTCGGCCAATGCATTCAACAATAGCTGGACCTGCGCCTCACTGTGGGCGGCGCTCAGGGTCACCCGCAAGCGGGCGCTGCCGGCGGGCACGGTGGGTGGGCGAATCGCCGTGACCAGCAACCCGCGCTCGCGCAACAGGCGGGACAACGCCAGCGCCCGGGCCGCATCGCCGATCAGGATCGGCTGGATCGCCGTATGGCTGTCCATCAGGGTCAGGCCGATCTGCTCGGCGCTCGTGCGGAACTGCCGGATCAGCGCGGCCAGGTGCTCGCGCCGCCAGTGTTCGCGGCGCAGCAAGTCCAGGGCCTTGAGCGTGGCGCAGGCTAGCGCCGGTGGCTGGCTGGTGGTGTAGATATAGGGCCGGGCGAACTGCACCAGCGCCTCGATCAGCTCCTCGCTACCGGCGACGAAAGCGCCGGAGGTACCGCAGGCCTTGCCCAGCGTGCCGATCAGCACCGGCACATCCTCGACACCCAGGCCGCAATGCTCGACCAGGCCACCGCCATTGGCGCCCAAGGTCCCCAGGCCATGGGCATCGTCGACCATCAACCAGGCACCGCGTGCGCGGGCCTCCCTGGCCAGGGCCGGCAGGTCGGCGCAGTCGCCGTCCATGCTGAACACGCCGTCGGTGACCACCAGAGTATTGCCGGTGGCCTTGCCCAGGCGGCTGGCCAGGCTGGCCGGATCGTTGTGCAGGTAGCGGCTGAAGCGGGCGCCGCTGAGCAGGCCGCCGTCGAGCAGGGAGGCGTGGTTGAGGCGGTCCTGCAACACCGTGTCGCCCTGCCCGACCAGCGCGGTGATCGCACCGAGGTTGGCCATGTAGCCGGTGGAGAACAGCAACGCGCGCGGCCGGCCCGTCAGCTCGGCCAGTGCCTCCTCCACCTCATGGTGCGGGGTGCTGTGGCCGATCACCAGGTGCGAGGCACCGCCACCGACACCCCAGCGCTCGGCGCCGTCACGCCAGGCCTTGATCACTTCGGGATGATTGGCCAGGCCCAGGTAGTCGTTGCTGCAGAAGGCCAGCAGCGGCTGGCCATCGACCACCACCTGCGGCCCCTGCGGGCTTTCAAGCAGTGGTCGCTGGCGGTACAGGTCGGCGGCACGCCGTTCGGCCAGGCGCGCGGCGAGATCGAAGGCCATGCTCAGGCCGAGGCTGCGTCGTAGAACAACTCGCTGCTGCGCTGCTCGACCAGCGCCTGCTCGATGGCGGCCTGGTGCACTTCGTCGGCATGCTCCTCACGGGCCTCCGGCTGGATACCGAGGCGGGCGAACAGCTGCATGTCCTTGTCGGCCTGCGGGTTGCCGGTGGTCAGCAGTTTCTCGCCGTAGAAGATCGAGTTGGCGCCGGCCATGAACGCCAGGGCCTGCATCTGCTCGTTCATCTGCTCGCGACCGGCCGACAGGCGCACATGGGACTTGGGCATGAGGATCCGGGCCACGGCCAGCATGCGGATGAAGTCGAACGGATCGACGTCCTCTTCATCGGCCAGCGGCGTGCCGGCGACCTTGACCAGCATGTTGATCGGCACCGACTCCGGGTGCTCGGGCAGGTTGGCCAACTGGATCAGCAGGCCTGCGCGGTCGTCCAGCGACTCGCCCATGCCGAGGATGCCACCGGAGCAGATCTTCATGCCGGCATCGCGCACGTAGGCCAGGGTCTGCAGACGCTCGCTGTAGGTGCGGGTGGTGATGATGCTGGTGTAGAACTCCGGCGAGGTGTCGAGGTTGTGGTTGTAGTAGTCAAGGCCCGCCTGGGCCAGGGCCTGGGTCTGCTCCTGGTCGAGTTTGCCGAGGGTCATGCAGGTTTCCAGGCCCATGGCCTTGACCCCTTTGACCATCTCCAGCACGTAGGGCATGTCCTTGGCCGACGGGTGCTTCCACGCCGCGCCCATGCAGAAGCGGGTTGAACCGATGGCCTTGGCCCGGGCGGCCTCCTCCAGCACTTTCTGCACTTCCATCAGCTTCTGCTTTTCCAGCCCGGTGTTGTAGTGACCGGACTGTGGACAATATTTGCAATCTTCCGGACAGGCGCCGGTCTTGATCGACAGCAGCGTGGAAACCTGCACGCGATTGGGGTCGAAGTGCGCGCGGTGCACGGTCTGGGCCTGGAACAGCAAGTCGTTGAACGGCTGCTGGAACAGGGCCTTGACCTCGGCCAGGGACCAGTCGTGACGTGTGGTTGCAATTGCGCTGGCGCTCATCGGCGTTTCCTTATCTATGGTCTGACTGACGCCGGGACAGGAAAACCCTCCAGCGCATCACGGATAGCTCGCATAGTTACGGAAGGCCTCATGCACTGTCAACCAATCAAGAACAAGCTGGTTTACATCTGTACAAATATCGATCAATTCTGTTTGCTCTGCGACGAGCCTGCCGAGCAGCCCTATCCCTTGTGCATCGCTTGCGAGCAGGCGCTGCCCTGGCTGGACGAGCAGTGCCGCCGTTGCGCGCTGCCCCTGGCCATCGACGGCCTTCTCTGCGGCGGTTGCAGCCGCCGCCCTCCCGCATTCAGCCAAGTGATCGCGCCGTGGCATTACGGTTTTCCCATCGACACCCTGGTCAGCCGTTTCAAGCACAACAGTCAGTGGCCGCTGGGGCGGTTGCTGGCGCAGTTGCTCGGCCACAGCCTGACGCACCGCTACGACGAAGACCTGCCACGGCCGGACCGCCTGTTGCCGGTGCCGCTGGCCAGGCGTCGACTGCGCCAGCGCGGCTTCAACCAGGCGGCGATGCTCGCCCGCTGGCTCGCCGGGCAACTGCGCCTGCCCTGTGACGAGCGCCTGCTCCAGCGTGTGCGCGATACCCCAGCGCAGCAGGCCCTCGGCGCCCGGGCCCGGCAATGCAACCTGCGCCAGGCCTTCGCCCTTGCCCCCGGCAGCGAGCTCGACGGCCTGCACCTGGCACTGGTCGATGACGTGCTGACCACCGGGGCGACCGCCCAGGCCATCGCCCGGCTGCTGCGACAGGCCGGCGCCCGGCGGGTCGACATCTACTGCCTGGCGCGCACGCCCAGGCCGGGCCAGGCTTGACTTGCCCCGGTGACGGCGGCAACGTCGCGGGACCTACACCACACCCGATGCCCGCCCATGCCCCTGCCAGCCCTGCTCACCCAGCACATTGTCCGCCGTCCACAGCGCATCGCCCTGTTGCAGCATGTCGCCGAACAGGGCTCGATCACCCGCGCCGCCAAGGCCGCCGGCATCAGCTACAAGGCCGCCTGGGATGCCATCGACGAACTCAACAACCTGGCGGCGCAGCCCCTGGTGGAACGCAGCACCGGCGGCCGCGGCGGCGGTGGCGCACGGCTGTCCGCCGAAGGCGAGCGAGTGCTGCGCCTGTACCAGCGCCTGCAGGCACTGCAGGCGGAGATTCTCGAGTCCGCCGAGGACAGCAGCGACCTCGATCTGCTCGGGCGCCTGATGCTCCGCACCAGTGCGCGCAACCAGTTGCAGGGGCGGATCAGCGGGCTGCGCCGCGAAGGCCGGCATGACCGCATCAGCCTGGACCTGGGCGGCGGGCTGGAGATCGAGGCCTTGATCACCCAGGGCAGTACCGAGCGGCTGGAGCTGGCGCTGGGGGGGACGGTGGTGGCGCTGCTCAAGGCCGGCTGGGTACGGTTGCTGGACGCGGATGAGACGCCGGAGCCTGGGAGCAACTGCCTGAAGGTCAAGGTCGAAGAGGTGCTGATTGAACAGGGCGGGCCGGGCGAGGTGCGCCTCGCGCTGGGCAATGGCCAGACCTTGTGCGCCATCGCCGAGGCGGCTTGGCTGGCGCAACGGCAGGTCCAGCCGGGGAGCGCCCTGCGGGTGCAGTTTCATCCGTCGTTCGTGTTGCTGGGGGTGCCGGTCTAGCCTGGCCGTGCGCTGCGCGCCCGGATCGCGGGGCAAGCCCGCTCCCACGCTGTTGATTCATGCAACTTGGCTCACTGTGCAACAGCGCAGCCTAAAGGACTGGGTGATCGGGTCAGCCTTGGGATTGGGGTAACATGCAGGCCGCAGTCCCAGCGACCGGAGCCTCTCATGTCCCACCCCTTCGACACCCTCACCCCCGACCTCGTGCTGGACGCCGTGGAAAGCCTCGGCTTTCTAAGCGATGCACGGGTGCTGGCGCTCAACAGCTACGAGAACCGCGTCTACCAGGTGGGCATCGAGGACGCGCAGCCGCTGATTGCCAAGTTCTATCGCCCTGGGCGCTGGAGCGACGCGGCGATCCTCGAGGAACACGCCTTCACCCGCGAGCTGGCCGAGTGCGAAGTGCCCGTGGTGGCGCCAATGCTGCACGAAGGCCGCTCCCTGTTCGAGCACCAGGGCTTTCGCTTCACCCTGTTCCCGCGCCGTGGCGGCCACGCACCGGAGCCGGGCAATCTCGACCAGCTCTATCGCCTTGGGCAACTGCTCGGGCGCCTGCACGCGGTAGGGGCGAGCAAACCCTTCGAGCACCGTGAAGCCCTGGCGGTGGACAACTTTGGCCACGCCTCGCTCAAGACCTTGCTCGACGGCAACTTCGTGCCCCGCGAGTTGCTGCCGGCCTACGAATCGGTGGCCCGCGACCTGCTCAAGCGGGTCGAGGACATCTACGCTCGCACCTCGTACCAGCCGATCCGCCTGCACGGTGACCTGCACCCCGGCAACCTGATGCACCGTGACGACGTCTACCACGTGGTCGACCTCGACGACTGCCGCATGGGCCCGGCCGTCCAGGACCTGTGGATGATGCTCGCCGGCAGCCGCGAAGAGCGTCTCGGCCAGCTGGCCGAACTGATTGACGGCTACAACGAATTCCACGACTTCGACCCGCGTGAGCTGGCCCTGATCGAACCGCTGCGCGCCCTGCGCCAGTTGCACTACAGCGCCTGGCTGGCGCGGCGCTGGGACGATCCGGCGTTCCCGCCGAGCTTCCCCTGGTTCGGCCAGCCGCGCTACTGGGGCGATCAGATCCTGGCCCTGCGCGAGCAGATCGCCGCGCTCGATGAACAACCGTTGAAATTGTTCTAGGTCCAGGCCGAGGTCTGTCTACAATAGGCGTCGCTTTATTTAGCTACCTAAGCAAGGATTCTGCATGCACGCCGCCAACCCGCGCCGCGGGTACCTCCTGGGCCTCGGCGCCTACATCATCTGGGGCCTGTTCCCCCTGTACTTCAAAGCGATCCAGAGCGTTCCGGCGGTGGAAATCATCGTCCACCGCGTGCTCTGGTCGGCCCTGTTCGGCTCGCTCCTGCTGCTGGTGTGGAAACACCCCGGCTGGTGGCGCGAACTGCGCGACAACCCGCGGCGCCTGGCGATCCTCGCGCTCAGCGGTGCGCTGATCGCCGGCAACTGGCTGACCTACGTGTGGGCGGTGAACAACGGGCGCATGCTCGAGGCCAGCCTGGGCTACTACATCAACCCGCTGATCAACGTGCTGCTGGGCATGCTGCTGCTCGGCGAGCGCCTGCGCCGCCTGCAATGGCTGGCGGTGGTCCTGGCGGCCCTGGGCGTGGCGCAGCAGGTGTGGCAGGTCGGCAGCCTGCCCTGGGTGTCGCTGGCCCTGGCGCTGTCGTTCGGCTTCTATGGCTTGATCCGCAAGCAGGCACCGGTGGCGGCGCTGCCGGGGCTGGTGGTCGAGACCTGGATGCTGGTGCCCATTGCCATCGGCTGGTTGTTGCTGCACCCGACGGCCAGCAGCGCCAGCCCTGAGTTCTTCAGCAGCAGCGAAGCGCTGTGGCTGATCGCCGCCGGCCCGGTGACACTGGTACCGCTGGTGTGCTTCAACGCCGCTGCACGCCACCTGCCCTATACCACGCTGGGCTTCCTGCAGTACCTGGCACCGACCCTGGTGCTGCTGCAGGCAGTGCTGCTGTTCGACGAACACCTGTCGTCGAGCACCTTGGTGGCGTTCGCCTTTATCTGGGCGGGGCTGGCTGTCTACAGCGTCGATGCCTGGCTGAGTTTGCGCGAGCGCGCCTGATCAAAAAATGATCATATTGCTGAAGGCCACGGGGGACGTGGCCTGCAGCAAGCGCTCCAAAGGTTATCCACACCCTCGTCCCCGGCGTTTGTGCACAAGCCACTGATTAGTGGACGTTTTTTGCTCAAATCTCGCCAGGCCTCGTGATTGTTGGGCTGGCGGGGAGCGCCCCCAGGTTATCCACAGGGGCATCCCCGATAAATAGGGATAACCGCCGGGGGCGCTGCGCACCCCGTTCGCGGCACAAGGCCGCTCCTACAAGGGCATGCAGTCCTCTGTAGGAGCGGCCTTGTGCCGCGAACGGGCTGCAAGGTAGCCCCGACGATCCCGAATCACTCCTCCGGCCGCAGCTGCAACTCCACCATCAGATCATCCGCCAGGCTCTCAAGCCGCGCCTGCAGATCGTCCAGCGACAAGGTCAACGGCAACGCCAGCAACGCATCGGCATGGAACAACGGCTCACTGCTCATCGGCGCCGGCCGCACCTCGGTACTCAAGCGCTCCACGTTCACCCCTTGCTCGGCCAGCAAGCGGGTGATATCACGAACAATACCCGGCCGGTCGTTGCCCACCAGTTCCATGGCGATCGGTTTCCAGGTGCAGGATGGCTCGATCCCGCTTTCGGCGATGAGTACGCGAATGCCGTGATCTCCCAGTTTCTGCAGCGACTCGACCAGTTCGGCGTAGGTCTCCGCCGGCACCGCCACCCGCAAGATCCCGGCGAACTGCCCGGCCATGCGCGACATGCGGCTTTCCAGCCAGTTGCCATTGTGATCGGCGATGCACTGGGCGATACGCTCGACCTGCCCGGCCTTGTCCGGGGCGATCACGGTGAGTACGAGATGGTCCACGGGCCACTCCTTCATTCGTCTGCGAAGGCCGCCCCAGGCGACCGGAATACGGGGATCGAATCAGTATAGGCAAGGCGCGGCAACCTGCCGCAGGACAGTCACAGCAAGTAATCGTGTACTGTTTCAAGATTTATCTGGAACAATCCACCTGTTTTTTGCGAACATGGCGTCTCCCAGCGTGACCCCATGCGACCAACCGGTCGCAGAGCGACGCTTTTAGTCTGATGTTCACCTGCCTGCTGCTTCATGTAGTATGCGCCGACGCAGACTACAAAACGTCGTTTCGATGTCTGCCAAGGCGCCTGTGAAAATACGCCAACCGCCCGCCGGCCCGTCTGGCGAGCCGCACCCAGCCGCCCCGGAGCACGCGGGCACGCACTGGTGCCGTGTTTAGAGAAGCGCTACAGGCTTAATACAGAAGAGCGAAAGCGAAATAGCTGAGCAGAGGTGAGGCAAGCAATGACTGGATACGTTCAAGTCGGTGGCCTTCAGGTCGCCAAGGCCCTGTACGACTTCGTCAACGACGAAGCGATCCCTGGAACCGGCATCGGAGCCGACAAGTTCTGGGCCGGGGCGGCAGAGATCATTAAAGACCTCGCTCCAAAGAACAAAGCCCTGCTCGCCAAGCGCGACGAGCTGCAAGCCAAGATCGACGCCTGGCACCAGGCACGCCAGGGCCAGGCCCATGACGCGGTGACCTACAAGGCATTCCTCGAGGAAATCGGCTACCTGCTGCCACAAGTCGACGACTTCCAGGCCACCACGCAGAACGTCGACGAAGAAATCGCCCACATGGCCGGCCCGCAGCTGGTGGTGCCGGTGATGAACGCCCGCTTCGCCCTGAACGCCGCCAACGCCCGCTGGGGTTCGCTGTACGACGCCCTCTACGGCACCGATGTCATCAGCGATGAGGGCGGCGCCGAGAAAGGCCAGGGTTACAACAAGCTGCGCGGCGACAAGGTCATCGCCTTCGGCCGCGCCTTCCTCGACGAAGCCGCGCCACTGGCCGCCGGCTCCCACGTCGACTCCACCGGCTACCGCATCGAAGACGGCAAGCTGGTAGTCGCCCTCAAGGGCGGCAGCAACAGCGGCCTGCGCGACGACGCCCAGCTGATCGGTTTCCATGGCGACGCGAAGGCGCCGACCGCCGTGCTACTCAAGCACAACGGCCTGCACTTCGAGATCCAGGTCGATGCCAGCACCCCGGTCGGCAGCACCGACGCCGCCGGCGTGAAGGACATCCTGATGGAGTCGGCACTGACCACCATCATGGACTGCGAAGACTCGGTCGCCGCCGTCGACGCCGACGACAAGGTGATCGTCTACCGCAACTGGCTGGGCCTGATGAAAGGCGACCTGGCCGAGAGCGTCAGCAAGGGCGGCAAGACCTTCACCCGCACCATGAACCCGGACCGCGAGTACGCCGCACCGAACGGTGGCAGCGTCACCCTGCACGGTCGCTCGCTGCTGTTCGTGCGCAACGTCGGTCACCTGATGACCAACCCGGCAATTCTCGACGCCCAGGGCAACGAGATCCCCGAGGGTATCCAGGACGGCCTGTTCACCAACCTGATCGCCCTGCACAACCTCAACGGCAACACCAGCCGCAAGAACACCCGCACCGGCAGCGTGTACATCGTCAAGCCGAAGATGCACGGCCCGGAGGAAGTGGCCTTCGCCGCCGAGATCTTCAGCCGCGTCGAAGACCTGCTGGGCATGAAGCGCAACACCGTCAAGGTCGGCATCATGGACGAGGAGCGCCGCACCACGGTCAACCTCAAGTCCTGCATCAAGGCGGCCGCCGAGCGCGTGGTGTTCATCAACACCGGTTTCCTCGACCGCACCGGTGACGAGATCCACACCTCCATGGAAGCCGGCGCCGTGGTGCGCAAGGGCGCCATGAAGAACGAGAAGTGGATCGGCGCCTACGAGAACAACAACGTCGACGTGGGCCTAGCCACCGGCCTGCAAGGCCGCGCGCAGATCGGCAAGGGCATGTGGGCCATGCCCGACCTGATGGCCGCCATGCTCGAGCAGAAGATCGCCCACCCGCTGGCCGGCGCCAACACCGCCTGGGTGCCGTCGCCGACCGCCGCCACCCTGCACGCCCTGCACTACCACAAGGTTGACGTGCAAGCCCGTCAGCGCGAGCTGGCTTCGCGTACCCCGGCCTCGGTCGACGATATCCTGACCATACCGCTGGCCGCCGACACCAACTGGTCGGCCGACGAGATCCGCAACGAGCTGGACAACAATGCCCAGGGCATTCTCGGCTACGTGGTGCGCTGGATCGACCAGGGCGTGGGTTGCTCGAAGGTGCCGGACATCAACGATGTCGGCCTGATGGAAGACCGCGCCACCCTGCGCATCTCGGCCCAGTTGCTGGCCAACTGGCTGCGCCACGGCGTGGTCACCCAGGAGCAGGTGCTGGAAAGCCTCAAGCGCATGGCCGCGGTGGTCGACAAGCAGAACGCCGGTGACGCCCTGTACCGCCCGATGGCGCCGAACTTCGATGACAACATCGCGTTCCAGGCGGCAATCGAGCTGGTTGTAGAGGGTGCCAAGCAGCCGAACGGCTACACCGAGCCGGTGCTGCACCGTCGCCGCCGCGAGTTCAAGGCGCGCAACGGGCTGTAATCAGCCAGCAACGCATCGCGGGGCCAGCCCGCTCCCACGCCACATGCACACTGGCGTGGGAGCGGGCTGGCCCCGCGATCGTTTTCAGCCCTGCCCTATTCGCAACTCCTTCCTCACCAACTCCAGCAACCTGTCCAGGTCCACCGGCTTGAGCAGGAAATCCACCACCCCCAGATGCATCACGTCCACCGCTTCCTTCACATCGGTGTCGCCAGAGACGACGATGATCGGAAGAGCAGCCCGTTCCGTCTTGTGCACTTCCTCGATAAGTTTCTGGCCATCCAGAGGTTTCATGCGCAAGTCGGTAATCATCAGTGCGATACGCGACTGATAATGCAGTTTGAACAGCGCCTCCTCAGTTCCGTCTGCCTCCATGCAGTCAATCTGATGACTCTGCAGATACAGGCACAATGCTTGTCTGCTCACCGGGTTGTCGTCCACCACCAGTACCACGGGCCTGGGCGCGACGGGTGCGCTCACCACGGCCAACGCCTCACGTTCGGCGTCGCTCAGGATGTCGTCATGCTCTGCCATGGTCGTCTCGTCAAAAAAACCCCGTTATTCAAGTTCAGACCGCAAAGCCCCTGCATGCAAACTGCCTTTCGTCGGCTATTTGACACCGGACACAAGCAGCGAAACACCCATCGCGCCTTATAGACTTACGTCCAATGGGCACCGCAGAGCCGTCGTCCGACCATGGAGCCTTAGAACAACAAGGTCTGCGCTACATTTGCAGACATACTTATCGCGGTCGGTTCCATGAGCAAAAAGGACGCCTACAGCCAGGCGGGCAGAACAGCAGTGCTGCAAAACATCCAGGGTACCCTGCAGTTCCTGCAGCGTTTCCCGCCGTTCAACCAGATGGAACACAACCACCTGGCCTACCTGGTGGAGCAGTGCCAGCTGCGTTTCCACGCGGCCGGCGAAAGCATCATCAAGCCTGCCGACGGTCCGGTCGAGCACTTCTATATCGTCAAGCAGGGCCGCGTGGTCGGCGAGCGCCACCATGTCACCAAGCCGGGCACCGAGACCACCTTCGAGATCGCCAGCGGCGAATGCTTCCCGCTGGCCGCGTTGCTCGGCGAGCGGGCCACCCGCACCGAGCACCTGGCCGGCGAGGACACCTTCTGCCTGCAACTGGACAAGGCCGCGTTCATCCGTGTGTTCTCCATGTCCGAGGTGTTCCGCGACTTCGCCCTGCGTGGCGTCAGCAGCCTGCTCGACCAGGTCAACCAGCAGGTGCGCCGACGCGCCGTGGAGACCCTGGGTACCCAGTACTCGCTGAACACCCCGCTGGGCGAACTGGCGCTGCGCCATCCGGTGGTGTGCGCGCCGGACACGCCGCTGCGCGAGGCGGTGGGGTTGATGCACGAGCAGCAGGTCGGCAGCATCGTCATCGTCGACGACCAGCGCCATCCCCTCGGCATCTTCACCCTGCGCGACCTGCGCCAGGTGGTGGCCGACGCCAGTGCCGAGCTGACCGCGCCGATCGAGCGCTACATGACCGCCCGGCCGTTCCACCTGAGTCCCCAGGCCAGCGCTTTCGACGCCGCCATGGCCATGACCGAGCGGCACATCGCCCATGTCTGCCTGGTGGACAACCAACGCCTGTGCGGGGTGATCTCCGAACGCGACCTGTTCTCCCTGCAGCGTGTCGACCTGGTGCACCTGGCCCGCACCATCCGCCATGCGCCACGCCTGGACAGCCTGGTGTCGTTGCGCGGCGAGATCGGCCAGTTGGTCGAGCGCATGCTCGCCCACGGCGCGTCCTCGACCCAGATCACCCAGATCATCACCCTGCTCAACGACCATACCGTGTGCCGGGTGATCGAGCTGGCCATCGCCGAACGCGGCGACCCGGGCGTGCCGTTCAGCTGGCTGTGCTTCGGCAGTGAAGGCCGCCGCGAGCAGACGCTGCACACCGACCAGGACAACGGCATCCTCTTCGAGGCCCGCGACGCCGTCGAGGCCGAGGCCATACGCGCCCGGCTGCTGCCGCTGGCCCAGCAGGTCAATCACAACCTGGCCCAGTGCGGCTTCACCCTGTGCAAGGGCAATGTGATGGCCGGCAACCCCGAGCTGTGCCTGTCACGCAGCGAATGGGCGCGACGCTTTGCCGGCTTCGTGCGCGAGGCGAGCCCCGAGAACCTGCTGGGCTCGAGCATCTACTTCGACCTGCGCGTGGTCTGGGGCGACGAGCAAGGCTGCGAACAACTGCGCCAGGGCCTGCTGGAGCAGGTCGCCGACAACCGCCTCTTCCAGCGCATGATGGCCGACAATGCCCTGCGCCAACGACCACCGGTCGGGCGCCTGCGCGAGTTCGTGCTGACCCGCCAGGGGGACGACAAGGCCGCCACCCTCGACCTCAAGGTGCAGGGCCTGACCCCGTTCGTCGATGGCGCCAGGCTGCTGGCCCTGGCCCATGGCGTCAGCGCCTGCAACACCCTGGAGCGCCTGCGCCAGCTGATCGCCAAGGGCATCATCGACCCGCTCGACGGCGCCGCCTATGAAGAGGCCTACCACTTCATCCAGCAGACCCGCATGCAGCAGCACCAGCGCCAGACCCGCGAGAACCAGCCCTACTCCAACCGGCTCGACCCGGACAGCCTCAACCACCTGGACCGGCGCATCCTGCGCGAGTCCCTGCGCCAGGCCCAACGCCTGCAAAGCAGCCTGGCCCTGCGGTACCAGCTGTGAAGCTGTTCGCCTGGTGGCGCCCCGCCGCCCCCGAACTCGCCGCCCCGCTGCGTCGGCGCCTGGCCATGCTGCCAGGGCCGGCGCCACTGGGCGTGCGCTCGTTGCGTGAACAGCGCTGGGTGGTGCTGGACCTGGAGACCAGCGGCCTGAACCTCAACCGCGACCAGGTGCTGTCGATCGGCGCGGTGGCCATCGAGGATGGCGCCATCGCCCTGGGTCGTCCGTTCGAGCGCACCCTGCACCGGCCCGCGCAGAAGACCAACGCCAGTGTGCTGATCCATGGCCTGGGCCCCAGCGCCCTGGCTGCCGGCTGCGACCCGGCCGAGGCGCTGCTCGATCTGATGGACTTCATCGGCGACAGCCCGGTGCTGGCGTTCCACGCCCCGTTCGACCAGCGCATGCTGGCCCGGGCGCTGAAGGACAGCCTGGGCCTGCGCCTGCAGCATCCGTTCCTCGACGTGGCGGAGCTGGCGCCGATGCTCAACCCCGACACCGTGCTGCGTGAAGCCGGTCTGGACGACTGGATCGCCCGCTTCGGCCTCGAAGTCCAGGCCCGCCACCATGCCAGCGCCGATGCCCAGGTGACTGCGGAGCTGGCGTTGATCCTGTTCAGCCAGGCCCGGCGCCAGCAACTGGACAGCCCGTTGCAGCTGGAGCAGCGGGTACGCCAGTGGCGACGGCGTAAAGTCCAGAGTCATGGCCTCTGACCCATACATCGCCCCCTGTAGGAGCGGCCTCGTGCCGCGAATGGGCTGCACAGCAGCCCCTCTCCCGGTGAGCGCTAGAACCGCCGGGGCCGCTTTGCGGCCCTTTCGCGGCACAAGGCCGCTCCTACAGTGAGAGGTGTGAACCGGATCATCATGCTGGCAATCCGATAAGCGTCAATTGCGCCACCACCCCCGCCTCTGCCACAATCGCGAATAATTATCGTTAGTTAACGCATTCTTTCCCGGGGATCGCTTCTTGACGCCTGCGCACAGTCCACATGCCGAGCTGGTCGGAGCGCTGTATCGCGACCATCGCACCTGGCTGCTGGCCTGGTTGCAGCGCAGCACCGCCTGCCGTCAGCGCGCCGAAGACCTGAGCCAGGACACCTTCGTGCGCCTGCTCGGTCGCGAGCGCCTGGACGCCCCCCGCGAACCCCGCGCCTTCCTGGTCGCCGTGGCCAAGGGCCTGCTGTTCGACCACTTCCGCCGCGCCGCCCTCGAGCAGGCCTACCTCGCCGAGCTGGCCCTGCTGCCCGAGGCCGAACACCCGTCGCCCGAGCAGCAGCACCTGATCCTCGAGGACCTCAAGGCCATCGACCGCCTGCTGGGCAAGCTGTCGAGCAAGGCCCGCGCGGCCTTCCTGTACAACCGCCTGGACGGTCTGGGCCACGCCGAGATCGCCGAACGCCTCGGGGTGTCGGTGTCCCGCGTGCGCCAGTACCTCGCCCAGGGCCTGCGCCAGTGCTATGTCGCCCTCTATGGAGAGCCGACATGAACCAGGCCCCGGTTTCCAGCCAGGTGCTGGAAGCGGCCATCGCCTGGAAGCTGTGCCTGGACGAAGGTAGCGGTACCCCGGACGAACGCAACGAATTCATGCGTTGGCACGCCGCCCACGAGGAGCACGCCCGCGCCTGGTTGCAACTGGGCATGCTCGACCGGCGCGTCAACGCCGCCGCCGGCCCGGTGCGCCACACCCTGCTGCAATCACGGGCCGGGCTGCGCCAGCGCCTTGGTGGCCTGGCCAGCATGCTGCTGCTCGGCGGGCTGCTCACCTGGGCCGCAGCGCCGACCCTGTCGCCGACCTACTGGCTGGCCGATCAGCGCACCGGCACCGGCGAGCTGCGCACCCTGCGCCTGGAGGACGGCACCTTGCTGAGCCTGAACAGCCAGAGCGCGGTGGACATCGATTTCCGCGGCGAGCAGCGGCTGATCGTGCTGCATCGTGGCGAAATCTCGGTGGAAACCGGCCACAAGGACAGCCGTCCGCTGCTGGTGCGCACCGAGGATGGCCGCCTGCGCCCGCTGGGCACGCGCTTCCTGGTCAAGCGCGAGGAGTCCGGCACGCGCCTGGAGGTGCTGCAGGCCTCGGTGGCCGCCAAGCCGCAGAACAGTGGCGACGAACAGGTGCTGCGCGAAGGCCAGCAGGTACTGATGAACGCCGACGGCCTAGGCCGGGTCGGCTCCGTGGCGGTCGGCAGCGATGCCTGGACCCGCGGCATGCTGGTGGTGGACAACGTGCGCCTGGCCGACCTGGTGGCCGCGCTCGGCCAGTACCGCAGCGGCCACCTGGGGGTCAGCGACGAGGTCGCCGACCTGCGCGTGAGCGGCAGCTTCCCGCTGACCGACACCGACCTGGCCCTGGCCTCGCTGCAGCCGGCGCTACCGGTGAAGATCGAGCGGCATACGCCGTGGTGGGTGACCGTCTCCGCCAGATAAGCGCTGCGTGCCGCCCTTCGCGGGTAAACCCGCTCCCACAGGGATCGCGCCAGATTCTAAAAATTGAGCAAGACAGTTGCTCCCACAGGGAATGCATCAAACCTGTGGGAGCGGGTTTACCCGCGAAGAAGCCAAGGCGATATAGCGCTGAGCGCCGCTCGTGCCAACCCTGTCAGATATTTTTTCAAAAGACCCTGTCACTTTCCCAATCTCGCTCGGCAAGGAAGCAGTCAGCACTATTTCGTCGAGGAGCCGCTGCATGTCCCGTGCCGTTGATGCTTTGCTTCGCCCCAGCCTGATGGCCCTGGCCATCGGCCTGGCCGCACCGTTGGCCAGCACCACCCTGTTCGCCGCCGAACAGGCCGCCCTGCGTGCCTACGACCTGCCCAGCGCACCGCTGGCCAGCACCCTGAACCAGATCGCCAGCCAGGCCGGGATCGCCCTGGCGCTGGATCCGGCACTGGTCAGCGGGCGCAAATCGGCGCCGGTCAGTGGCCAGTACGACGCGGTCGGCGCCCTGCAGGCCGCCCTGCGCGATACCGGTCTGCAACTGCAGCAGAGCAGCGCCGGCAGCTACAGTCTGGTGGCGGTGAGCGAAGGCACCCTGGCGCTGCCGGAAACCAACATCAACGCCAACAGCAGCTTTGAGAGCGCCTGGGGCCCGGTGGAAGGCTACACCGCCAAGCGCACCGCCGCCGGCACCAAGACCGACACCGCGCTGGTCGAGGTCCCACGCTCCATTTCCGTCGCCACCCGCCAGCAGATGAGCGACCGCGGCGTGCAAAGCCTGGATGACGCGGTGAAGTACATGCCGGGTATCGTCTCGGCCAGTTTCGGCAGCGACACCCGCTATGACTGGATGCGCGTGCGCGGCTTCGAGCCGACCCAGTTCCTCGACGGCCTGCCCCTGCCCCGCGGCGTGTATGCCAACCCGAAAGCCGAAACCTGGAACCTCGACCGCCTTGCGCTGCTGCGTGGCCCGGCCTCGTCGGTGTATGGCCAGACCCCGCCCGGCGGTCTGCTGGACATGGTCAGCCGCCGCCCCCAGGCCGAGAGCAGCCACGAGATCCAACTGCAGTACGGCAGCGACAACCACCGCCAGATCAACTTCGCCAGCACCGGCAAGCTCGATGAGCAGGGCCAGTTCCTCTATGGCGTCAGCGGCGTGGTACGCGACAGCGGCACGCAGATCGACCATATCGATAACAAGCGCTACAACATCGCCCCGAGCCTGACCTGGAACATCGACGAAGACACCTCGCTGACCTTCCTCAGCCAGTTCACCCGCGACGACACCGGCGCCACCAGCCAGTTCTACCCGATCCAAGGCACCAAGATCGACATGCCATTCGGCAAGGTCTCCCGCCACAAGAACCTGGGTGACCCGGATTACGACTACTACGACCGCACCTATTACGCGCTGGGTTATGCCTTCGAACATCGTTTCAACGATGTCTGGCAGTTCCGCCAGAACCTGCGTTACACCAAGTCGGAGCTTTCGTTCCAGACCATTACGGTCAGCAGCTACAACAAAGACTACCTCCCGGTCACCGATGACGGCATTGCCAACCGCATGTCCACCAACACCGAGGAGAATATCGGCCAGTTCGCGGTCGACAACAACTTCCAGGCCGACTTCGCCACCGGTGCCGTCAGCCATACCGTGTTGATTGGCCTGGACCACCAGCGCACCAATCACGACTACCTGGCGATCTATGGCTTCGATGTGCCGCCGATCGACGTCAACAACCCGGCTTATGGCCTGCCGATCACCCGCCCCGCGCGCTCCTCGGCCTATTACGATTACAACCAGAAGACGGTGCAGACCGGCCTCTATATCCAGGACCAGATGGCACTCGACAACTGGCGCCTGACCCTGGGCGGGCGACAGGACTGGGTCCACACCGGCACCAAGTTCTTCAACAAGGGTGATGCCACCAACACCCAGCGCGACAGCAAGTTCAGTGGCAACGCGGCGATCAGCTACGTCTTCGACTCCGGCCTGGTGCCCTACCTGTCCTATGCCGAATCCTTCCAGCCGGCCAGCAGCGCAGACGCGGACCCGGAAAAGACGTTCAAGCCGACCGAAGGCGAGCAATGGGAGCTGGGCATCAAGTACCAGCCACCAGGCTCCAACACCCTGCTCTCTGCCGCGGTGTACGACCTGACCCAGAAGAACGTCCAGGTCACCAACAACATCGGTGGCACGCCGGTCACCAGCCAGACCGGTGAAGTGAAAGTCCATGGCCTGGAGCTTGAGGCTGTCTCCGACGTCACCGACAACCTGAAAGTGATCGCCGCCTACACCCTGGCCAAGTCCGAAGTCCAGAAAGGGCCGTACAAAGGCAACCGCCTGCAACAGATGCCCAACCAGCAGGCCTCCCTGTGGACCGACTACACCTGGCATACCGGTGTGCTTGACGGCTTCGGCATTGGCCTGGGCGCACGCTACACCGGCAACCGCTACGGTGACGAAGCCAACACCTGGCTCGGCAAGAGCAAGGCCTACACGGTGTTCGACGCCGCCGTGCACTACGACCTGGGCCGCCTGGACAACAGCCTCAAGGGCGCCTCGGTGGCGATCAACGCCAGCAACCTGCTGAACAAGGACTACCTCTCGACCTGCGACGGCTACTACTGCTACTACGGCGACCAGCGCAGCGTCGTCGCCAGCGCTACCTACAAGTGGTAAACACCCATCGCGGGGCAAGCCCGCTCCCACGCCGAGACAGAACGGCGTGGGAGCGGCGGTGCGCCGATGCGACTTGACCCGCGATTGCGTAAGGAGCCGTGATGAAAAGCCAAACCATCCGCCGCTGGTCAGCGATCCACACCTGGAGCAGCCTGGTCTGCACGCTGTTCCTGTTGCTGCTCGCCCTCACCGGCCTGCCGCTGATCTTCCACCACGAGCTGGAGCACTTGCTCGGCGACGCGCCGCAACTGCGCGAGATGCCCGCCGACACCCCGCACCTGGACCTGCAGCAGCTGGTGCTCAAGGCCGAACAGCACCGCCCCGGCGAGGTGATGCAGTACTTCGGATACGAAGAGGACGAGCCCAACGGCGTGGTCACGATCATGGCCGCCACCGCCGGCACCCATCCCGACGACTCGCACACCTTCATGCTCGACGCGCGCACCGGCGAGGCCGTGGCCATGCCGGCAGCCAACGGCGGCTTCATGATGCTGATGCTGCGCCTGCACGTGGACATGTTCGCCGGGTTGCCCGGCAAGCTGCTGCTGGCGTTCATGGGGGTGCTGTTCATTGTCGCCATCGTCTCCGGCACCGTGCTCTACGCGCCGTTCATGCGCCGTCTGCGCTTCGCCACGGTCCGCCACGACAAGTCGCGGCGCCTGCGCTGGCTGGACCTGCACAACCTGATCGGCGTGGTCACCCTGACCTGGGCCCTGGTGGTCGGCGTCACCGGGGTGATCAGCGCCCTGTCCGACCTGGTGATCGCCGCCTGGCGCAACGACAGCCTGGCGGCCATGGTCGCGCCCTACCGCGACGCACCGCCGCTCACCGAACGCGCCTCGGCCACGCAGCTGCTGAAGATCGCCGAACAGGCCGCGCCTGGCATGCGCCCGGACTTCATCGCCTTCCCCGGCACACGCTTCTCCAGCGAGCACCACTACGCGGTGTTCATGAATGGCGCCACGAACCTGACCTCGCACCTGTTCACGCCGATCCTGATCGATGCGCGCACCCTGGAGGTGACCGCCGTGGGCGAACGCCCGTGGTACATGGACGCCATGGGCCTGTCGCAGCCCCTGCACTTCGGCGACTACGGCGGCCGGCCGATGCAGATCCTCTGGGCCGTGCTCGATGTGCTGACCATCATCGTGCTGGGCAGCGGCCTGTACCTGTGGTGGGGTAAGCAACGCAAGGCACGGGAGGTGCGGGCATGAGCCACAAGTCGCAAAGCACCCGCAGGATCTTCGCCTGGCCGGCGCTGATCGCCGTGCTCAGTGCGGCCGGGCTGTTTGCCGCACTGCTCGGGGATGGGATGTGGGATATGCTGGCCTGGGTGGGGCTGGGCGTTTCGGCCGGCCTGGGCCTGAGTGGGTTCTGGCGGCGGTAGGCAGCTCACATGGAACTGCACATGACTCATTGATTCAGCAGGGACCTGTAGGAGCGGCCTTGTGCCGCGAAAGGGCTGCGAAGCAGCCCCGGGATTTCAGCGTTGTGGCAAAGATCGCCGGGGCCGCTTCGCAGCCCTTTCGCGGCACAAGGCCGCTCCTACAGGGATCGCGTCAACCGATCATTCAATCAGCCAACCGCGGCAACACCTGGTCCAGCCGCTGATGCAGCGCGCTGTCCCTCGGCCAGTTGCGCAGCAGCCGCGCCCGGTCCCGGGCGAAGGCCGGGGCGAAGCTGAGCTGGGTGGCGTGCTGGCACATGGCGTCGAGGTCGATCAGCGACCATTGGCCGTCCTGCCAGAACAGGTTGTGGCCCTTGAAGTCGCCATGGCTGATACGCTCGCGGATCAGTTGCTGCATCACCCGAGCCAGGGCCTCGACCTGCTCGTCAGGCGCCTCGCCGCTTTCCACGTAGGGCGCGAAGCATTCGATCAGGTCCGGCCCGTCGGCGTACTCGGTTACCAGGTAGGCCGTGCTGCGCAGCCCCATCACCCGCTGCTCCAGCACCGCCAGGGGGCGAGGCGTGGCGATGTCGAGAAACCCCAGGCGGTGGCCTTCGATCCACGAATGCCAGGCCCGGCTCGGGCGCCAGAAGCGCTTGAACCAGTGGGCGGTGTTCTTGATGTTGTAGCGCTTTAGCACCAACTTGCGCCCGGCCACCTCGATACGCGCCACGCTGGCCGCGCCACCGGTCTTGTACAGATACCCCTGGTCGATCAGCGTATCGGCCTGCTCCAGCACCGGGCGCATCGCCTCTACTTCGTTACGGCAAATCGCTCGCAGCCCGGACAGGTTGCGCTCGACGCTGAACAGGGTGCATTCGCGACCGGCCTTTTCCAGGTAATCCTTCAGGCGCCAGGCGCGCACCTTGTCCACCTGCTTGTGCAGCGCTTCCAGCGGCAGCGCGTGCTCGGCGTTGGCCAGCACATAGTGCACCAGCGCTTCCTCGATGAACGGCTCCAGGCGTTTGGGCAACTGGGCGAAGAACACCCCGAGGTTTTCCAGCACGCGCTGGCGCGACAGCTGCTGACCGGGGGTCTCGGCCTTGATGCCGGCGCCGTCGATCAGGTACAGCTGGCCGTCCTGGCGTAGCAGGTTGTCCAGGTGCAGGTCCTCCTGCCACAGGCCCTTGGCGTGCATCTGCGCCACGGCGGTGAGGGCCTCGCCCAGCACCAGGTGCTGCTCGTCGGCCAGCATCGGCAATTGCTCCACCCGGGCCCAGGCGTCGCCCAGGCTTTCGGCATGGTCGAGGTATTCGAACAATACCCAGCCGCCCTCGCCTTCCTTCAGGCCATCGGCCAGCAGGCGTGGGGTGGTCAGGCCTTGTTCGGCCATCAGCAGGGCACCATCGCGCTCGCGCTGGAAGTGCCGGGCGGCATTGCCGCCGACCAGCAGCTTGGCCAGCACCTTGGTGCCACGCCAGATACCCGCGCCGACATAACGCTGGCCCGGCAGCACGCGCAACAGGTTGAGCAGCTGCAGGTCGGCGCTGCCCGCGGCGTCGGCGAGGGTGACGGTCAGCGGCAGGCTAGGGCTGCGCCCGGCCTCCTTCAATTCGCTCAGGCGCATCAGCGGGCCTCTTTGTGACGACGGCGTTGGGTCAGGCGTTGCAGCCAGGTGGATACCAGGGCGCTGTCCGCCGGCTGCTCCAGGTAGGCCGCCAGCAGCACGCGCACGTCCGCTTCGTCCCAGGCCCGGGCGCGGCGCAGCAACGGCTCCAGATCCTTGACCCGGTCGCGCATGCCGAACAGCAGCGGACGGGTCTTTTCCAGGTCGATCAGCTGGGCCTGCCAGCCCTCGCGGCGCTCACGCAGGAAGATGTGCTTGGGGTAGAAGCAGCCGTGCATCTGCCCGGCGCCGTGCAGGGTGCGGGCCAGCCGCCCACAGGCCTGGAGGATCGCCTGGCGCTGCGGCGCGTCCATCTGCGCCCAACGGCCGAGCAGTTGCTCGAGGTCGGTCCACTCGTCCAGCGCCCGGGTCATGAGGATCGCCCGGTGCTCGCCAGCTTGCTTGCGCTCGCCATAGAACACCGCCTGCAGGGCGGGGATGTCGAGCTTCTGGTAGCGGCTGATGTTGCGAAACTCGCGGGCGAAGGTCGGCTCGCCGAAGGGCCGCTGCAGGCTGCGGGTGAAGTAGTCGCTCTGGCGCTTGAGGTAGAAACCCTTGCCCTCGAGCTCCAGGCGGAACACGCTGCTCCAGCCGCCACGGCCGGTATTGGGTTCGTCCACGGCGTCCAGCTGCAGGGCCCACAGCGCCTCGAAGTCGCTCAGCCCGTGCCGTTGCAGCAGCGCCTGGTCGGCACTGGCCAGGTAATCGGTCATTCCCTTCCCTCGAAAAAGCCCAGCACCTGGCGAATGCGCTTCTTGTCACGGGCGTTCAGACGCGCGTGTCCGCGGTATTGCAGGTAGAAGCGCAGGCGCTGGGTCGCCGACAGGTGGTACTTGGCCACCTTGTCCAGGCACGCCAGATCCTTGATCAGCCTGTGGCGCAGCATGAAGCCGCGCCAGAAGTCGCCGGTCGGGCAGTCGATGAAGAATAGCGTGCCCTGGTCGTCGACCAGCAGGTTGCGCCATTTCAGGTCGTTGTGGGCGAAATGATGATCGTGCATCACCCGGGTGTGGCGTGCCAGCTGGCGGCTGACGTGATCGACCCAGGCGCTGTCGCGCAGACGCGGATCATTGCGTTCGGCCAACGCCGAGAGGTCCTCGGTGCGCGGCAGTTCGCGGGTGATCATTGCCCCGCGGCCAAAGGCCAGGCCCTGGCGCTCGAGCCCCCAGGCGACCACATCGGCGGTGGGGATGCCCCACTTGGCGAACTGCTTGAGGTTCTGCCACTCGGCCTTGACCCGCGGCCGGCCCAGGTAGCGGCGCATGTGCTTGCCGGCGCCGGTGTAGCGTTTGACGTAGTAGTTGACGCCATCGCGCTCGATGCGGATGACCTCGCTCAGCGGGTCGCGGGTCAGGCGTTCGCCCTGGATGGCGAACACCGCGTCGACACTGCCGAAATCGGCCGCCAGGTGCGCATACTCGGGCGCCAGGTTCCAGCTCGCCATCAGAGTGCGTCCCCGTAACGTTGCTTGCGGTCGTAGAGTTTCTGCGCCTTGCGCTCCAGCCAGGCGAGTAGCGCGGCTTCGTCCTTGAGCACCTGGCGCAACGGGCGCTGGAAGTAGCCGCGCAGGAAGCGCAGCTTGTCGCGGCGGGTCAGGCCGATGTCCAGGGCCGAGAAATACAGGGCGGCCAGGTCCTTGTCGCGCCAGCGACGGGTGATCTTCGCCCGGGTCTGGGCGCGGTGCAGGTCGATCACCGACAGTTTGAAGTCTTCCGGCGTCACCGGGCGGTCGGTGTGCAGCAGGAAGTGGCAGATGTAACAGTCGCGGTGGTTGACCCCTGCGCGGTGCATGCCGCCGGTCATCTTCGCCACTTCGGCGATCAGCGCGCGCTTCAGGCGCGGCGCTGGCGGCTGCTTGACCCAGTCGATGCTGAAGTCTTCCAGGCTGACGGTGGGCGCCAGCTCCTCGGTAACGATGAACGAGTGCTGGGTGGCCGGGTTGCTGCCATGCTCGCCGTAGGCCACTGCGGTCATGGTCGGCACACCGGCTTCATGCAGGCGCTGGATGGCCCGCCATTCCTGGCCGGCGCCGAGCACCGGCAGCTTGGCGCTGAACAGGTTCTTGAAGATCTCGCCCCAGCCGATGCCGCGGTGGATCTTGACGAAGAAGCCCGCGCCATCGACCTCGGTGCGCAGGGTGCGACGGCCTTCCAGCTCGCGGTACACCTCGCCCTGCAGGGCCTCGACGGCCTCGAAGGGATCGCGCCCGGCCCACAGGCGCTTGAACGGTTCGGCCAGTATCAGCTTCATGCGGTCTCCTGACCGAGGATCACGTCGGCGGCATGCTGCGGCATGCTGTACAGGTCGGCGGTCTCGGCGAAGGCCACACCGTTGTCCGACCAGGCCGCGCGGGCCCCGGCGTCTTCGAGCATGCGTTGCAGGTAGCGGTTCAGCTGCTCCTGCTCGAACGGCTCGTCCAGCACCAGGCCGCTATCGGCCTCGGCGATGTAGTGGGCATAGCCGCAAACCTTCGACACCAGCACCGGCAGGCCGGCGACCAGCGCCTCAAGCAGCACGGTGCCGGTGTTCTCGTTGTAGGCCGGGTGGATCAGCAGGTCGGCACCGAGCAGGAAACGCGGAATATCGCTGCGCCCCTTGAGGAACTGCACCTGCTCGCCCAGGCCGAGCGCCGTGCTCTGCACCTGGAACAGCTTGGGATCGTCCTGGCCGATGACCATCAGCCTGGTACGCTTGCGCAGGGCTGACGGCAACGCCGCCAGGGCCTTCAGGCTGCGGTCCACGCCCTTGGTCTTGAAGCCCGAGCCGATCTGCACCAGCAGCAGCTCGTCGTCGGCCAGGCCGAACTCCTGGCGGAAATCAGCGCGAATGGCCGCGGCGTCGGCCGGACGGCGGCGGTCCTGGGAAATGCCCGGCGGCAGCAGGTGGAAGCGCGCCTCGGGGGTGCCGTAGTGCTTGATGAACAGCGGCTGCTGCACCTCGGAGATCATCAGGATCTCGGTACGCGCATCCTCCGCGAACACCGCCCGCTCGTACTCAGCGAAATGGCGGTAGCGACCCCAGCGGCGGTACAGGCCGCCGCGCAGGGTCTGGGCCTTGTCCTCGAAACAGCCGTCGGCGGCGTAGTAGACGTCCAGGCCGGGCATCTTGTTGAAGCCGATCAGGCGATCGACCGGGCGCTTGGCCAGGTCGGCTTCCATCCAGGCGCTGAGCTTCTCGTTGCGGCGGTGGTTGAACAGCGCCTTGACCGGCGCCACCAGCACCTCGAAGCCCGGCGGAATGTCACCTTCCCAGATCAGCGTGTACACGCGGATCTGGTGACCACGCTTCTGGCACTCGAGGGCGATGCGCATAAAGTCGCGCTGCAGCCCGCCAAAGGGGAAATACTTGTAGAGCACAAAAGCCAGTTGCATCAACGAACATCCTCAGCCAGCAGCAGCGCGCTCAAGCGGCCCGCCACATGCTCGGGATTCAGGCGAGTGAAGCACAGCGGCCACTCGCGTTTGAGATCGAACCGGCGCAGGTCCTCGGCGCTCGGTTTGTAGGTGCACTTCTTCTGCAAGCACGGGGCGCAGGGGAAGTTGCTCGCCTGGTGGATCTGGGCGCGTCCGTAGGCGCCAGTCAGACCAGGGTTGGTGGGGCCGAACAGCGAGATGGTCGGCACGTCCAGCGCGGCGGCCAGGTGGCCGAGGCCAGTGTCCACCGCCACGCAGGCCTTGGCCGCCGCCAGCACGCGGGCAACGCCGACAAGATTCAACTTGGGGAGCACCTGGCAGTTGTTCAAGCCCTGGGCGATGCGCTCGGCACGGGCCTTTTCCGCCGGGTTGCCCCAGGGCAGCATCACCTGCAGCTTGCGTCGGCCCATGCGCTCGGCCAGCTCGCGCCAGTAGGCCTCCGGCCAGTGCTTGGTGGCCCAGGTAGTACCGTGCAGGAACACCACGTAGGGCGCGGCAGGCGGCAGTTGCAAACGGTTGAGGTCCAGGCCGTAGTCGCCCAGCCCTTCCGGCAGGTCGTAGGCCAGGGCCAGGGCGAACAGCTGGCGCACCCGTTCCACGGCATGCTGGCCGACGGCGACCGACAGGCGCCGGTTGTAGAAGCGGCTGGCCCAGCCCTCACGGGCCGAGTAACGGTCCAGGCCGGCCACCGGCGCTTTCACGTAACGCGTCAGCCAGGCCGACTTGACCAGGCCCTGGGCGTCGATTACCAGGTCGTACTTGTGCTCGCGCAGGCGTTGCTTGAAGGCTTTCCACTCACCGCTCTTGAGCGTCTGCCAGATATTCTTGCGCCAGCGGCGGATCGCCACCGGGATCACCCGGTCGACCGCCGGATGCCAGCTGGGAATCTCGGCGAAGCCTTCTTCCACCACCCAGTCGAAACGGATGCCGGGGATGGCGTGGGCGGCGTCGGTGAGCGCCGGCAGGGTGTGGATGACATCGCCCAGGGACGAGGTCTTGATGATCAGTACCCGCACTCAGTCGACCTCGGCCACGGTATCGATCAGGTTAGGCCCGCCCAGGCCCTGCAGCGCGGCAATGACCTTGGCCGGCTCCAGCAGGCGCAGGCAGTTGTAGTGGCCGAAGCGGCAGGTGCGCTCGAAGCAGGGGCTGCACTCGATACCGGTGCGCACCACTTCCACCTGGTCGGCCAGCGGCGGGGTGAAGCCCGGCGAGGTCGAGCCGTACACCGCCACCAGCGGGCGGTTGAGGGCGGCGGCCACATGCATCAGGCCAGAGTCGTTGGACACCACCGCATCGGCGCAGGACATCAGGTCGATGGCCTCGGCCAGCGAGGTTTCGCCCGCCAGGTTGCAGGACTCCTCGCGCAGCCCGGGGATAAGCCGGTCGCGGATCTGCTCGCCCACCGGGTGGTCGTTCTTCGAACCGAACAGCCACACCTGCCAGCCCTGGCGGATCATTGCGTCGGCCACCTCGGCGTAGTGCTCGGCCGGCCAGCGCTTGGCCTCACCGAACTCGGCGCCAGGGCACAGCGCCAGCACCGGGCGGTCCAGCGCCAGGCCGAACTTGGCCAGGGCCGCTTCGCGGCTGGCGGCTTCGATTTGCAGGCTCGGACGCGGGTAAGGCTTGGGCAGCTCGGCATCCGGTGCGTAGGCCAGGGCCATGAAGCGCTCGATCATCAGCGGATAGCGGGCCTTGTCCAGCTTGCGCACGTCGTTGAGCAGCAGGTAGCGCATCTCGCCGCGCCAGCCGGTGCGCTTGGGGATACCGGCGAAATACGGCACCAGCGCCGACTTGAGCGAGTTGGGCAGCAGGATCGCCTGGTCGTACTGGCCGGCCAGCGACTTGCCGATGCGCCGGCGCGTGGCCAGCTCCAGCGCGCCGTGGCCGAGCGGGAAGCTCAGGGCCTGGCGCACCTCGGGCATGCGCTCGAGGATCGGCCGGCTCCACTCGGGGGCCAGGACGTCGATCACGCAGTCGGGGTGCTGCTGTTTGAGGCACTGGAACAGGGTCTGCGCCATCACCATGTCGCCGACCCAGCTGGGGCCAATGATCAGTATTCTCATGCTTTATCCAGAAACATTCGGGGAGGCTGCAGGCTGCGCTACAACCTGGCCTCCCCTCTTTATATTCAGGCTATGTGGCGGACAGTGTACCACCGGTGGTGAGGCATGAACCTTTGGGGCTACTTTGCAGCCCTTTCGCGGCACAAGGCCGCTCCTACAGGGAACGCAATCCCTTGTAGGAGCGGCCTTGTGCCGCGAAAGGGCCGCACAGTGGCCCCAACAATTTCAAGTCAGACCCAGTCCACCCCAGATCCGCCTTACCTCACGACGCTCATCGACAAACTGCGCCGCATCGATCACCCCGGCCTGCTTCTGCAGGGCCTGACGGTGCGACGCCGAACGGAACGCCTTGTACACCTCGCGCAGCAGCACGGCGTCGGCGGCGGACATCAGCCCGGCCTGTTCCAGCTCTTCGAGGATGCGGATGTTGTCGGTCCAGCGCAGTATGGCCGGATGGTCGTGGGACCAGGCCAAAGCGGCGTATTGCACCATAAATTCGATATCCACGATACCGCCGGCATCCTGCTTGATATCGAACGACTGGCCGGCCTCGAAGGCGTTGCCCGCGGTGCCGGCGGCAGTAGCCTTGGTGCCCAGGTTGTCGCGCATCTTGGCGCGCATTTCGCTGACTTCTACGCGCAGCTTGTCGAGGTCGCGAGGCTGGCCGAGGACCTGCGCCCGTACTGCCTCGAAGGCCGTCGCCACCTGCTTGCAACCCACCAATACGCGGGCCCGCACCAGGGCCTGGTGCTCCCAGGTCCAGGCCTCGTTCTGCTGGTAGCGCTCGAAGGCGCCCAGCGAGCTGACCAGCAGCCCCGAGGCGCCGGAGGGGCGCAGGCGCATGTCCACGTCGTAAAGCTGGCCGGAGTTGGTCTGGGTGGTCAGCAGGTGAATGATGCGCTGGCCCAGGCGGGTGTAGAACTGTGCGCTGTCGATGGGCTTGGCGCCGTCGGTTTCGGCGTTCGGATCGCCATCGTGGATGAACACCAGGTCCAGGTCCGAACCGTGGCCCAGCTCCAGGCCGCCGACCTTGCCGTAGCCGACAATGATGAAGCCCGGGTCGCACAGGCTGCCGTCGCTGCGCTTGGGCTGGCCGTGGCGCGCCACGGTCTGGCGCCAGGCCAGGGCCAGCACCTGGTCGAGAATCGCCTCGGCCAGCCAGGTCAGGTAGTCGCTGACCTTCATCAACGGCAGGTTGCCGCTGATCTCCGAGGCGGCCACGCGCAGGTTGTGGGCCAGCTTGAAGTGGCGCAGGGCCTCCATCTGCTGCTCCAGGTCGTCCTCGGGAATGCGCGTCAGGCGCTCGCGCAGCTCGGCGGCCAGCTCTGGCGCCAGCGGCGGGCTGAACAACCGGCCTTCGTTGAGCAATTCGTCGAGCAGCAGCGGGTAGCGGGCCATCTGCTCGGCGATCCACGGGCTGGCGGCGCACAGGGTCAGCAGGCGGCGCAGGGCGCCGGGGTTCTCGGTGAGCAGCACCAGGTAGGCCGAGCGCCGCGCCACGGCCTCGACCAATGGCAGCACCCGCTCCAGCACCAGGTCGGGGTTGTCGTGCTCGACCGCCTGGGCCAGCAGCCGCGGAATGAAGGCGTCCAGGCGCTCGCGACCGATACGCTGCATCGAGCGCAGGGTCGGGCTGGCCCGCAGCGCGGTCAGGCGGCGCAGGGCCTCGGCCGGCTGGCGGAAGCCGGCCTCCTCGAGCTGGCGGGAGGCCGCGTCTTCATCCTGGGCCTGCTCCCACAGCGGCGACCACTCGCCGCCGACCACCAGTTCGCCTTCGGTTTCGTCCTCATCCGGGTCGGCGATGACCTGGCGGAAATGCCAGTCGATGCGCCCACGCCAGTGCATCAATTGGCCGTGGAAGCTGTCCCAGTCGGCAAAGCCGAGCATGTAGGCGATACGCTCGCGGTCGGTCGGATCGTCCGGCAGCATCTGGGTCTGGCGGTCGGCGATGGCCTGGATCGCGTGCTCGGTGTAGCGCAGGAACTCATAGCCGTCGCGCAGCTCGGCGACCACGGCCGGCGGCAGGTAGCCCTGCCCTTCCAGGGTGGTCAGCACCTTGAGCAACGGCCGCTGCTGCAGGCTCAGGTCGCGCCCGCCGTGAATCAGCTGGAACGCCTGGGCGATGAATTCCACCTCGCGAATGCCGCCGGCACCGAGCTTGATGTTGTCGGCCATGCCCTTGCGCCGCACTTCCTGCTGGATCAGCTGCTTCATGGTGCGCAGCGCCTCGATGGCGGAGAAGTCCAGGTAGCGCCGGTAGACGAACGGCCGCAGCATCTCCTGCAACTGCGCGCCGGCTACCTGATCACCGGCGACCACCCGCGCCTTGATCATGGCGTAGCGCTCCCAGTCGCGCCCCTGGTCCTGGTAGTACTGCTCCAGGGCATTGAAGCTGAGCACCAGCGCGCCGGCCGAGCCATAGGGGCGCAGGCGCATGTCGACGCGGAACACGAAGCCGTCGACGGTGACCGGGTCGAGCGCCTTGATCAGGCGCTGGCCCAGGCGGGTGAAGAACTCCTGGTTGTCCAGCGAGCGCTTGACCCCTTCGGTTTCGCCGCCCTCGGGGAAGGCGAAGATCAGGTCGATGTCGGATGACAGGTTCAGCTCCACCGCGCCCAGCTTGCCCATGCCCAGCACCACCAGGTGCTGGGGCTGGCCGCTGCGGTTGCCGATGGGCGTGCCGAACTGCTGGCAGTGGCGCGGGTACAGCCATTGATAAGCTTCGTCGATGCTGGCGTCGGCCAGGTCGGACAGGTCGCGGCAGGTTTCGGGCAACGCGGCCTGGCGGGTAATGTCGCGCCAGATGATGCGCAGTTGCTGACGGTTGCGCTCGCGGCGCAGGTTGCGCGCCAGTTCGTCCTCGTTCTGGGCAGCCTGGGCCACGGCGTTGATCTGCGCGCGCAATTGGCCAGGCGCGAACGCCTGGTCCATCGCGCCGCTGGCCAGCAGTTCGAACAGCATCGTCGGATCACGCTGGGCCTGGGCCAGGACAAAGTCGCTGGCGGCGGCGACCTGGTCGAACTGACGGCGGTGCTCGGCGCTCAGGCTGTCCAGGGCCAGGCCAGGATGACCTGCCAGGGCATCGCGCAGGAATTGCTGGTTGCGAGCGACCAGCGGTTGGAGGGCGGCAGGCAGATCGAGCGGCAAAGGCAGGCGCATGGTCTATCCTTGATCGGCGTGAAAGAGAGCGGTTGCAGAGGTCAAACGGGGGTTGGACCACGGTTGGACTGTCGTACAAAAGTTGGAAATAGCTGAAATAATCAAAAATTTGGCAAAACCCATCAAGATTCACCTGCCATCGACACACCGCCAACCAACATGAACGTTTTTCCCCACAACCCGGGATGCGACCAAACGTCGCATTTGTGTAGTTTTACTACTACTCATGACCTGCCAAAGCATGAAATGAGAAAGCATTTGTAGTAAAACTACACCGCGCCGGATGACTGTCCGGTAATCCAAGAATTCACGACGTCTGCCCATAAGGCCAGTCGCAAACTCAGGCCATCGATTCTGGTGGCCTTTCCGCCCTGGAGCAAGCCATGCAAGACCTCGATCCAATCGAAACCCAGGAATGGCTGGATGCCCTGGAGTCGGTCCTCGACAAAGAAGGCGAAGACCGCGCTCATTACCTGATGACCCGTATGGGCGAGCTGGCCACCCGTAGTGGCTCCCAGCTGCCGTATGCCATCACCACGCCGTACCGCAACACCATCCCTGTCACCCACGAAGCACGCATGCCTGGCGACCTGTTCATGGAACGCCGCATCCGCTCGATGGTGCGTTGGAACGCCCTGGCCATGGTCATGCGCACCAACCTGAAAGACTCGGACCTGGGCGGACACATCTCCAGCTTCGCCTCCAGCGCCACCCTGTACGACATCGGCTTCAACTACTTCTTCCAGGCCCCGACCGACGAACACGGCGGCGACCTGATCTTCTTCCAGGGCCACGCTTCGCCAGGCGTCTACGCCCGCGCCTTCATGGAAGGCCGCATCAACGAAGAGCAGATGAACAACTTCCGTCAGGAAGTGGACGGCAAAGGCCTGTCTTCGTACCCGCACCCGTGGCTGATGCCTGACTTCTGGCAGTTCCCGACCGTATCGATGGGCCTGGGCCCGATCCAGGCGATCTACCAGGCACGCTTCATGAAGTACCTGGAAGCCCGTGGCTTCATCCCGGCCGGCAAGCAGAAGGTCTGGTGCTTCATGGGCGACGGCGAGTGCGACGAGCCGGAATCCCTGGGCGCGATCGCCCTGGCCGGCCGCGAGAAGCTGGACAACCTGATCTTCGTCATCAACTGCAACCTGCAGCGCCTCGACGGCCCGGTTCGCGGCAACGGCAAGATCATCCAGGAACTCGAAGGCGTGTTCCGAGGCGGTGGCTGGAACGTCAACAAAGTCGTCTGGGGCCGTTTCTGGGACCCACTGCTGGCCAAGGACACCAACGGTGCCCTGCAGCGCCGCATGGACGAGGTCATCGACGGCGAGTACCAGAACTACAAAGCCAAAGATGGCGCGTACGTTCGTGAAAACTTCTTCAACACCCCAGAGCTCAAGGCCATGGTCGAAGACCTGTCCGACGACGAGATCTGGAAGCTCAACCGTGGCGGCCACGACCCGTACAAGGTCTACGCGGCGTACCACCAGGCCGTGAACCACAAAGAGCAGCCGACCGTCATCCTGGCCAAGACCATCAAGGGTTACGGTACCGGTGCCGGCGAAGCCAAGAACACCGCGCACAACACCAAGAAGGTCGACGTCGACAGCCTGCGTCACTTCCGTGACCGCTTCGACATCCCGGTCAAGGATGCGGATCTGGAGAACCTGCCGTTCTTCAAGCCGGAAGAAGGTTCCGCCGAAGCCAAGTACCTGGCCGAACGCCGTGCCGCCCTGGGCGGTTTCGTGCCACAGCGCCGCGCCAAGAGCTTCAGCGTGCCAACCCCGCCACTGGAAACGCTGAAAGCGATCCTGGACGGCTCGGGCGACCGCGAAATCTCCACCACCATGGCCTTCGTGCGCATCCTGGCGCAGCTGGTCAAGGACAAGGACATCGGCCAGCGCATCGTCCCGATCATCCCGGACGAAGCCCGTACCTTCGGTATGGAAGGCATGTTCCGCCAGCTGGGCATCTACTCGTCGGTCGGCCAGCTCTACGAGCCAGTCGATAAAGACCAGGTGATGTTCTACCGCGAGGACAAGAAGGGCCAGATCCTCGAGGAAGGCATCAACGAAGCCGGCGCCATGTCGTCGTTCATCGCTGCCGGTACCTCGTACAGCTGCCACAACCAGCCGATGCTGCCGTTCTACATCTTCTACTCGATGTTCGGCTTCCAGCGCATTGGCGACCTGGCTTGGGCCGCCGGCGACAGCCGCACCCGTGGCTTCCTGATCGGCGGTACCGCCGGCCGTACCACCCTCAACGGTGAAGGCCTGCAGCACGAAGACGGTCACAGCCACATGATGGCGGGCACCATCCCGAACTGCCGCACCTACGATCCGACCTACGGCTACGAGCTGGCGGTGATCATCCAGGACGGCATGAAGAAGATGACCGAAGAGCAACAGGACATCTTCTACTACATCACCGTGATGAACGAATCCTACCAGCAGCCTGCCATGCCGGCCGGTGTCGAGGAAGGCATCATCAAGGGCATGTACCTGCTGGAAGAAGACACCCGCGAAGCCGCGCACCACGTACAGCTGATGGGCTCCGGCACCATCCTGCGCGAAGTCCGCGAGGCCGCGAAGATCCTGCGTGAAGAGTTCAACGTCGGCGCCGACGTGTGGAGCGTCACCAGCTTCAACGAACTGCGTCGCGACGGCCTAGCCGTGGAACGCGCCAACCGCCTCAAGCCTGGCCAGAAGCCTCAGCAGACCTACGTCGAAGAGTGCCTGGCCGGTCGCAAGGGCCCGGTCATCGCCTCCACCGACTACATGAAGCTGTTCGCCGAGCAGATTCGCCAGTGGGTGCCGAGCAAAGAGTTCAAGGTCCTGGGTACCGACGGTTACGGTCGCAGCGACAGCCGCAAGAAGCTGCGTCACTTCTTCGAAGTCGACCGCCACTTCGTGGTGCTGGCTGCCCTGGAAGCCCTGGCTGACCGTGGCGAGATCGAACCGAAGGTTGTGGCTGACGCCATCGTCAAGTTCGGCATCGATCCGGACAAGCGCAACCCACTGGACTGCTGAGGAGTATTTTTAAGTGAGCGAACTCATTCGCGTACCTGACATCGGCAGCGGTGAAGGTGAAATCATCGAGCTGTTCGTCAAGGTCGGTGACCGTATCGAGGCTGACCAGAGCCTGCTGACCCTGGAGTCCGACAAGGCCTCCATGGAGATCCCCGCGCCGAAGGCCGGTGTGGTCAAGGAACTGAAGGTCAAGCTGGGCGATCGCCTGAAAGAAGGCGACGAGCTGCTGGTCCTGGAAGTCGAGGGCGCCGCTGCGGCGCCTGAGGCTCCGGCCGCCGCCGCCCCGGCACCAGCTGCTGCCGCTCCAGCGCCGGCCGCTGAAGCCGCACCTGCGCCTGCCGCAGCCCCGGCTGCCGCCAGCGTGCAGGACATCCACGTGCCGGACATCGGCTCGTCGGGCAAGGCCAAGATCATCGAAGTGCTGGTCAAGGTCGGCGACACCGTCGAAGCCGACCAGTCGCTGATCACCCTGGAGTCCGACAAGGCCTCCATGGAAATCCCGTCGCCTAGCGCCGGCGTGATCGAAGCCGTGCTGTGCAAGCTGGAAGACGAAGTCGGCACCGGCGATCTGATCTTCAAGATCAAGGCCGCAGGCGCCGCCCCAGCAGCAGCGCCGGCTCCGGCCGCTGCTGCTCCGGCTGCCGCTGCTGCCCCAGCCGCTGCACCTGCCGCCGCTCCAGCTGCTGCACCTGCTCCAGCGCCGGTCGCCACCGCGCCGGCCGCCGGCAGCAACGCCAAGGTCCATGCCGGCCCTGCCGTTCGCCAATTGGCCCGTGAATTCGGCGTCGACCTGGGCGCTGTTGCCGCCACCGGTCCGCACGGCCGTATTCTGAAGGAAGACGTGCAGGTCTACGTCAAGGCCATGATGCAGAAGGCCAAGGAAGCTCCAGCCGCCGGTGCTACCGGTGGTGCCGGCATCCCGCCGATCCCGGCCGTGGACTTCAGCAAGTTCGGTGAAGTGGAAGAAGTGGCCCTGACCCGCCTGATGCAGGTCGGTGCCGCCAACCTGCACCGCAGCTGGCTGAACGTGCCGCACGTGACCCAGTTCGACTCCGCCGACATCACCGAGCTGGAAGCCTTCCGCGTCGCGCAGAAGGCCGTGGCCGAGAAAGCTGGCGTCAAGCTGACCGTGCTGCCACTGCTGCTCAAGGCCTGCGCCTTCCTGCTCAAGGAACTGCCGGACTTCAACAGCTCGCTGGCGCCAAGCGGCAAGGCGATCATCCGCAAGAAGTACGTGCACATCGGCTTCGCCGTGGACACCCCGGACGGTCTGCTGGTCCCGGTGATCAAGAACGTCGACCAGAAGAGCCTGCTGCAACTGGCTGCCGAAGCTGCCGCGCTGGCCGAGAAAGCCCGCACCAAGAAGCTTTCGGCCGACGAGATGCAGGGCGCCTGCTTCACCATCTCCAGCCTCGGCCACATTGGCGGCACCGGCTTCACGCCGATCGTCAACGCGCCTGAGGTGGCGATCCTCGGTGTGTCCAAGGCGACCATGCAGCCGGTCTGGGACGGCAAGGCCTTCCAGCCGAAGCTGATGCTGCCACTGTCGCTGTCCTACGATCACCGTGTGATCAACGGCGCCGCCGCCGCGCGCTTCACCAAGCGCCTGGGCGACGTGCTGGGCGATATCCGCACCATGCTGCTGTAATAGCTGCACGCTGCCCCTCACTCGAGGGGCAGCACCGTTTTCGAGCTGCCACGCTCGTACCTCAACCCCGCCAATTGGCGGGGCTTTTTTTTGCCTGGGATTGCTGGGACGGCTTTGCCCCCTTTTCGCGGCGCAAGGCCGCTCCTACAGGGGGATGCGATCGTCTGCCGCCCGCCGGTCCTACAGATTCTGCAAGAGCAGCCGACAACCTGTTCACAGCATCCCCCATGGCCGCTTGCCAGCCCACGGGACATGATGCAACCTTGCCCGATGCGCCGTGCTCCAGGCCGCGCCCCAGTTCAAGCGAGTCTTCGATGAAAAGCCAACCCGATGCCGCCAGCCGTGTGGCGGCCGAGGTCGTGACGCAGCTACCCGTGCCCTCGCGGCTCGGCATGCTGCGTTTCGAGCGGCTGAACGAAGCCAGCTGGGCCATGCTTTACCTCGACCCGGCCTGCGACCGCCAGTTCGGCCTGCCCGCCGCCGAGCTCTGCGCCCTGATCGGCTCGCCCTACGCCAGCCTCATGGAGCCGGAAGCACGCTACAAGCTGCACGACGAGATCCAGCTGCAGCTGGCCCAGCGCGGCTACTACCGGGTGCGCTACACCCTGCACGCCTGCCCGGCGCCACTGCGCCTGCTGGAGGTCGGGGAAAGCTACAAGCAGCACAACCGCCAATTGCTGCGCGGCTACCTGACGGTGTTCGACGACCACCGCCAGGACACCCCGGACCTCGACGCCAACGACCTGGAGTCGCGCAACAACCGCCTGCAACTGGCCCTGCAATTGAACCAACGCGCCCAGCAGGAGCAGCTCGAACACCTGGAGCGGGTCCGCGCCCAGCAGGACCTGATCCTGCGCCTGGCCCGCCAGCGCTACAGCATCGGCAACTCGCTGCTCGAGGCCGCCGAGCTGATCACCCGCAGCGCCTGCGAGATCTACAAGGTCGACTGCGCCAGCATCTGGTACCTGAACGACCAGCGCCTGGAGCCGATCAGCGCCTGGTACAGCCGCGACCAACAGCACCGCATGCCCGAGGCAATCGACGCCAGCCGCTTCCCGGACTACCTGGAAGCCCTGCACGCCAGCCGCGCCATCGACGCCCACAACGCCAGCCACGACCCGCGCACCCGCGAGATGGCCGAATCGCTCTACAGCACCGACGACAACGCCATGCTCGATGCCAGTATCCGCATCGACGGCCAGGTGGTCGGCGTGCTGTGCCTGGAGCAGACCGGCCAGCCACGGGCCTGGCAGTCGGACGAGATCGCCTTCGCCGGCGAGCTGGCCGACCAGTTCGCCCAGGTCATCAACAACCACAACCGGCGCACCGCCGCCAGCGCCCTGCACCTGTTCCAGCGCGCCGTGGAACAGAGCGCCAGCGCCTTCCTGCTGGTCAACCGCGACGGCGTGGTGGAATACGTCAACCCCAGCTTCACCGCGATCACCCAGTACAGCACCGAAGAGGTCCAGGGCCATCACCTGGCCGAACTGCCGGCGCTGGAAAACCTGAGCGAGCTGCTGTTCGACTCGCCGTCGAGCCTGGCCATGGGCAACAGCTGGCAGGGCGAGTTCAAGAGCCGGCGCAAGAACCTCGAGCCGTACTGGGGCCAGCTGTCGATCTCCAAGGTATACGGCGACAACCGCGAGCTGACCCACTACATCGGCATCTACGAGGATGTCACCCAGACCAAGCTGGCCCAGCAGCGCATCGAGCGCCTGGCCTACACCGACAACCTGACCAACCTGGGCAACCGCCCGGCGTTCATCCGCAACCTCGACGAGCGCTTCGCCCGCGACAGCGCCAGCCCCATCTGCCTGCTGCTGGTGGACATCGACAACTTCAAGCGGATCAACGACAGCCTCGGCCACCAGACCGGCGACAAGCTGCTGATCAGCCTGGCCCGGCGCCTGCGCAACAGCCTGGCCAATGGCGGCAGCCTGGCGCGCTTCGCCAGCAACGAGTTCGCCGTGCTGCTCGACGACACCAACCTGGAAGATGGCCAAGGCGTCGCCCACCAGCTGCTGCGCACCCTCGACAAACCGATGTTCGTCGACAACCAGCTGATCAATGTCACCGCCTCCGTGGGCCTGGCCTGCGCGCCGCTGCACGGCAGCGACCCGGCCACGCTGATGAAGAACGCGGGCCTGGCCCTGCACAAGGCCAAGGCCAACGGCAAGCACCAGGTCCAGGTGTTCACCGAGGTACTCAACGCCGAGGCCAGCTACAAGCTGTTCGTCGAGAACAACCTGCGCCGCGCCCTGACCCAGAACGAACTGGAAGTGTTCTACCAGCCCAAGCTGTGCCTGCGCAGCGGCCGCCTGCTTGGCCTGGAGGCGCTGCTGCGCTGGAACCACCCCGAGCGCGGCATGATCCGCCCCGACCAGTTCATCAGCGTGGCCGAGGAAACCGGCCTGATCATCCCCATCGGCAAGTGGGTGGTGCGCCAGTCCTGCCGCATGAGCCAGCAGTTGCGCGAAGCCGGCTTCGGCAACCTGCACGTGGCCATCAACCTGTCGCCCAAGCAGTTTTCCGACCCCGAGCTGGTCAGCTCGATCGGCAGCATCCTCAAGGAGGAAGCCCTGCCGCCGCACCTGCTGGAGCTGGAACTGACCGAAGGCCTGCTGCTGGAAGCCACTGAGGACACCCACCGCCAGCTCGACGAGCTCAAGGCCCTGGGCCTGACCCTGGCCATGGACGACTTCGGCACCGGCTACTCGTCGCTGAGCTACCTGAAGAAGTTCCCGATCGACATCATCAAGATCGACCGCAGTTTCATCAACGAGATCCCCGACAACCAGGACGACATGGAGATCACCTCGGCGGTGGTGGCCATGGCCCACAACCTCAAGCTCAAGGTGGTCGCCGAAGGGATCGAGACGCCCGAGCAGCTGGCGTTCCTGCGCCGGCACCGCTGCGACGTCGGCCAGGGCTACCTGTTCGACCGGCCGATTCCGGGGCGCGAGCTGAACGAGAAACTGCGCCGCTATCCCCGTGGTCCGGTGGACTGACAGCGGCGTAAAGCTCGGGCACTATAGACATCACTTGCCTGCCGGGGCTGCTTTGCAGCCCTTTCGCGGCACAAGGCCGCTCCTACAGGGATCATGCGTCCCCCTGTAGGAGCGGCCTTGTGCCGCGAAAGGGCCGCAAAGCGGCCCCAGGTTGTTGAATATCAAATAGAGGAACGGCCATGACCCTGCGTTCGGAAATCCTGGTGAACAAAAACGTCCTGCCCACCGCGGAACAGGCCCTGCCTGGCCGCGAAACCCCGATGACCCTGCCCGAGTTCCACTACGTGTTCGAAGGCACCCCGCTGCTCGGCCCGTTCTTCGAAGGCGACATCGATTTCGCCATCTTCGGCCTGGGCTGCTTCTGGGGCGCCGAGCGCCGGTTCTGGCAGCGCGAAGGCGTGGTCAGCACCGTGGTCGGCTACGCCGGCGGTTTCACCCCCAACCCCACCTACGAGGAAGTCTGCTCGGGCCTGACCGGCCACACCGAGGTGGTGCTGGTGGTGTTCGACAAGAAACGGGTCAGCTACCGCGAGCTGCTGACGATGTTCTGGGAGCTGCACAACCCGACCCAGGGCATGCGCCAGGGCAATGATGTCGGCACCCAGTACCGCTCGGCGATCTACTGCACCTCGCCGCAGCAACTGGATGAAGCCAACGCGAGCAAGGCCGCCTTCCAGGCCGAGCTGGGCAAGGCCGGCTTCGGCGAGATCACCACCGAGATCGCCCAGGCGCCGACCGTGTACTTCGCCGAGGCCTACCACCAGCAGTACCTGGCCAAGAACCCGGAAGGCTACTGCGGTATCGGCGGCACCGGCGTGTGCCTGCCACCCAGCCTGCAGGGCAACTGAGCCATGATCCTGTTCCATTCGCCGCTGTCGCCGTTCGTGCGCAAGGTGATGATCGTGCTGCACGAGACCGGCCAGCTGGACCGGGTCACCGTGCAGGGCGTGAACATCAGCCCGGTGAACAGCGACGCGCAGCTCAACCAGGGCAACCCGATCGGCAAGATCCCGGCCCTGCGCCTGGACGACGGCAGCGTGCTGCACGACAGCCGGGTGATCTGTGAGTACCTCGACAGCCAGCACGTCGGCCTGCCGCTGATCCCCCGCGAGGGCTCGGCACGCTGGCGGCGCCTGACCCTGGCCTCCCAGGCCGATGCGATCATGGACGCGGCGGTGGCTACCCGCTACGAAACCTTCCTGCGCCCGGCGGACAAGCAGTGGGACGGTTGGGTGCAGGCGCAGGGCGAGAAGATCCGCCGCAGCCTGGCCAATCTTGAACAGGAGCACCTGGCGGAGCTGGCCTCGGGGTTCGACCTGGCGGCGATTGGCGTGGCTTGTGCGTTGGGGTATCTGGACCTGCGCCAGCCTGAGTTCGATTGGCGTGGGCTGTATCCGGGGCTGGCGGCGTGGTATGCCGAGGTGAGCCAGCGGCCGTCGATGGTGGCTACAGCTCCGATAGCCTGAGACTACGCTGGCGAGGGCTGGCGCCCTCGTTTCGCGGCACAAGGCCGCTCCTACAGGAGTCCACTCAACCCTGTAGGAGCGGTCTTGTGCCGCGAAAGGGCTGCACAGCAGCCCCAGAACTTACCGCGGTATCACAGGAAACAACAATCCGATTCTCTGCGCCAACCAGCGCCCGATCTCTCTATCCTCCCTCATACCCCCCTCCCCACCCGCGACCAGTCCAGCCGCCGGGTCAGCACCATGAACACGCCCAGCAGGCCAAAGCACAGCAGCGAGCCCATCAGCAGCGCATAGTCCTCGGCGCTGAGCAGCCCATAGAGCATCGCGTACAACGCCGCCAGCCCCGCCGCAAAGCCAACCCCACGCCCCAGGCTGCGCAGCACATGAACCAGGTAGAAGCCGATCAGCAACACGCACCCTGACGCTGACAGCCCATAGGCCAGGCCAAACCCCAGATGCTCGGACAGCGACAGCAACAGCAGGTAGAAGAACGCCAGGGCCACGCCCACCAGGATGTACTGCACCGGGTGCACGCTGAGGTTCTTGAGCACCTCGAACAGGAAGAATCCGGCAAAGGTCAGGGCGATGAACAGCAGGGCATACTTGATCGCCCGTTCGCTCTTGAGGTACTGGTCCACCGGGTCGACGAAGCTGACGCCAAATGAACGCTCGTTGAAATCGCCGCACTTGCCGACGGTCGCGCAAAGGCGCATGGACTCTTCCAGGTTGGTGGCGAAGAACGAGGTCTGCCAGTGGGCGCTGAAGCCCTTTTCATCGATGGCGCGGCGGCTCGGCAGGTAGCTGCCGACGAAGCTCGGGTGCGGCCAGTTGGCGCGCATGTCCACCGTGCTGCTGCGGCCGACCGGCAGCACCGCCAGCTGGCCGGTGCCCAGCAGGGCCAGGTCGAAGGCGTAGTCGAACTCGCGGGCCTTCTGGTCGCTCAACTGCGGCAGGGCCACATGCACGCCACCGGGCAGCCAGTCGACACCACTGCCGGCCTCGAACGGCAGGCGCTGGTCATCCAGGGTCAGCTCCAGGCTGTTCTCGATGCCGCGAATGTCGCTGATGCCGACCATCAGGAACGGCTTGTCGAAGCGGTAGTCGTCGTAGTCCTTCTCGATCCCCCAGCGCTCAGGCAGCTTGAAGCGACCGCTGACCTGACCCTTGGCATGGAACAGGCGCGCCTGGTAGATGCCGCGGGCGCGCAGCTCGGTATCGACGCCCACATCCATCGCGAAGGTTTCCGGCAGGAAGTAAAGATTGCCGTGCATCGTGGTGGTCTCCTGGACGCTCGTGCCGTCCTTGTCGATCCAGCGCCGCTCGTACTTGCGATAGGGCACCACCAGCACCGGGCCGCTGACCAGCTGGTCGAAGCTGGAGCTCGCGGCGATCTCGCCGAGCACGTTGTTGCGCAGTTGCTGACGTTCGTCGATCAGGCCGCCGATCATCAGCAGGGGAATCAGCAGCAGCAGGATCAGCACGGCGATCAGGCCGAGCTTGAAACCTAGGGACTTGTTCATGGGGTTGGGCTCCGTTTGCGATGGGGGCAGTGTCTGCCCGCCGCGTGGAGCCCTTGGGGAGGGAATGTGGAGATTGTGTGGAGATGGCTTGGACAGCAACACTGCGTGGGAGCGGGCTTGCCCCGCGATGAGGCCCGATCAGGCAGTGATGTTGCCTGGGCTGGCCACTTCGCGGGGCAAGCCCGCTCCTACAGGGTCAGCTATAACGTCGGCCCGGCAGCCAGAGTCGCACCCGCACCCCACCCTCGACGTTGTCTACCGCCAGCGCCCCGCCGTGCAGCTGCATCACCTCGGCCACGAAGTTCAGCCCCAGCCCGGTGCTCTTGCGCCCGGTCCCAGGCCTTGGCAGCGAATAGAACCGCTCGCTGACCCGCCCCAGAGCGTACTCGGGTATTGCCTGCCCCTGATTGAACAGGCTCAGCGCCACCCGCTCGCCGTCACGCTCCAGTTCGAAGGCCAGCGCGCCTCGCTCGGGGGTGAAGTCCAGCGCGTTGTCCAGCAGGTTGGCCAACGCCTGGCGCATCAGGAACGGATCGCACAGCAGCCAGACGCCCGCCGGAATGCGCTGGCGCACCTGCAGGCCGGCGCTGTCGATCCGTGCGCCATGGGCTAGCAGCAGCTCGTCGATCAGCGCCGCCACCGCCACCTGCTGTTCATCTTCCAGTGCCTGCATCTGTTCGACCCGCGCCAGGTTGAGCAGTCGCTCGATCATCTGCTGCAGGCGCTCGCTCTCGCGCTCGATATTGCCGGCAAAGCGCGCCCGCTGCTCTCGCGGCATGTCGCCCTGCAGCAGCTCCGAGGCGCCGCGGATCGCCGCCAGCGGGCTCTTGAGCTCATGGGTGAGCGTGTGCACGTAGCGCTCGACATAGGCCTTGCCCTCCAGCTGGGTGCGCATGCGCTCCACCGCCGTGGCCAGTTGCAGCAATTCGCCGCCCTTGTAGTGCGGCAACGCGGCGCGCTCTCCCTCGCTGACCGCCTGGGCGTAATGGGTAAGCCTACGCAGCGAGCGGGTCAGCCACCACGACAGCGCCGCGCCCACCAACAGCCCCAGCACGATCAGCCCCAGGCCGAGGAACAGCAACCGACGTTCGGAGCGGTCGATGTACGGCTGCAACGAGCTGTTGGGCTTGGCTACGGTAACCACGCCGATGATTCGGCCGCCGTCGAGGATCGGCGCCGCCACATGCATCACCGAAGTGCTTTCGTCGTCCGGGTCGCTGCGGGTCGAGCGGGCGCCGTACTGGCCACGCAGGGTCAGGTAGACATCGTTCCAACGCGAGTAGTCCTTGCCCAGGTCCTGGCCGCTGGAGTCGAGCAGGACGATGCCCTTGGCGTCGGTCACGTAGATACGGTGGCTGACCTGGTTCTTCGCCAGCCCCCAGATCTGCGCGCTCGGACGCCGCTCGCCATACGAAGCAAGCACCTGCGACAGGCGGCTCTGGGTCAGGGTGCCGTTCTTCACATCGTCGTGAAGGATCTCGGCCAGCAGGTTGGCGGTGTCCACCAGGGTTTCTTCCGAGGATTGCCGCACCACCGGACGGATCTGCTCGCGCACCGTGTTGAGCAGGAAGTAGCCCGCCAGGCCGACGAACAGGAAGTACACCAGGAAGATCCGGATCCCCAAGCGCATCAGGCGTGTTCCGGGCTGTAGCTGTAGCCCAGGCCGCGGTGGGTCTGGATCGCCTCGGCGTCGGGCGCGACCTGGCGCAGCTTGGCGCGCAGGCTCTTGATATGACTGTCGATGGTGCGTTCGTAGCCGACGTCCGAGGCCACGCCAAGGCCGTCGAGCAGCTGTTCGCGGCTGAATACCCGGCGAGGTTGCGCAAGCAGGCTCTGCAGCAGGCGGAACTCGTGGCGGGTCAGCGTCAGCGCCTGGCCCCGGTAGCTGATGCGCATGGCCAGGGTGTCGAGCTGGAACGGCGCGGCTTCGCTGGCCACCTCCACCCTGGGTGCCATGCGTTTGAGGATCGCCCGCACCCGCGCGGCCACCTCACGGGGGCTGAAGGGCTTGACCACATAGTCGTCGGCGCCGATCTCCAGGCCCAGCACCCGGTCGATCTCGGCGTCGCGGGCGCTGAGGAACATCACCGGCACCTCGCTGAAGCGGCGCAGCTGGCGGCAGGTCTCGAAGCCGCTGATGTCGGGCAGGCCGATATCGAGGATCACCAGGTCGGCCGGGCGCAGGCGCTGCTGCTCGACGGCGGCGCTGCCGAGGGTCACCCACTCGGTGCTGTGGCCGTCGGCCTGCAGGGCGTAGACCAGGGTGTCGGCGATGGCGGATTCGTCTTCGACGATGAGGATGTGAGGCATGGCGTCCGGCCTTGCTGGGGCAAAGGCTGGACTTTGAGGCAAACCGCGATGGTCACGCAATCCTTGTTGCCTTTACGGGCCCTTTCGCGGCACAAGGCCGCTCCTACAGGGAAACGCGAATACCTGTAGGAGCGGCCTTACGCCGCGAAAGGGGCGCAAAGCGCCCCCAAATGCGAAATCAGCAGTCCGGTTTGCCCGCCGTGAACTTCTTCGCCGGGTTCACCGCCGCCTTGAACTCGCGCAGGGCCTTGGCGCCCACCAGCAGCGGGTAGTTGAAACTGCTGCGGTCGACCAGGTTGACCTCCACGGTGCGCTTCACGTCGCCCAGGCACAGTTCCAGGTCGACCACCGGGCGGCGCGACAGCTCGGGGGCATCGCCTTCTTCTTCCTCGTCGGCGCGGTTCTTGATCTTGCTGATGCGCGCCAGCTTGTGTTCGTAGACCTTGCCATTGGCATTCTTGGTGGCCAGGCGGAAACGCACCCAGTCCTCACCGTCGCGGGTGAACAGCTCGATATCCTTGGCCGATAGCGACGCGGTGTAGGCGCCGGTGTCCATCTTGGCCTTGAGGGTTTCACCGATCTCCGGCAGGGCGATGTTCTCGTAGCGACCGTACAGGGTGGGCTCGGCGGCCATCACCGGCAGCGCCAGAAGGGACAGCAGGGCAAGCAGGGGTTTCACGGGGCAGGCTTCCTTGAGAGGGGTCAGTGCTTAGACTGCGCAGGCAGGATAGGTTCGCTGGCAAAGGTTAAACAACACAATGTGAAACATTTGTCCCAGTTAATGGACGTACGACGTTTGGCGTAGGCCACTGCCCTGCTTATCATTAGCCACCGTTTACCTCACACCAACAAGAGTCTCCTTATGCGTCGCCTGCTGACCGGCACCCTCACCCTTACCCTGCTGCTGCTCAACACCCTGGTGATGATCGGCCCGTTGCTGGTCTTCGCCCTGCTCAAGCTGGTACTGCCCGGCCGTGGCCGCGACTACGCGTCGGCCGCGGTGATGTGGATCGCCGAGACCTGGTCGGAAGTCGACAAGGCCATCTTCGCCCTGTGCATCCCCACCCAGTGGGACATCCGCGGCGTCGACACCCTGCGCCAGGACACCTCGTACCTGTGCGTGAGCAACCACCAGACCTGGGTCGATATCCCGGCGCTGATCGAAAGCCTCAACCGCCGCGTGCCGTTCTTCAAGTTCTTCCTCAAGAAGGAGCTGATCTGGGTGCCGCTGCTGGGCCTGGCCTGGTGGGGCCTGGATTACCCGTTCATGAAGCGCTACAGCAAGGCCTTCCTCGACAAGCACCCCGAACTCAAGGGCAAGGACCTGGAGATCACCAAGGCCGCCTGCGAGCTGTTCAAGCGCCAGCCGGTGACCGTGGTCAACTACCTCGAAGGCACCCGTTTCACCGAAGCCAAGCGCCAACAGCAACAGTCGCCCTACCGCCACCTGCTCAAGCCCAAGGCCGGCGGCGTGGCCTTCGTCCTGGCGGCGCTGGGCGAGCAGCTGGATGCGCTGCTCGACGTGACCATCGTCTACCCGGGCGACAAGGCACCGGGGTTCTGGGACCTGCTCAACGGCAGCATCAGCCGGGTGATCATCGACATCCGCGTGCGCGAGCTGGACCCGGCGCTGAGCGAGGGCGACTACGAGAACGACCCGGCCTTCCGCCAGACGGTGCAGGCCTGGGTAAACCAGCTGTGGCTGGAGAAGGACCAGCGGATCGAGCAACTGCGCGCCGAAATGCGTTGAAGCCCGCGCCTACAGCATTTCGCGGTCCCTTGTAGGAGCGGCCTTGTGCCGCGAAAGGGCCGCACAGCGGCCCCTGCACTCTTGGCCTAAACGCTGGGAACCTGGGGCCGCTACGCAGCCCTTTCGCGGCACAAGGCCGCTCCTACCCTGCCCGCGTCTGGCGCTCAGACCGATGGCTGGCTCAACGGCGCAGGGCTATTCCACAAACTCCCCAGATTCTGCAACAACGACCCGGCAATCCCCTGCTGCCCCAGGTACTGCAGGATCAACGGCGCGAACTGCCCGATCATTCCGGTATCCATGCCCAGTGCCTTGAAAGCGGTGTCCAGGTCGTTGCGGTTCTGCACCTCACCGCCCAGCGCGTTGCCCAACGCCGAACTGTTCTGGTCATTGCCGAGCAACTGCCCCAGCCCGCTCAACCCACCCAGCGCATTGGTGCCCGACAGCAGGTCCAACCCCGGCACGGCCTTGGTCAGTTGCCCATAGTCATCGCCGCTGAGGTTGTTGCGCGCCAGCCCCAGCATCGCCCCGGCGCCACCGATCGCCTGCTCGGGGGTGATCTTCAATTCGCTGCCCAAGGTATTGAGCAGATTGGCCTGGCCGGCCGGGGCCTGCACCTGGCCCTGTTGATTCTGGTTCTGCATGGCCGAGACGGCATTGGCCGCGTCGCTGAGGTTGAAGGCGAACACCGGGCTTGCGGCCAGGGTCATCAGGGTTGCCAGGGTGAATGCTTTCATCGGGGGACCTCGTCGGCCGGAATGGCCGGGAAACGAGGGGTTGGACTGGAGTGCCAAGGGTTTGTTCCGGGCCGGCCATCGGTGTTCATTGCAAGGGCCTTATCGCAGGGCAAGCCCGCTCCCACGCAGCGCTGGGTCATTCGTGGGAGCGGGCTTGCCCCGCGATGGACATTTACTGGCCGGCTCTGTTTTCCACCGCACTGGCCAACGCATCCGCCTGCCCCCAGGCGATCTGCATGGCCCGCAGCCCAAGCTTGAGCAATTGCCGCGTCTCCTCGTCCTCGATGCGGTCCAGCGCCCGGTGGCTGTCGCTGAAGGCGAACATCAGGTAGTGGGAGACGTTGGCCAGTACATACTCCATGGGCACGACACCGTCGTGGATGGCGCGGGCGAGGGATTTGTCGGGGGGTAAGGCGAATTGGTGGGGTGGATCAGGGACGATCTTTTTCATCGAGGCACCATGCTGTGTTGGGTGCCACCCGTCCGTTTCCACACATCAGGGTGACAGCTGTACACGGGGTGGAAAGACCGGTGCATGGTGAACCCGGCAGGCCTATAGGCCTCCCGTGTACAGCCGTCATGACGACAACAACCATGCTAACCGCCGGGTTTCCACACCCGATCACTGAACCGACAGCGACCGCGAGAGCCTAGTAGGCAGCGATGCTCCCGAGCAATCAGACGTGAATCGACAAGCTGCGTACGATATTTCCTCAGCACTCGATAGCCAACAAGAATTAGCCGAAATTTTAGTAGGAATATTCCTTATACCTATCAAATTTGCTAGTTGCCAACCTCGTCATCGCGCTCCACATTCATCTACTCAGAGCTGCTAACCGGAGCGAAGTCATGACTTCAAATAGTGAAACCTTCTCAGTCCCCCTTATTGCAGTAGACCCACAAGGCTCGGTTATTAACCACCAAGGAAACCTTTTCACATATACACCCTACGGAGCCGACCAACAAAAAAGCACAGGATCCTCATATATCGGCTACACGGGTCTTTCGCGCATGAGTTTTGGGGGCTACATGCCAGGAAGCTATCGTCGCTATGATCCACTTATAATGAGATTTACCTCACCGGACAGTTTCAGCCCTTTCGGCGAGGGCGGTCTAAACTCCTACTGCTATGCTAGTAACGACCCAATGAATAACATAGACCTTAGCGGTCACGTGTCATTCAAATGGCTTAAAAATATATTTGGCAGATCAAGAAGGAAAATTGAGAACTTGCAACCAGCAAAAGCCGCCACAACTGAAGCCAACACATTGTTGGCCAGCGCGCTATTCGGCACAGGCTATTCGAAAAACCTCCCGCGCCTAGACACGAACCCAAAAAACATCATAAAAATCGCAGAACGCATAGACATCGCAGAAATAAACACCCAGCTTGAAATAACAAGAACTGTTAGCAAGAAAAATTCAAAATTTGCCAAAAAACATGGAATTGACGTCCAGCCCGACAACTCACTAATAGAATCTTTCGAAGAATTTAAGAATGCAGCTTATGCTTTAAGAAACCCAGAGCGCATTACAGAAAACATCTCTATTCAAAATAACAGAAATAACTACAACACAAAGGTCAGCAAAATTTTTGGCCCATATAAAAATTCTAGTAAATATGATGATTGACTAGTAGCAAGACACAAGGCATAAAGCCCCTCTAGTAGGGGCCTTATGCCTAACGTGTTTTCAAGCCACGCTAAATGTTTTATGCGGATCAATCACAAACTTCTTCGGCACCCCCGCATCAAACTCGCCATACCCCTCCGGCGCCTGATCCAGGCTGATCACCTGCACCCCCACCACTTCGGCGATATTGATGCGATCCCACATGATCGCCTGCATCAGCTGGCGGTTGTACTTCATGGTCGGCGTCTGCCCGGTGTGGAAGCTGTGCGACTTGGCCCAACCCAGGCCGAAGCGAATGCTCAGGGCACCGATCTTGGCGGCGGCATCCACCGCGCCCGGGTCTTCGGTCACGTACAGGCCCGGAATACCGATCTTGCCGGCCACGCGGGTCACCTGCATCAGCGAGTTGAGCACGGTGGCCGGGGCTTCGTGCTTGGCGCCTTCATGACCATGACCACGGGCCTCGAAGCCGACGGCATCGACGGCGCAGTCCACTTCCGGCTCACCGAGGATATCGATGATCTGTTCGTGCAGCGGAGTGTCCTTGGACAGGTCGACCACTTCGAAACCTTGCGACTTGGCGTGAGCCAGCCGGGCCGGGTTGAGGTCGCCGACGATCACGCAGGCGGCGCCCAGCAGGCGGGCGGAAGCGGCGGCGGCCAGGCCGACCGGGCCGGCACCCGCGACGTACACGGTGCTGCCCGGGCCAACACCCGCGGTGACGGCGCCGTGGTAACCGGTGGGGAGGATGTCGGACAGGCAGGTCAGGTCGCGGATCTTCTCCATGGCCTTGTCGCGGTCCGGCAGTTTCAGCAGGTTGAAGTCGGCGTAGGGCACCAGCACATACTCGGCCTGGCCGCCGGTCCAGTCGCCCATGTCGACGTAACCGTAGGCGCCACCGGCGCGGGCCGGGTTGACGGTGAGGCAGACGCCGGTGTGCATCTCTTTGCACGAGCGACAGCGGCCGCAGGCGACGTTGAACGGCACCGACACCAGATCGCCGATCTTCAGGCGTTCGACATCACGGCCCATTTCGACGATTTCACCAGTGATTTCGTGGCCCAGGACCAGGCCGACCTGGGCGGTGGTGCGGCCACGGACCATGTGCTGGTCGGAGCCGCAGATGTTGGTGGAGACCACCTTGAGGATGACGCCGTGCTCGATCTTCTTGCCGCGCGGGTCCTGCATCTTGGGGTAGTCGATCTTCTGCACCTCGACCTTGCCCGCGCCGAGATACACCACTCCACGGTTACCAGACATGCTTCTTACCTCGCTTGATTTGTATTTATGCAGCGGTGGTGGAAAGCGCCGCCTTTCCGTGGGCGGCCTGTGTTACTGGAATGCAGGGGATTGTGGGCTGGATGGGAGGTGGGGCGGTGACTGGATGCGACAGGGGGATGTCTTTTTGCGGCAGGACAAAAGCTGGGGCCGCTGCGCGCCCCTTTCGCGGCACAAGGCCGCTCCTACAGAGGGAATGCGATCCCTGTAGGAGCGGCCTTGTGCCGCGAAAGGGCTGCGCAGCAGCCCCGGCACTCGATCAGAGAACGACAGTGCGATTGGCGTTTAGGAACACCCGCCGCTCGATGTGATACCCCACCGCCCGCGCCAGGGTCAGGCACTCGATATCGCGCCCCTTGGCGATCAGGTCCTCGGGATAGTGGGCATGGTCCACCACCTCGACGCCCTGGGCGATGATCGGCCCTTCGTCCAGGTCGTTGTTGATGTAGTGGGCGGTGGCGCCAACCATCTTCACACCTTTGTTGTAAGCCTGGTGATACGGCTTGGCGCCTTTGAACCCCGGCAGCAGCGAGTGATGGATGTTGATCGCCCAGCCATCCAGCCGCCGGCACAGCTCCGGCGACAGCACCTGCATATAGCGGGCAAGAATGACCAGCTCGGCACCGCTCTCCTCGATCACCTGCAGCACCTTGCGCTCCTGCGCCGGCTTGTCGTTCGGGTCGAGGGCGAAGTGGTAATAGGGGATCTTGTGCCAGTGCGCCAAGGGTTCGAGGTCGGGGTGGTTCGACACTACAGCGACCACATCCATCGTCAGCTGGCCGATGCGCTGGCGATACAGCAGGTCGTTTAGACAATGGTCGGCCTTGGACACCATGATCACCACCTTGGGGCGGTGATTCGGCGCGACCAGCTCGAAGGCCATGCCGAACGCCTCGCTGCGCTCGGCCAGCCCCGCACGGAAGGCATCCTCGTCGAAACCGTCCGGGGCGCGGAACTCAACACGAATGAAGAACCGCCCCGACAGCCGGTCATCGAAGGAATGATGCTCGGTGACGTAACAGCGCTGCTCGTAGAGATGACGCGTCACCACATCGACCGTGCCGAGCATGCTCGGGCAGTCGGCAGTGAGAATCCAGGTGTCCGGTGCCCGACTCATGGGTAATGCTCCTTACGCTTCGATGGCCAGGCCGTACTCGGCCGACGCGTCCTGCAGCCACAGCCACCAGTAGTCTGAGAAGCTGCGGCGGATCACCAGCTCCCAGGTGTCCTCGGCAGTGCGACGGATCACCAGCTGCGACTTGGCGAACACGGTACCGACAGCCTTGCCGACCGGGAAGTTGTTCGGGTGTACATCATAGCTGGTGGATTTCATCAGCACGTCGCGCACGTTGGGGCCGCGCAGCTCGAGCAGGGTCTGCCCGCCGCTGACGTTAACCACCTGGATATGCTGGCCGTCGAGGGCGTCGCGCAGTTTCTGCTCGACGGCGAACTCCTGGCCGCCGGGGACGATCAGCAGCCACTCGTCCGGGCCCACCCATTGCAGCGACATCTCGTTGTTGGCGACCACGGTCAGGGCCACCGGCAGCTCCAGGCCCAGGGCCTTGTGCACGCCGCCGGCGAAGGCCTGGTCATGGCCGTTGCCACGGATAGTCAGGTGGCCGAGGAGTTTCTTTTCGCGCAGGGTCACGCCTGCGTTCTTGCGGCCCTTGCCGACCAGGCTGGCCAGGTCGGCGTGGTGCAGCGGCGACTGGGCCTTGGCATCGGAGCCCGGGTTTTGCTGGAAGACGTTGATAGCGCTCATTTCTTACCTGCCTTGAATTCTGTGGGTCAGAGCGACACCGAACCTGTGGGAGCGGGTTTACCCGCGAATGCGGCGGTACAGCCAATATCGCATTCGCGGGTGAACCCGCTCCCACAGGGCCCGGCGTTACCAGCCGTAAGCCTTAGACGTTCTGCCGCTCGCCCTTCGGATCGAAGAACACCGAAGACACGATCTCGGCCTCGATCACGCTGCCGTCGGCCTGGGGCGAATACACCCGCTCGCCCAGGCGCTTGAGACCACCCTTGACCACGCCCATGGCGAACGAATAGCCCAGGGAGTTGGCCGCGTAGCTGGAGGTGACGTGGCCGACCATGTCCATCGGGATCGGCTGCTTCGGATCGAACACCAGCTGGGCGCCTTCCGGCAGCCACACGTTCGGGTCCACAGGCTTGAGGCCCACCAGCTGCTTGCGGTTCTCGCGCACGGTGTCCTCGCGGTTCATGCCGCGCAGGCCGATCCACGAGTACGGTTTGTTGCGACCGACGCACCAGCTCATGTTGAGGTCGTCCGGGGTCATCGAGCCGTCAGTGTCCTGGCCGACGATGATGAAGCCCTTCTCGGCGCGCAGTACGTGCATGGTCTCGGTGCCGTACGGGGTCAGGTTGTATTTCTTGCCCGCCTCGACGATCTGTTCCAGCACGCCCATGGCGTAGTTGGCCTGGACGTTGATCTCGTACGACAGCTCGCCGGTGAACGAGATGCGGAACACCCGCGCCGGCACGCCGCCGACCAGGCCTTCCTTCCAGCTCATGAACGGGAAGCCTTCCTTGTCCAGGTCGATGTCGCTGACCTCGGCCAGCAGCTTGCGGCTGTTGGGGCCGGACAGGGTCATGGTCGCCCAGTGGTCGGTGACCGAGGTGAAGTACACCTTCATGTCCGGCCATTCAGTCTGGTGGTACAGCTCCAGCCACTGCAGCACGCGGGCTGCGCCGCCGGTGGTGGTGGTCATGATGAAGTGGTTGTCGCCAACGCAGGCGGTCACGCCGTCGTCGAAGACCATGCCGTCTTCCTTGCACATCAGGCCGTAGCGGGCCTTGCCCACGTCGAGCTTGGTCCAGGCGTTGGTGTAGATGCGGTTGAGGAACTCGCGGGCATCCGGGCCCTGGATGTCGATCTTGCCCAGGGTCGAGGCGTCCAGCAGGCCGACGCTGTCACGCACGGCCTTGCATTCGCGGGCCACGGCGGTGTGGATGTCTTCGCCGGGCTTGGGGAAGTACCACGGGCGCTTCCACTGGCCGACGTCCTCGAACTCGGCGCCGTTCTTGATGTGCCAGGCATGCAGGGCGGTGAAGCGCACCGGCTCGAACAGGTGGCCACAGTGCCGGCCCGCCACCGCGCCAAAGGTCACCGGCGTGTAGTTGGGGCGGAACATGGTGGTGCCCATTTCCGGGATGCCGATGCCGAGCGAACGGGCGGCGATGGCCAGACCGTTGATGTTGCCCAGCTTACCCTGGTCGGTGCCGAAGCCCAGCGCGGTGTAGCGCTTGACGTGCTCGACCGACTCGAAGCCTTCGCGGGTGGCCAGCTCGATAGCGGCGGCGGTGACGTCGTTCTGCTGGTCGACAAACTGCTTCGGCGCACGGGCGGTGCCTTTGTCGTGGGGCACCTGGAACAGGGCCACGGTGGCCTCTTCCTTGCGCGCCAGGGTTTTCGGCAGGGTGCCGACGCTGGCCTTGAAGCCGGCCTCGGTGGCGGCGCGCACGCCGCCCTCGAAGCCGTCGGCGATCACATCGCCCAAGGCGTAGACACCGTTCACACCACCGACGCACACGCGCTTCTGCGGGGCATCGCCCGGCACGAAGCCGAGGATGTCTTCACGCCACACCGGGCGACCGCCCAGGTGCGAGGCCAGGTGCACCACCGGGCTGTAACCGCCGGAGGTGGCGATCAGATCACAGTCGAGAGTTTCCCCAGGGCTGGTGACCTTGTGCGCCTGCACATCGATAGCGGCCACGCGGGCACCGGTGACGTGCTTGCTGCCCTTGGCCTCGATCACGGCGCTGGAGGTAAGGATGCGGATGCCCTTGGCGCGAGCCTCTTCGACCAGCGAACCGCGTGGATTGTGGCGGGCGTCAGCGATGGCGACCACTTGCAGGCCGGCGTCGTGCCAGTCCAGCGCGGCGCGGTAGGCGTGGTCGTTGTTGGTCGACAGCACCAGCTTGCGGCCCGGGGCCACGCCATAGCGGCGCACGTAGGTCGATACGGCGCCTGCGAGCATGTTGCCCGGCAGGTCGTTGTTGCCGTACACCAGCGGACGCTCGTGGGCGCCAGCGGCCAGCACCACGCGGTTGGCACGCACACGGTGCACGCGCTGGCGCACCTGGCCGATCGGCGCACGGTCGCCGAGGTGGTCGGTGAGGCGCTCGTGGATGGTGAGGAAGTTGTGGTCGTGGTAGCCGTTGACCGTGCTGCGCGGCAGCAGGGTGACTTCCGGCAGGCTTTCCAGCTCGGCCACCACGGCATGGACCCAATCGGCGGCCGGTTTGCCATCGAGGGTTTCGCGACTGTCGAGCAAGGTGCCGCCGAACTCTTCCTGCTCGTCGGCCAGGATCACCCGGGCACCGCTACGGGCAGCAGCCAGCGCGGCGGCCAGACCGGCAGGGCCGGCGCCGACGATCAGCACGTCGCAGTGCTGGTTCATGTAGTCGTAGCTGTCCGGGTCGTTCTGCAGCGGCGCACGGCCCAGGCCCGCCGCCTTGCGGATGTACTTCTCGTAGGTCATCCAGAACGACTTGGGGTACATGAAGGTCTTGTAGTAGAACCCAGGCGGCATCATGTTGCCGCCGACCTTGCCGATGATGCCCATCATGTCGTTGTTGACGTTCGGCCAGCCGTTGGTGCTGGTGGCCACCAGGCCAGCATACAAGGCCTGCTGGGTGGCGCGCACGTTGGGGATCTGGGTGGCTTCGCTGGAGCCGATCTGCAGGATCGCATTCGGCTCTTCGGTACCGGCGGCGATGATCCCGCGCGGGCGCGAGTACTTGAAGCTGCGCCCGACGATGTCGACGCCGTTGGCCAGCAGCGCGGCGGCCAGGGTATCGCCGGCATAGCCCTGGTAGGTCTTGCCGTTGAAGCTGAAGTTCAGCACCTTGCTGCGGTCGATACGGCCGCCGCTGGCGAGGCGATAGGTCTGGCTCATACTTTTTCCCCTTGGCCCTTGGCGGTCGCTGGCGCGGTGCTCTGTTTCGAGGCGGCGGTGACCTGAGGCTTCTCGCCGATCTTGTAGGTTTCCAGGATCTCGTAGGTCACGGTGTCGCGGGTGACGTTGAAGTACTGGCGGCAACCGGCGACGTGGTCCCACAGTTCGTGGTGGATGCCGCGCGGGTTGTCACGGAAGAACATGTAGGTGCCCCACTCCTCGTCGGAGCAGGCGTTCGGGTCCAGCGGGCGGGCGATGTGCGCCTGGCCCGACGCGTGGAATTCTTCCTCGGAGCGCAGCTCGCCGCAGTGGGGACAGAAGATTTGCAACATAACGGTTGTCTCCGGGTCAGTGGGCGACGGCAGCGGCGCCGTGTTCGTCGATCAGCGCGCCGTTGTAGAAACGGTCGATGGAGAATGGCGCGGCCAGCGGGTGCATCTCGCCCTTGGCCAGGCTCGCGGCGAAGACGTTGCCCGAGCCCGGGGTGGCCTTGAAGCCGCCGGTGCCCCAGCCGCAGTTGAAGAACATGTTCTTCACCGGGGTCTTGGAGATGATCGGGCAGGCGTCGGGGGTGGTGTCGACGATGCCGCCCCACTGGCGGTTCATGCGCACGCGGGAGAGGATCGGGAACATCTCGACGATCGCCTGCAGGGTGTGCTCGATGACCGGGTACGAACCGCGCTGGCCGTAGCCGACCCAGCCGTCGATGCCGGCACCGATCACCAGGTCGCCCTTGTCGGACTGGCTGATGTAGCCGTGCACGGCGTTGGACATGATCACGCTGTCGATGATCGGCTTGATCGGCTCCGATACCAGTGCCTGCAACGGGTGCGATTCGAGCGGCAGGCGGAAGCCCGCCAGCTTGGCCATGTGCCCGGAGTTACCCGCGGTGACCACGCCGACGCGCTTGGCGCCGATGAAACCCTTGTTGGTTTCAACGCCGATCACGGCGCCATTCTCTTTACGGAAGCCGATCACCTCGGTCTGCTGGATCAGGTCCACGCCCAGGGCGTCGGCGGCACGGGCGAAGCCCCAGGCCACGGCGTCGTGACGGGCCACGCCGCCACGGCGCTGCACGGTGGCGCCGAGGATCGGGTAGCGGGTGTTCTTCGAGCAGTCGAGGTACGGGATCTCGGCCGCGACCTGCTCGGTGCGGATCAGCTCGCCATCCACGCCATTGAGGCGGTTGGCGTTGACCCGGCGCTCGGAGTCACGGATGTCCTGCAGGGTGTGGCACAGGTTGTAGACGCCGCGCTGGGAGAACATCACGTTGTAGTTGATGTCCTGGGACAGCCCTTCCCACAGCTTCATGGCGTGTTCGTACAGGTGCGCCGACTCGTCCCACAGGTAGTTGGAACGCACGATGGTGGTGTTGCGGGCGGTGTTGCCGCCGCCCAGGTAGCCCTTCTCGACCACCGCCACGTTGGTGATGCCGTGCTCTTTCGCCAGGTAGTAGGCCGTGGCCAGGCCATGGCCGCCACCGCCGACGATGACCACGTCGTAGACCTTTTTAGGGGTCGGCGTGCGCCACATGCGCTGCCAGTTCTCGTGGTGGCTGAGGGAGTGCTTGAAGAGGCCGAAGCCCGAATAACGTTGCATGGTGTTCTGCTCCACTCAGCGGTAGACCGGGAAGTCGGCGCACAGGGCGGCGACGTTCTTGGCCACATCGGCCTCGACATCGGCGTCACCCAGGTTGTCCAGCACATCGCAGATCCAGCCGGCCAGTGCCACGCACTGGGCGACCTTGAAGCCACGGGTGGTGACGGCCGGGGTGCCGATACGCAGGCCCGAGGTGACGAACGGCGACTGCGGGTCGTTGGGCACGGCGTTCTTGTTAACGGTGATATGGGCGCGGCCCAGGGCTGCGTCGGCGTCCTTGCCGGTCAGGCCCTGGCGGATCAGGCTGACCAGGAACAGGTGGTTGTCGGTGCCGCCGGAGACCACGTCGTAGCCACGGTCGATGAACACCTGGGCCATGGCCTGGGCGTTTTCGATGACCTGTTTCTGGTAGCTCTTGAACTCAGGCTCCAGCGCTTCCTTGAAGCACACCGCCTTGGCGGCGATCACGTGCATCAGCGGGCCGCCCTGGGCGCCGGGGAACACGGCGGCGTTGAGCTTCTTCTCGATCTCTTCGTTGCTCTTGGCCAGGATCAGGCCGCCACGCGGACCGCGCAGGGTCTTGTGGGTGGTGGTGGTGACCACGTCGGCGAAGGGGATCGGGTTGGGGTACAGGCCGGCGGCGACCAGGCCGGCAACGTGGGCCATGTCGACGAACAGCAGCGCGCCGACTTTATCGGCGATCTGACGGAAGCGTGGGAAATCCAGGGTCTTGGAGTAGGCCGAGAAGCCGGCGACGATCATCTTCGGTTTGTGCTCGACTGCCAGGCGCTCGACTTCGTCGTAGTCGATCAGACCGGTATTGGTGTCGATACCGTACTGCACGGCGTTGTACAGCTTGCCCGAGGACGACACCTTGGCACCGTGGGTCAGGTGGCCGCCGTGGGCCAGACTCATGCCCAGGATGGTGTCGCCGGCCTGCAGCAGGGCGAGGTACACGGCGCTGTTGGCCGAGGAACCGGAGTGCGGCTGGACGTTGGCGTAGTCGGCGCCGAATAGCTGCTTGGCGCGCTCGATGGCCAGGGCTTCTACCTTGTCCACATGCTCGCAGCCGCCGTAGTAGCGCTTGCCCGGGTAACCCTCGGCGTACTTGTTGGTAAGGCCGCTGCCCTGGGCCTGCATCACGCGCTTGCTGGTGTAGTTCTCCGAGGCGATCAGCTCGATGTGATCTTCCTGGCGCTGTTCCTCGGCATTCATCGCCGCCAGCAGTGCGTCGTCATAACCCTGGATCTGGTCTTGCTTGCTGAACATCGTGTATCTCCCGGCAGCGATCGTTTCTTGTCTGGTGAGGGTTTTCCCACCCTTTGCAGCGATGGTATGACCGGGCACGGTGGTACAGATGCCTGCGCGCGCCTTGCAATGGCGCGTTTACGACATTCATCCACCGACAACACCAATCCCTGTAGGAGCGGCCTTGTGCCGCGAAAGGGCTGCGCAGCAGCCCCGACGATTTGTGCCATGCCATACATCCTGGGGCCGCTTCGCGCCCCTTTCGCGGCACAAGGCCGCTCCTACATAGGCAACCGCCAAATCGATGGTTTAGAGTGCGATCCTGCGTCGTACAAAAGGACAGGCGTCATGACCGACAACAACCAACAATTCGCCAGCGACAACTACTCCGGCATCTGCCCCGAAGCCTGGGCCGCGATGGAAAAGGCCAACCACGGCCACCAACGCGCCTACGGCGACGACCAGTGGACCGAACGCGCCTCGGAATACTTCCGCAAGCTGTTCGAGACCGACTGCGAGGTGTTCTTCGCCTTCAACGGCACCGCCGCCAACTCCCTGGCCCTGGCCTCGCTGTGCCAGAGCTACCACAGCGTGATCTGCTCCGAGACCGCCCACGTCGAGACCGACGAATGCGGCGCGCCGGAGTTCTTCTCCAACGGCTCCAAGCTGCTGACCGCCGCCAGCGTAAACGGCAAGCTGACGCCCCAGTCGATCCGCGAAGTGGCGCTCAAGCGCCAGGACATCCACTACCCCAAACCTCGCGTGGTGACCATCACCCAGGCCACCGAAGTGGGTACCGTGTATCGCCCCGACGAGCTCAAGGCGATCAGCGCCACCTGCAAGGAGCTGGGCCTGAACCTGCACATGGACGGCGCGCGCTTTACCAACGCCTGCGCGTTCCTCGGCTGCTCGCCGGCCGAGCTGACCTGGAAGGCCGGGGTTGATGTGCTGTGCTTTGGCGGCACCAAGAACGGCATGGCGGTCGGCGAGGCAATCCTGTTCTTCAACCGCGACCTGGCCGAGGACTTCGACTACCGCTGCAAGCAGGCCGGGCAACTGGCGTCGAAGATGCGTTTCTTGTCGGCGCCGTGGGTCGGGCTGCTGGAGGATGGCGCGTGGATGCGCCATGGCAGGCATGCCAACCACTGTGCGCAGCTGCTGGCGTCGCTGGTGAGTGATTTGCCAGAGGTGGAACTGATGTTCCCGGTGGAGGCCAACGGGGTGTTCCTGCAGATGCCGGAGCATGCGCTGGAAGTGCTGCGCAACAAGGGGTGGCGGTTCTATACCTTCATTGGTAGCGGTGGAGCGCGATTCATGTGTTCGTGGGATACCCAGGAAGCCCGGGTGCGCGAGCTAGCGGCGGATATCCGCGCGATCTTCGGCGCCTGATCAATCGCCATCGCGGGGCTAGCCCGCTCCCACGCCCATTCCAAGGCGCTTGTGGGAGCGGGCTTGCCCCGCGATCAGCTAGAGACGGAAGCCTCCCATCTGCCGCGCCAGATCATCAGCCAGCCCACGCAACGCCTGGCATTCCTCGCGACACCCCTGCACTTCGCTGGCCGTCTGCCGCGCCAGGTCGGAAATCCCCTGCACCGTGCGGTTGATCTCCTCGGTCACCGCCGACTGTTCCTCGGTCGCCGTGGCCACCTGCTCGTTCATGCCGCTGATGCGCTCGACCTGATCGGTGATAGCCCCCAGCGAAGCCCCCGTGCGCTGGCTCGACTCGACCCCGTTGCCGGTCGCCTGCTGCCCCGCCTGCATCGACGCCACGGCGGTGCCCGCACCCTGCTTGAGACGGTGGATCATCTGCTGCACCTCGTCGGTGGACACCTGGGTGCGCCGCGCCAGAGTCCGTACCTCATCGGCCACTACGGCAAAACCCCGGCCCATCTCGCCGGCCCGCGCCGCTTCGATGGCGGCATTGAGCGCCAGCAGGTTGGTCTGCTCGGAAATACTGCGGATCACCGCCAGCACTTCGTCGATCGAGGCGACCTCGTCCGCCAGCTGCGTTACCGCCTCGGCAGCGCGGCCAATCTCGCCGGACATGCCTTCGATGTTGTGGATGGAACGGCGTACCACCTCCCGCGCCTGCAACGCCTCGTCGCGCGCCGACTGCGAGGCATGGGCGGCGGAGCCGGCATTCTGGGCGATGTCCTGCACGGTCAGGCCCATCTCGTGCACGGCGGTGGCGACCATCTCAGTCATTTCCTGCTGACGGCCCGAGCGCTCGGCGGTGTTGTCCACCACCTGGGTCACCTGCTCCACCGACAAGTGCAGGCGCTCGGTGGTGCGCAGCACTTCACCGATCAGGCCGCGCTGGCTGTCGAGGAAGCGGTTGAAGCCGCGGGCCAGGTCTCCCAGCTCGTCCTGGCGCGAGTCGTCCAGGCGATGGCTGAGATCACCCGCGCCACCGCCGATCTGCACCAACGCCGCCGTGACCTGACGAATGGGCCGCACCAGCCCGCGCGCCAGCAGCACCACCAGCAACAGCGAAAGCAGCGCCACACCGCCGCCGATCAGGCAGGTCTGCCAGATGGCCTGGCGGGCCTGGGCGTAGATCTCGGCTTCCGGCACCTCGGCCACCAGGGTCCAGTTCAGGTCACGCAGGGGCAGGCCCAGGGCCAGGTAATCCTCGCCATCACGCTGGAAACGGCTGCTGCGCAGGCCTTCACCGCCCACCAGCACGGCCTTCGCCGCCTCGACGTCCAACTGCTCGGCAAGTTGGCGCTTGCCACTGAACTGCTGGTCGGGATGGACCTGGATCAGGCCGTCATTGCGCACCAGGAACACTTTGCCGTGCTCGCCGAAACTGAAATCGTGGATCAGCTTCGACAGTTCGGTCATACGCAGGCCCATGCCGGCGACGCCGACCAGCTGGCCGTCCTTCTCGACCCGATAGTCGATAAACAGCGCCAGCTCTCCGGTGGAGCCGTCGATATCGATGTTGATCAGGCGCTCGGCACCGCTGTCGATGTAGCCGTAGAACCACTTGTCCTTGGGGTTGGCGCGGCTGAGGGTGCGGTCCAGGCCCTTCTCGTTGTAATAGTGGCCGGTGACGGTCGAGGCGAACAGGGTGGTGAAGGCGTGGTTGCGCTGCTTGGCCGCGTCCAGGTATTCGATGAAGCGTGGCAGCTCGGCCGGGGCTTCACCGGCGGCCAGCCAGTCGCGCAGGAGGGTGTTGCCGGCGATGTCCGCCGCCGCCACCAGCGGCTGGCCGAGCATGCGCTCGATATCGTTGCGCATGGCCTCGACGCTGGCCGGCAACGCCGTGTCGACAAGGTAGCGCTCGGTGAGGCGGTTGAGCGCCATTGTGTAGATCGCCGCCACCACCAGGATGCTCGCCAGCAGGGCCGCGCCCATGCTCGCGATCAGTTGCCACTGGATGCTCCGCCGCCAGATACGCATGTCCCACTCCCCGATAATTATTGTTTTTCGGGAAGTGTATACACTTAAGTATCCAGTTATTCCAGTGATCCGAGACAGCACAAAACAACTGTGGGAGCGGGTTTACCCGCGAAGACGATGGTGGCTTCACCGACGTCTTCGCGGGTAAACCCGCTCCCACAGGGGATGCTTGAGCGCTTTACTGGTCGCCGATGGTCCGGCTGATGGCATCGACCGTGGCGTCGATCTGCGCCTGGGTGCGCTCGAGGGTGCTGTCGTGCTCGCGCTGCAGCTCGATTTGCTTGGAGCACAGGTTCAGCGCGGCCAGCACCAGCAGCTTGTCGCCGATCAGGGTCGGGTAGTTGCGCTTGGTTTCGGCCAGCGCGACGTTGAGCATGCGTACGGCCTGGGAGAGGGTTTCTTCCTGGCCTTCGGGCGCCTTGAGCGAATAGTCGTTGCCCAGGATCGACACGACATTGACCGGCTGCGCTTGCAGTCTCATGCGTTCACGACACCCGCGCTGGCGCGCTCGACCAGGGCCTGGATGCGGGCGGCGGTGGCGCCGTGCTTCTCTTCCTGCTCCATCAGCGACAACTGCAGGCTGTCGTTCTCTTCCTTGGCCTGGGCCAGTTCCTGGCCGAGGCTGGCGTTCTGCTCGGCCAGTTGCGCGTTCTTGTGCATCAGGTCGCTGACCAGTTGCTCGAGTTGATTCAGGGAAGTTTCCAACATGCGTCTATCTCGGTTGTTGCAAAGGGCGCACACGATAAGGAAAAACTGCCGCCCCCGCCATTAAATATCGGATTCAAAAGGTGTTTGCCAGGTTCAGGTTGACCCAGGATCGGCCCCCTTGTTCCGACCTGGATCAACCGCTGGTCAGGAAAATAGTTAGCTGCCTCACAATTTTTGCATTGCGGACTCAAGACTGGCCGGTCACGACCGATAGGCAGGCAGGTCTTCTTTCGTCGCATGGATCGCGGCACCTCTTCTGCCTTGGGAACTGCCTCCATGTCCTTACGCAATATGAATATCGCGCCGCGCGCGCTGCTCGGGTTCGCCGTGATCGGCCTGCTGATGCTGGGCCTCGGCGTGTTCTCGCTGATCCAGATGGGCAACATCCGCCAGGCCGGGGTGACCATCGAGGAAATCAGCGTGCCCAGCATCAAGACCCTCGACGAGCTGACCGCGCTCAACCTGCGCCTGCGCACCCTGTCCTACCGCCTGCTGCTCAACCGCGAACCGGCCACCCAGCAGGACACCCTGCGCCTGCTGGACGAGCGCAACGCGCAGATCGACAAGGCGCGCCGCGCCTACGAGCCGCTGGTAACCGCCGCCGACGAGAAAGCCGCCTTTGACCAGTACGGCCTGCTGCTCAACCAGTACCGCCAGCTCGAGGCACGCATGCGCACGCTGAGCCAGGCCGGCGACCTCGACGCCCTGCGCGACCTGCTCAACCGCGACCTGCTGGACAACTCCGAGCAGATCAACAAGATCATGGACACCCTGGTGCGCATCAACACCGACCAGACCAGCGCCACCAACGCCCAGGCCGCCGAGCAGTACAGCGGTGCCTTCGGCCTGGTGATCAGCCTGCTGGTGGCCGCCACGGTGCTGACCCTGCTGTTCGCCTTCCTGCTGACCCGCAGCATCGTCAAGCCCATCGATGAGGCGCTGAAGTCCGCCGAGCAGATCGCCGAGGGCGACCTCACCCACCACATCGATGCCGAGGGCACCGACGAGGCCGCGCGCCTGCTCAAGGCCATGGCCAAGATGCAGGACAAGCTGCGCGACACCCTGCAGCTGATCGCCGGTTCCGCCACCCAGCTGGCCTCCGCCGCTGAAGAGCTGAACAGCGTCACCGACGAAAGCGCCCGGGGCCTGCAGCAGCAGAACAACGAGATCGAGCAGGCCGCCACCGCCGTCACCGAGATGACCAGCGCGGTCGAGGAAGTGGCGCGCAACGCGGTAAGCACCTCCGAGGCCTCCAGCGAAGCCAGCCGTTCGGCCGGCGATGGCCGTGACCTGGTGATGGAGACCGTGGGCGCCATCGAGCGCATGAGCGGCGACGTGCAGTCCACCGCCAAGCTGATCACCCACCTGGCCGAGCAGTCCCGCGATATCGGCAAGGTGCTCGATGTGATCCGCGGCCTGGCCGACCAGACCAACCTGCTGGCGCTCAACGCCGCCATCGAGGCCGCCCGTGCTGGCGAGGCCGGTCGTGGCTTCGCCGTGGTCGCCGACGAGGTGCGCGCCCTGGCCCACCGCACCCAGCAGTCCACCAGCGAGATCGAGCGGATGATCGGCAGCATCCAGGGCGGCACCGAGCAGGCCGTGGACTCGATGCGCACCAGCACCGAGCGCGCCGAGTCGACCCTGAACATCGCCCGTGGCGCGGGCCTGGCGCTGGACACCATTGCCGGCGCGGTGGCGCAGATCAACGAGCGCAACCTGGTGATCGCCAGTGCGGCGGAAGAGCAGGCCCAGGTCGCCCGTGAGGTGGACCGCAACCTGGTGAATATCAACGACCTGTCGGTGCAAAGTGCTACCGGAGCGCATCAGACCAGCGCGGCGAGCGCGGAGCTGTCGCGTCTGGCTGTGGATCTGAACGGGTTGGTGGCGCGGTTCCGCACCTGATCCTCAAACGCATCGCGGGGCAAGCCCGCTCCCACGCCAGGTTCAGGTTTGGCGTGGGAGCGGGCTTGCCCCGCGATGCTTTGCAGTGCCGGATCAATACTCGATCCGCACATCCCCCTTCGGCACGCTGCAGCACGACAGGATGTAGCCCTCGGCCTCATCCTCCTCGGTAATCCCGCCGTTGTGCTCCATCTCCACCTCGCCGCCGAGCTTGAGCACCTTGCAGGTGCCGCAGATACCCATGCCGCAGGCCTTGGGAATCATCAGCCCGACCTTGGCCGCCGCCGCATGCACGGTCTCGCCCGGGGCCACGCGGATACTCTTGTCGCTGCCGACGAACTCCACCAGGTTGAGGTCGGCCACATCCACTTCCGGCGCATCGGCAGCCGCCTCGGCATGCTCCACCGCGTCAGCCTTGGCCTCAGGCGGCGTCGCGCCGAACGATTCCTCGTGGTAGTTCTTCATGTCGAAACCGACGGCTTCGAGCATGCGCTTGACCGCGCTCATATAGGGCGTCGGGCCGCAGCAGAAGATGGTCCGCTCGAGGTAATCCGGGGCGATCAGCTCCATCAGCCGCTGGTTCAGGTAGCCGCGATAACCGGCCCACGGCTCGCCCAGCCCGTGCTTCTCGCAGATGATGTGCAGGCTGAAGTTGGGGATGCGCGAGGCCATCTGCTCCAGCTCGCGGTGGTAGATGATGTCCTTCGGCGAACGGGCGCTGTGCACGAAGACCATGTCGACGTTGGCGTTGGTGTCATAGAACCAGCGGGCCATGGACATCACCGGGGTGATGCCGACGCCGCCCGAGAGGTACAGCACCTTGCCCGCCGGGAAATCGATGGCGTTGAACAACCCCACCGGCCCGTGCACCGGCAGCTCGGCGCCCTCATGCATGGTGTCGTGGAGGAAGTTCGACACCAGCCCGCCCGGCACGCGCTTAACGGTGATGGAGAAACTGTAGGGCACCGACGGCGAACTGGAGATGGTGTACGAACGCATAACCGGCTTGCCTTCGATCTCCAGCTCGAGGGTGACGAACTGCCCGGGCTTGAAGAAGAACATGATCGGCTGGTCGGCCATGAAGCAGAAGGTGCGCACGTCCCAGGTTTCCTGGATAACCTTGACGCAACGCACGATGTGGCGGCCATTGGCCCAGGTCTGGGTGGTAACCGGATTGAGGAAGGTATCGGACATGTTCATCTCCAGCAGCCGACTGTCGGCCATTCTTATGGCTCCGATAATGCGCAAGCGCACCGCGCCGTACATTCCCATCCGCGACATCGGCGTGCTTATCGCGACCAGCCCCGCGCTACAAGGGTTGGCGCGTCGGAATTCGATGCGGCCATGTCGCCCGTGGATATGGTCCTTTCCCAGCCCGGACGCACACTCCTCGGCAAAACAACAGGCTGTTTATCGCGAACAACAGCCTTGCGGCACTACAACAACGATTAGCCACTTCAGCCGGCCGCACGCGGCCCCGAGGACCACACGATGGACGTCACCGCAACCCTGAGCCTGGGCGATCCACTGGAACCTGCACGCAAGGCCACCGCCGAGATGCTGCAGACCCGCGAGCGCACCTACTCGCTGCCGCAGCCGTTCTACTGCGACGAGCGCCTGTTCCAGATCGACATGCAGGAGATCTTCCACAAGGAATGGCTGATCGCTGGCATGGTTTGCGAGATCCCGACCAAGGGCAACTACATCACCCTGCAGATCGGCAAGAACCCGATCATCGTGATTCGCGGTGCCGAAGGTAAGGTGCATGCCTTCCACAACGTCTGCCGCCACCGCGGCTCGCGCCTGTGCGTCAGCGACAAAGGCAAGGTGGCCAAGCTGGTCTGCCACTACCACCAGTGGACCTACGAACTCGATGGTCGCCTGCTGTTCGCCGGCACCGAGATGGGCGCCGACTTCGACATGAACCAGTACGGCCTAAAGCCCGTGAACGTGAAGGTGGCCGGCGGCTACATCTTCATCAGCCTGGCCGAGAACCCGCCGGCCATCGACGAGTTCCTCGCCACCCTCGACCACTACATGGAACCCTACGACATGGAGAACACCAAGGTGGCGGTGCAGACCACCTTGATGGAGAAGGCCAACTGGAAACTGGTGTTGGAGAACAACCGCGAATGCTACCACTGCAGCGGCTCGCACCCCGAATTACTGAAGACCCTGCTGGAGTGGGACGACACCAACGACCCTCGCGCCAGCCAGGAATTCAAGGATCACGTCGCCGCCTCGGCCGCCGCCTGGGAAGCCGAGAAGATTCCGTACCTGCACAAGAGCCATGGCCTGCGTAACCGCATCGTGCGCATGCCGCTGCTCAAGGGCACCGTGTCGATGACCATGGACGGCAAGCAGGCCTGCCAGAAGCTGATGGGCCGTATCAAGAACCCGGACCTGGGCTCGATGCGCATCCTGCACCTGCCGCATTCGTGGAACCACTGCATGGGCGACCACATGATCGTGTTCACCGTGTGGCCGATCAGCGCCCAGGAGACCATGGTCACCACCAAATGGCTGGTGCACAAGGATGCGGTGGAGGGCGTCGATTACAACCCCGAGGACATGCGCAAGGTGTGGGACGCCACCAACGACCAGGATCGGCGGTTGGCGGAGGAGAACCAGCGGGGCATCAACTCCACGGCGTACCAGCCGGGGCCTTACTCGAAAACCTATGAGTTTGGGGTGGTGAACTTCATCGACTGGTATAGCCAGCGGCTGTTGAACAATCTGGGGGCGGAGCCGGCGGCTTATCTGAGGGAAGTGCAGGCTCAATGAGGTAGTAGAAGGGTACAGTCGACTACTTGTCTCAAAGGGCCGCATTGCGGCCCTTTGAGTGGAGCGGGTTTACACCTGGTCACTCATATCAATCGCTCAGGTCGCGTATTTCATGCTTTTTGCTTTGGGGGCTTCTAGGCGGGGAAGCACTGTCCTGGCCTCCTCCAGACACATGGCCTAGATCAGGTTGCGTGACAACCCCGACCCTTCTTCGCCGAAGACCAGACCCAGTGTTGACTCGCGGTCGAACACCATTTTCGAGGTCAATAGTTTGAGTCCCTTGTTCTCTGGTGGAGGGTGGAGGGTTAATCAAAGCTGCACCTCCAGACTCTACATCCACCGATGGTTCATTGACTCCACGGAAGTAAGCCCTCACGTTTGCTTTTACATTTTTTGCTGGCTCAGCACCGGGTGCAAGAGAACTCACTATTGCCTTCCCAGCGGTGGCTATGGCGCCAGTAGCAGTTGACGCCACAACCATCAAGTCTGCGCCAGTTACTCCAAGCGCATTCACCGCCTGCGCCACGAATGCCACGAACGGAGCGGTAATCGCCGCCCTATTCAGCGCGACACCCAACTCGTCTTGCGGGGGCGGACTCGTGAGCGTCGCGCCAAGTGAAACTGCATTGGTGGTGATAAAGAAGCCGGCTTTGGCCGCAGTGTAAGGATCAACGACAATATGACCTGTCGGATCACGCCGGTCGACCGGATTGCCCCTACAGTAGCAATAGGCATTGAGCCCCCCTCCGCCAAAGGGGCTCCACGAATCCCCACTGAGAAAGCGCATGAGCCTGGTGCTGTAGACGCGATAACTGCCCAGCACATAGCCATCCAGGGCTTGCTCGAAAGGCTGACCGGTGAAGCCCAATGCCGTGGGGAACGAGGATGGCGACCTTTGTCCATAAGGTGTGTAGGCTGCGGCGATCCTGTTGGTGGAGCGCTGAACCAGGAGAGGACTCTGCAGTCTGTCGCTCGCTATTAGCGTTGGCGTAGCCATTGGGTGCACCTTTGCTGTGCAGATTGCGTGCTATTAATCGATTGGACGATAAGAGAAACGGGAAAAATATCAGTCCAACTGAATATTCATGCCTGTCGACAAGCACCTAGAACTTGGCCATACAGGTAAAAACAGGACTTTCAAACAAAAACTTACCGCACAAAAATCCACTCAAGACAACAACAGCCCTTGCCATATTTATCGACAAGCAGCAATTCTGACCAGCGCTATATGTAACTCGAAACTTCTAAAGTTAGTTTTCGCGCCACCCTACCGCTCCCTGATCAACTTTGAACTTGGCCATGTACCTAGCCGCTCGCGGCCAACCTGAAGCTCAGAATATTCACCTCCGTCATTGCTTGCCGCAATAGCCTCACCCTCTACATCTTTGACGGGAAGCTCAGAGAATCTTCCAACCGCCTTAGACTTAGCATATCGACCAATTTCCGACATGCTTTTCTCTACTTTCGCCATCTCACTGGAGATATCAGAACTCATAATTTCCATTGTGGCCACCTGAACAAGAACAGTTAGACGCTCCTTGCTAAACTCATTGCCCACCCCCTTACTTCTGTCCAAGAAGCCCTCCGACTTATCAATCAATTTTCTCATATTTACCAACTCCTTTTTTAACTCACTATATCTAAACTTGAATAGAGATATGAGCCGATCAAAAAAACTTGAATCCCCCTTATCAGTCAAAGTTACCATCGACCCTGAAAACCGCCCCTGTGTTTGACCTGAGCGATCATGCCAATTTATGGGGTCCCCCCCACAATATACATAACAGTTTATCCCCCCCTTTCCGAATGGACTGAGTCGATCAGGCGAGTTAAACCGCATCAGGTTCGGATTGAGTGCTCGACGGCCGTGCCCTGCCATGTAACAAGCCATAGTTTTTTCAAGCGGCAGCCCTGTGTACCCGATGCAGGCCAGATCTGTATGGGATAAGCTATGGCCGTAGGGTGTATAGGAAATTATTCTCTCAGAGTGACCATCAGCAGCCGTCAACCGGCTGTGTTGTTGATCACATCCAAGGATCAGGGAAGATGAGAGCACGTCAAAACTCCTAGCTGCGGCACTGAAACCGCTCTACAAGTAGGTTGCACGTATTTTATTTAGCTTTGTTGCCATTTCGAATTTCGTCTCCGCTGGCTTGGACACTATTACCCATCAAGGCCTGCCCCACCCCGCCCCCACTAGGTGGTCCTCCAAACGTTTCCATCCTACTCTGTCGGCGACTGATTGCCTTATTATTCGCTGCTATTAATTTCTGCCCCTCTGTTAGTTCACCACCTGTAACCATACTTAGACCCGGCGAAGGCGGCGGGGATATGTCATCGCTTAAGATCTGAATTACCTTTTTGACTCCGCCCTTCTTGATCACCCAGTATCCAGCACCAACTGCAACAACGGTAGCGATTCCTGCGTTGATCACTGTTGTCCAATCAGCCATGTCGTTAGCCAGGCTATCTTGTCCGCTACCGTCCGGGCTTGAGGAGGCCGCATTATATTGCATGCGAGCAGCATTCATTCCAAGTGCAGCAACAGTACCAGTAGCCGTATCAACAACCCAGTCCACGGCAGATGGAAGCTGTCTCGTCACAACAGATTTGACGACATTCACGCCCAGTACAACTAACCCAGGTGTATTGCCTGCAGCCGTCACTATAAAATTTGGAATATTTCCGCTTGGATCGTTCCTGTTAATTGGATCACCTTGACAGTAGGCATAACTATTCACCCCGCCTCCCCCAAACGGACTCATCACATCGGCAGAGAAAAACCGCATCAAAGACGGACTAAAAACACGATGACCATTACCCAGCAGGTAACAGCCCAACTCGAACTCTCGCAGTTGGCCAGTGAACCCCGTTATCGATGCTCCTTTCGGCGCGGGGCGCAAGCCGTAGGGTGTGTAGGCGACCGGTGTCCGACCTGACGAAGTCATCGTTGTATGTGGGCTTTGCAGCCTGTCTGCGGCGAGCAAACATTTCCGGGCCATGTGCTTGTGCTCTATGGGCTGATTGGAATCAAGCTAGCATTGCCGTTGTGCTGAGAAAACTGACAAAAATGCCAGGTCTCCATGACCGGAAGTGCCTGATCGCGGGCTTTATCCACAGCCATTCCAGTAGACTGGACGACATAGTTTGAATGATTGGGGTTTCTGAATTGGTCAAAAAACAACCAACAGCTTACAAGCCTTTGAAAGCGTGGGGTTCAGACAAAACCGAACATGTTTTCCACAGATGGACCAACAGAGAATGTTGATAAGGCAGACCCGGAATCTTGCAGGCCTGTGGATAGCGTCATGAAGCGCTTTTGTTCCAAGACTTTAGCCACGATGACGAAGGACTGATCAAAAAACATCCATCACCCTCCAACCCAATGGATTCAATGCCTGTAGATAAATCCAAACATGTTGTCCACAGGGCCACCAACAGCGATTGTGAGCAACTTCGCTGGTAACTGGCACTACAGTTGGGTTGTGCCTTTCACCGAACTGAGCATTTTTTGATCTATCCTCTGTAGGCCTTTAATTTCAATGGCTCTGGCAATTCACGAACATTTTATACACAGCCTGGCAAACAGATTCAGTGGGCAAGTGACGGAGCGGGTTCGAATCAATGTCAGCCGTGCTGGATTCCGAGGATAGTTATGCACAGGGATCAGCGCGGCTATGGTGGAGCGCAAACAGTGGCCCCCTGTGGGAGCGGGTTTACCCGCGAAACGAGCACTGCGGTGCCTGGCACCAGCTTCGCTGGTATTCGCGGGTAAACCCGCTCCCACAGGGGATGTGATCTGGCCTAATGATTTTGGACACCTTCATCGGGCGTTATGAGCTTGTGGATAGTGTTTACCGCCTATCAGCGCAGAACACCCTCCTCCACCAGCAGCTTCAGGATCGCCTCGGCGCCCTCCTGTGGCGACACATCCTTGAGCACCTTGCCGCCCCCGCCACTGGCCTTGGCCGTAGCGGCTTTCATGCGGTCCGCACCACTCTTGGCCTTGATCACCTTGAGCCGCTTGGGCCTTGGCCTGGCCGGTTGCAGGGCATCCTCGGCCAGCAGCGGATCCTCGATCAGCGCCACGTTACGCGCCGCCAACACCCCACGTCGCGCCGGGCCGAAGGCCGATTGCCGAGGCTTGGGCGCGGCGTTATCCACAGTTGCCAGTAACGGCAAGCGCACCTTCAGGCGACGCCGTTGGCCCCTTGGCAAGGCTTGCAGCACCTGGGCGGTGCCGTTGTCGATGGATTCGACCTCGGCCAGCCCCACCACCAGCGGCCAGCCCAGCTTCTCGGCCAGCAGGAATGGCAGCATCCCCGAGCCTTCGCCGGTTTCAGCCTGGCTGCCGGTCAGCACCAGCTGTGCTCCCGCATCACGCAGATAGTCGCCAAGCACGCCCAACACATCGGCGCCGGCAGGCTGTTCCAGCACATCCAGATGGTCCAGCCCCATGCCCAGGTAGGCACGCAGCGCCTCTTCGCGAGGATCGCCGGCATGCACCACCTGCAAGTTATCCCCAGCCAGTTGCAGGCCCAGCTCCACGGCGCGGGCATCCTGCTCGGCGCGGCGGGCGCGGCCGGAGCTGGGGTGGGCGCCGATCGAGACCAGGCTGATGACTTTCGTACTCATGCTCGCTGCCCCTATGCCGCGTCGCGCTGGCCGCCGCTGCGGAAGTTGTCCACAGCCTCGATCAGCGCCTTGAGAATCGCCGAGCTGTCGCCGATCACCGACAGGTCGGCCCGTTTGATCATGTCGCAGCCTGGGTCCATGTTGATCGCCACCACCTTGTCGCAGGCACCGATGCCCTGCAGGTGCTGGATGGCGCCGGAGATACCCACGGCCACGTAGACCCGCGCCGTGACCCAGGTGCCGGTGGCGCCGACCTGGCGGTTGCGCGGCATGAAGCCGTCGTCCACCGCCACCCGCGACGCACCCTCGGTGGCGCCGAGGGCCGCGGTGGCCCGGTGATACAGGTCCCAGTCCTTGACGCCGTTGCCACCGGAGACGATGAACTCGGCCTCGGCCATGGCGATGGCGGCCGGGTCGACGGCCACCGAGCCCAGGTCTTCGATACGCGACAGGCTGCGCGCCACGCCTGTGGACAACTCCACCGGCAGCGCTTCGTGACGGGTTTCGCTGACCGGCTCGGCACATTCGGCGGCGGCCAGGATCAACCGCGGCACACTGCGCTGGATATCCTGCTGGCCGGCACCGGCGCGACCGATGCATTGGCCATCCTTGACCTGCCACACCCGCGTCGCCGGGCGTTCGCCCAGCGCGGCGGCCAGGCGGCGTCCCAGTTCGCCGCCGCCGGTACGGCTGTCGGGCAACAGCCAGTGGCGCGGCGCGAATTGGTTATCCACAGCCCGCAGGCCCTGGACCAGTTGCTCCGGTGCATAACCTGCGAAGGCCTCGCCCTCGATGACCAGCAACCGATCAACGCCGGCTGTGGAAAAGTTGTTTTCCTTGTGCTCGCCGAACACGACGGCCAACACCGCGCCATCGCTACCGGCAAGGCTATGGGCAAGGCCCAGCAGGTCGCGGTCGTGGCTGCCCAGGCGGCCACCGACCATGTCCGGCACCACGGCAATGTAGAAGGCCGGTTGCACCACAGTGTGCAGCGGCAACTGCACTTCGGCGGCCGCACTGCGTCGCCCGCCGACACCGGTGCCCTGCTGGGCGCCGCTGCGGTCGATGCGCTTGAGGCCGCTGGGGCCGATGAAACCGGCGGCGATCGCGTGCGGGTTCTTGCGGATAATGCCGTGGGGGCCCATCCAGCTCGTCTGTTGCGTCTGCATCGCTGCGTGCAGCGGGTGCAGGCGGTTACGGGCGATCCACTCGGCGCGTGGGTCGCGGCGGATGATGTCGCTCATCAGTGCACCTCCGCAGGTTCACGTTTGGCGGCCTGCGACTTCGGGGTTGCAGGGGTTTGGTCTTCGATCAGCACATCGGCGACCAGCTCGGCCAGGTCCTTGATCTGTGGACGCGGTTCGACCACGCCTTCGAGCATCGCCGTGCACTGTGGACAACCCACCGCCACCAGCTCGGCCTCGGTTTCGCGGATATCGTCCATGCGCATGTCGGGAATACGCTGCTTGCCGGGAATATCAGTGATCGGCGCACCGCCGCCACCGCCGCAGCAGCGGGAACGGAAGCCCGAACGCTGCATCTCGCGCACTTCGATACCCAGCGCCTTGAGCACTTCGCGCGGGGCTTCGTATTCGCCGTTGTAGCGGCCCAGGTAGCACGGGTCGTGGTAGGTGACACTGCCGCCCTTGTGCTGGCCGAGGTTGAGCTTGCCGGCGGCGATCAGCTCAGCAATGTAGGTGCTGTGGTGCTGCACCTGGTATTCGCCGCCAAGGGCGCCGTACTCGTTCTTCAGCACATGGAAGCTGTGCGGGTCGCAAGTGACAATGCGCTGGAACTGGTACCTGGCCAGGGTCTGGATGTTGCGTTTGGCCAGTTGCTGGAAGGTTGCTTCGTCGCCCAGGCGCCGGGCCACGTCACCGCTGTCGCGCTCCTCAAGGCCGAGCACGGCGAAGTCCACGCCCGAAGCCTTGAGCACTTTGACAAAGGCCCGCAGGGTGCGCTGGTTGCGCATGTCGAAGGCGCCGTCGCCGACCCAGAACAGCACCTCGGTGCGCTTCACCTCGGACAGCAGTTTCAGGTTGAGGTCGGCCGCCCAGTTCATCCGCCCGCCCGGGGCGAAACCGCCAGGGTTGTCGGTGGCGATCAGATTGTCCAGCACCTCGGCGCCCTTGTTCGGCGTCGCGCCCTTTTCCAGGGTCAGGTGGCGGCGCATGTCGACGATGGCATCGACGTGCTCGATCATCATCGGGCATTCCTCGACGCAGGCGCGGCAGGTGGTGCACGACCACAGCGTCTCGGCGTCCACCAGGCCGTTGACGATCGGCTGGTGCGGATGGCCGCCATGCTCGCCGACCGCCTTGCCGGGGTAAGGGCTGCCAGCGAACTGCGCGTCGGTGCCACCGGCCAGGCCGATGACCATGTCCTGGATGAGTTTCTTCGGGTTCAGCGGCTGGCCGGCGGCGAACGCCGGGCACATGGCCTCGCACTTGCCGCACTGCACGCAGGCGTCGAAACCGAGCAGTTGGTTCCAGGTGAAATCGACCGGTTTCTCCACGCCCAGCGGTGCGTTGGGGTCTTCGAGGTCCAGCGGCTTGAGGCCGGTGGAGCGGCCACCGCCGAAGCGCTCGGCGCGGCGGTGCCAGGCCAGGTGCAGGGCACCAGCGAAGGCGTGCTTCATCGGGCCGCCCCAGGTCATGCCGAAGAACAGCTCGGACACGCCCCACAGCACGCCGACGCCCAGCAAGGCGACCAGCACCCAGCCACCGGTACCTTCCGGCAGGATGCCGGCCACCGGCAGCGTGGCGATGAAGAAGCTCGCCGCAAACATCAGCAGGCTTTTCGGCAGGCGCATCCATGGGCCCTTGGACAGGCGCGAAGGCGGATTGAGCCGGCGTTTGAAGACGAAGAGCGCACCCGTGAACATGATCAGCGTGGCCACCAGCAAGGCGTAGCCGAGGATCTTGCTGTGCAGGCCGAAGCCATGCACCAGGATCGCCAGCACGGCCGACAGCACGAAGCCGCCTGCGGTGGCGACGTGGGTCTTGGACATGTACTTGTCGCGCTCGACCACATGGTGCAGGTCCACCAGGTAGCGCCGCGGCATGGCCAGCAGGCCACCAATCAGGTCAACCTTGCTAGGCCGCCCGCGCCGCCACATGCGCACCCGGCGCAGGGCGCCGAGCACCGCCAGGCCGAGGGCGGTGAACAGCAGGATGGGTAAGAGGGTGTTCAACATGGGAGGCTCCCACAAACAGCTAGAATCCTGCGCCGCTCTCAAGGGCGGCACCGACCCCTGTAGGAGCGGCCTTGTGTCGCGAAAGGGTCGCGAAGCGGCCCCAGCATTCTCAGCGCTGACAAATTGCTGGGGCCGCTGCGCAGCCCTTTCGCGACACAAGGCCACTCCTACAGGGGGCCAATCCCGCCTCTAGAGAGGCGGTGCGATCAGAAGTCCTTGCACAAGCGCAAGGCGTCATAGATCGCCGCATGCACGTTGCGCTGGGCCACGCAGTCACCGATGCGATACAGCAGGTAACCCTCGCCCGGCTGGCTGAGGATCGGCTGCGGCTTGATGGCGAACAGCGCCTCCACGTCGATCTGGCCCTTGTTGCGCGAGCCGTCCTTGAGCGCGTAGTACAGCTGCTCGTCAGGCCGCACACCGTTCTCCACCACCACCTGATCGACCACGCGCTCTTCCTTGGCGCCGGTGTACTCGTTCTCGAGCACCGCCACCAGCTTGTCGCCCTCGCGATAGACCTTTTCCAGCATCATGTCGCCGGTCATGATCACTTCCTTGGGGTACATGCTGCGGTAGTAGGTCGGGAAGCTCGTGCCGCCCATGGCCACGCCCGGCTTGATGTCGTCGGTGACGATCTCGACCTGGCTGCCCTTGTCGGCGATGAAGTCGGCCACCGACATGCCGGTGAACTCGCAGATGGTGTCGTACACCAGCACGTTCTTGCCCGGCGCCACCTTGCCATCCAGCACATCCCAGCTGCTCACCACCAGCCCTTCGGCGGCACCCCAGTGCTCGTTCTGCTCGAGGAACGAATGGCCGCCCACCGCCAGCACGATGATGTCCGGGCGCAGGTCCTGGATGGTGTCCACATCCGCGGCGGTCCCCAGGCGCAGGTCGACCTTGAGGCGGGCGAACTCCAGCTGGTACCAGCGGGTGATGCCGGCGATCTGGTCGCGCTGCGGCGCCTTGGCGGCGATGGTGATCTGCCCGCCGATCTGGTCTTTCTTCTCGAACACGGTGACGTCGTGGCCACGCTCGGCGGCGACGCGGGCCGCCTCCATGCCGGCCGGGCCTGCGCCAACCACCACCACCTTGCGCTTCGGCCCGGTGGATTTCTCGATGATGTGCGGCACGCCCATGTATTCACGGGAGGTCGCGGCGTTCTGGATGCACAGCACATCCAGGCCCTGGTACTGACGGTCGATGCAGTAGTTGGCACCGACGCACTGCTTGATCTGGTCGACCTGGCCCATCTTGATCTTGGCGATCAGGTGCGGGTCGGCGATGTGCGCACGGGTCATGCCGACCATGTCGACGTAGCCGCCCTCCAGGATGCGCGTGGCCTGGTTCGGGTCCTTGATGTTCTGCGCGTGCAGCACCGGGACCTTGACCACTTCCTTGATGCCGGCCGCCAGGTGCAGGAAGGGCTCCGGCGGGTAGCTCATGTTGGGGATGACGTTGGCCAGGGTGTTGTGGGTGTCGCAGCCCGAGCCGACCACGCCGATGAAATCGAGCATGCCGGTGGCGTCGTAGTAGGCGGCGATCTGCTTCATGTCCTCGTGGCTCAGGCCATCGGGGTGGAACTCGTCGCCGCAGATGCGCATGCCCACGCAGAAGTCGTCACCGACTTCCTTGCGCACGGCCTTGAGCACTTCCAGGCCAAATTTCATGCGGCCTTCGAAGGTGCCGCCCCACTCGTCGGTACGCTTGTTGACCCGTGGGCTCCAGAACTGGTCGATCATGTGCTGGTGCACGGCCGACAGCTCGACACCATCCAGGCCGCCCTCCTTGGCACGACGCGCCGCTTGCGCGTAGTTGCCGATCACCCGCCAGATCTCCTCCACCTCGATGGTCTTGCAGGTGGCGCGGTGCACCGGTTCGCGAATGCCCGACGGCGACATCAGGGTCGGCCAGTTGAAGCCGTCCCAGCGCGAGCGACGGCCCATGTGGGTAATCTGGATCATGATCTTGGCGCCATGCTTGTGCATGGCGTCGGCGAGGTTCTGGAAGTGCGGGATGATGCGGTCGGTGGACAGGTTCACCGACGACCACCACTCCTGCGGGCTGTCGATGGCCACCACCGACGAGCCGCCGCAGATGGCCAGGCCGATGCCGCCCTTGGCCTTCTCTTCGTAGTACTTCACGTAGCGGTCGGTGGTCATGCCGCCGTCGGTGGCGTAGACCTCGGCGTGCGCGGTGCTGAGCACACGGTTGCGGACGGTCAGCTTGCCGATCTGGATCGGCTGGAACATTGCTTCGAAGGCCATGACGCTATCTCCGGCTTACAACGGCTTTGTAACGAACAGGCCATCTTCGTGGCCTTCTTCCGACCCGCCATAGACCTGCTCGGCCACAGTGCGGATCTTGCTGCCGCGGGCAGCGAGAATCTGGTCCATTGCACCGGCGAACCAGCCGGTGAACATGTAATCGACCTTGCGCCCAACCTTGCCGTACACGTACACGAACGCCGAGTGTTTCAGCTTCACGCTGCAAGTGCCTTTGTCCAGGTCGATGTCCTGGATCTCGAACAGGCCCCAGCCACGCTGGGACAGACGCTTCATGTAGTGCTCGAACACCGCCACGCCTTCCAGGCCATGGCATTCGGCTTCTTTTTCACACCAGTGCCAGGCCGACTTGTAGCCCGCCTTGTAGAGGATCTCGGCGTAGGCGTCGGCGCCCAGCACCTCCTCGATGCCCATGTGGTTGTTGACGAAGAAATGCCGTGGCACATAGAGCATCGGCAGGGCGTCGCTGGTCCAGACACCGGTCTCGCTGTCGACTTCGATTGGCAATTGCGGGGCGATCTTGGCCATGGAAACTCAACTCCATAAAATTTTTTGTTTGGATGCCCCGGCGTTGCTGGCAGGGGCTTTCAGGCTTGGAGAGCGGCTTTATTCGCCCCACACATCCTTGAGGATGCTGACCCAGTTCTCGCCCATGATCTTGCGCACCACGCGTTCGGAGTGGCCGCGCTTTAGCAGGGTTTCGGTCAGGTTGGGGAACTCGCCGACGGTACGGATACCCAGCGGGTTGATGATCTTGCCGAAGTTGGTCAGGCGCCGGGCGTAGCCCTTGTCGTGGGTCAGGTACTCGAAGAAGTCCTGGCCGTGGCCCTGGGTGAAGTCGGTGCCGATGCCGATGGCATCCTCGCCGACGATATTCATGGTGTACTCGATGGCCTCGGCGTAGTCGTCGATGGTCGAGTCGATGCCCTTGGCGAGGAACGGCGCGAACATGGTCACGCCGACGAAGCCGCCGTGGTCGGCAATGAACTTCAGCTCCGCGTCGGACTTGTTGCGTGGGTGTTCTTTGAGGCCCGATGGCAGGCAGTGGGAATAGCAGACCGGCTTCTTCGACTCGAGGATGACTTCTTCGGAGGTCTTGGAGCCGACGTGGGACAGGTCGCACATGATGCCGACGCGGTTCATCTCGGCGACGATCTCGCGGCCGAAGCCCGACAGGCCACCATCACGCTCGTAGCAACCGGTGCCCACCAGGTTCTGGGTGTTGTAGCACATCTGCACGATGCCCACGCCCAGTTGCTTGAACACGTCGACATAGGCGATCTGGTCCTCGAACGCATGGGCGTTCTGGAAGCCGAAAAGGATGCCGGTCTTGCCCAGCTCCTTGGCCTTGCGGATGTCGGCGGTGGTGCGCACCGGCATCACCAGGTCGCTGTTGTCGCGGATCAGCTTCTGGCTGGACGCGATATTGTCGACGGTGGCCTTGAAGCCCTCCCACACCGAGACCGTGCAGTTGGCCGCGGTCAGCCCGCCCTTGCGCATGTCCTCGAACAGCTCGCGGTTCCATTTGGCAATGATCAGGCCGTCGATGACGATGCTGTCGGCGTGAAGTTCGGCTGGGCTCATCAGGCTGTCCCCTTTTATTGAAGTCTGCATGCGCCGAACCTTGTGCCGGCGCTTTGGGGCCAGCATATGCCTGCCGCCCAAGGCGCCCCGATGCAAAAACGACAGGGGGTTTGCCGAAAGCGTCAAAGCCCGACAGGGCACGCTCTGGCCTGCGCCTCGCAGATGAGAGCCAGTCTCGACAACTGCCTTTGCAAGCCTTTGATGAACATTTCGTCAGGGAGCTATCGCCGCGCCCGAGGCTGAGCGAGAATCCCGGCGATTCGTCAGCCTGTTCAGGAGAAAACGGATGAAATCAATGGCATGGCTGGTCCTGCTGGCCGTCGCGTGCGGCGCTCAGGCCGCCGAAGAAGAAAGCACGCCCTGCGACAACGTCGAGAGCGACCAGCAGGGCTATGCCTGCGCGGCCTACAACAAGCAGACCGCCGAGCGCGAGCTGAAGGCTGCCTACGATGACTTGATGCAACGCATCCGCGACCAGTACGCCGACGAAAGCGACAAGGCCGGTGCGCTGACCGGGCGTATGGAGGCAGCCGAGAAGCTGTGGGCGCAATTGCGCGATGCCGACTGCAAGGTCGAGACCTATGCCGAAAAGCCAGGCAGCAAGGCGTTCGAGGCGGCATGGAACACCTGTGTAGCGCAGCGTAGCGATGAGCGGTCGGAGTATCTGCAGACCATTGGTCAACAGGAACACCGCGTTGTGCCGTTTTAACCTGTAGGAGCGGCCTCGTGCCGCGAAAGGGCCGCGAAGCGGCCCTGGCAATATCAGCTTGATGCACGATTCATGGGGGCGCTTCGCACCCCTTTCGCGGCACGAGGCCGCTCCTACAAAGGTCCTGGGCCCGGTCTCAAACTACCTTGGCCAGTCGATCCTCCCGCGGACACCGCTCGAACCGCGTCCGATAGCAGCGGGTGAAATACGACGCCGACTCGAATCCGCACGCCACCGCCACCTCCAGCACGCTCATGTCGGTCTGGCGCAGCAACTGGCGGGCCTTGTCCAGCCGCAGCCGCAGGTAGAAACCACTGGGCGTGTCGTCCAGGTACAAGCGAAACAGCCGCTCCAACTGACGCCGGGTCACCTGCACGCCATCGGCCAGCACCTGGGTGTTGAGCGGCAGCTCGGTATTGCGCTCCATCTCACCGATCACCTTCACCAGCTTCTTGTTGCGCAGCCCGTAGCGCGTGGCGATCTCCATGCGCTGGTGGTCCTGGCGCGGACGGATGCGCCCTAGCACAAACTGCTCGGAAACCTGCACCGCCAGCTCGCTGCCGTGGGCCTGGGCGATCAGGTCGAGCATCAGGTCGATGGAGGCCGTGCCGCCGGCACAGGTGATGCGCCTGCGGTCGATCTCGAACAGCTCCTGGGTCGCCTGCAGGCGTGGATAGCGCTCCTTGAACGCCTCCAGCGCCTCCCAGTGCAGGGTCGCCCGGTGACCGTCGAGCAGGCCGGCCTCGGCCAGCACCATCGCGCCCGTGTCGATGCCCCCGAGCACCACGCCTTCATGGTCGAGGCGGCGCAGCGTCTGTTGCAGCGCCGACCCATAGCACGCCAGTGGCTCGAAGCCGGCCACCAGCAGCAACAGTCGCCCATGCCCACCCTCCCCCAGCGCGCCGTCGGCATTCACCGACATGCCGTTGCTGGCCTCTACCGCGCCACCGTCCAGGCTCAGTACACGCCAGCGGTACAACGGGCCACGGAAGCGATTGGCCACGCGCAACGGCTCGATGGCACTGATGAAACCCATGGCGGAAAAGCCGGGTAGCAACAGGAAGTCTATGGTTTCCGGCATCGCATGCTCCGCGCAAAGGTGGTCGCCTCCGTGCAAGTGTTGGTCGCCAGGGTGCGATTTTCCACCCTGCTGGCAGCGTAGCGTGTTCTCACGGCCCGCAGAGGCCGGACCCATAACAATATGCACTGCCGATGGAGAGCCACCATGCAACGCTTTATCCGCCGCAGCCTGTTGTCCCTCGCGCTCAGCACCACCGTAGCCGCTCCCCTGTTCGCCGCCGAACCCGCCGTCTGCAAGGACGTGCGCCTGGGCGTGGTCAACTGGACCGACGTGATCGCCACCAGCGCCATGGCCCAGGTGCTGCTCGATGGCCTGGGCTACCAGACCAAGCAGACCAGCGCCTCGCAGCAGATCATCTTCGCTGGCATCCGCGACAAGCGCCTGGACATGTTCCTCGGGTACTGGAACCCGATCATGACCCAGACCATCACCCCGTTCATCCAGGCCAAGCAGGTCAAGGTCCTCGACAAGCCCAGCCTGGAAGACGCCCGCGCCACCCTGGCCGTGCCGAAATACCTGGCCGACAAGGGCCTGAAGACGTTCGCCGACATCCACAAGTTCCAGAAGGAACTGGGCGGCAAGATCTACGGCATCGAGCCGGGCTCCGGCGCCAATACCCAGATCAAGGCGATGATCAGCAAGAACCAGTTCGACCTGGGCAAGTTCCAGCTGGTCGAGTCGAGCGAGGCCGGCATGCTTGCCGCGGTGGATCGCGCGGTACGGCGCAAGGAGGCGGTGGTGTTCTTCGGCTGGGCGCCGCACCCGATGAACGTGAACATCGACATGGTCTACCTCGGCGACAGCCAGGATGCCCTGGGCCCGGACGAAGGCCGCGCCACGGTGTGGACGGTGACCGCGCCGGACTATGCCGAACGCTGCCCCAACGCCCACCGCCTGCTGGCCAACCTCAGCTTCAGCGCCGAGGACGAGAGCCGGATGATGCAGCCGCTGCTCGATCACAAGGACGCGCTGGAGTCCGCCCGCCAGTGGCTGAAAGACCATCCCGAGGACAAGGCCCGCTGGCTTGACGGGGTAACGACCTTCGATGGCAAGCCCGCCGCGGACAACCTCAAGCTCACTGCCAACTGACCAGTCAACCCGGTCGCTGTAGGAGCGGCCTTGTGCCGCGAAAGGGCTGCGCGGCAGCCCCAGGATTTATGTGGCGCTGCTGAGCTTCTGTGGCCGCTTTGCGGCCATTTCGCGGCACAAGGCCGCTCCTACAGAAATCTATCGCCCAAATCATTACCAGGAATCCACCATGAACCACGACGTCATCATCACCTGCGCCCTCACCGGCGCCGGCGACACGGTCGCCAAGAGCCACCTGGTCCCGGTCACCCCGAAACAGATCGCCGAATCCGCCGTGGAAGCCGCCAAGGCCGGCGCCACCGTAGTCCACTGCCACGTTCGCGATCCGCAGACCGGCCGCTTCAGCCGCGACGTCAACCTCTACCGCGAAGTGATGGAGCGCATCCGCGAGGCTGACATCGACATCATCGTCAACCTCACCGCCGGCATGGGCGGCGACCTGGAGATCGGCCCCGGCGAGTCGCCCATGGAGTTCGGACCAGGCACCGACCTGATCGGCCCATTGGAGCGCCTGGCCCACGTCGAGGCGCTGCTGCCGGAAATCTGCACCCTCGACTGCGGCACCCTCAATTTCGGCGATGGTAACGCCATCTACGTCTCCACCCCGGCCCAGCTGCGCGCAGGTGCAAAACGCATTACCGAACTGGGCGTGAAGGCCGAGCTGGAGATCTTCGACACCGGCCACCTGTGGTTCGCCAAGCAAATGATCAAGGAAGGCCTGCTGGACGACCCGCTATTCCAGCTGTGCCTGGGCATTCCCTGGGGCGCGCCGGCCGACACCACCACCATGAAAGCCATGGTCGACAACCTGCCCGCCGACGTGACCTGGGCCGGCTTCGGCATCGGCCGCATGCAGATGCCCATGGCCGCCCAGGCGGTGCTGCTCGGCGGCAACGTGCGGGTGGGGCTTGAGGACAACCTGTATCTGGACCGCGGCGTGCTGGCCAGCAACGGTCAACTGGTGGAACGGGCTGCGGAAATCATCACCCGCATGGGTGCCCGCGTGCTTACCCCGGCCGAAGGCCGGGAAAAGATGAACCTCAGGCGTCGCTGAGCCCCCGCAGATCATGGGGATCTTGTGGGAGCGGGCTTGCCCCGCGAAACAGGCACCGTGCCGGATGGCACCGGCTTGGCCGGTGATCGCGGGCCAAGCCCGCTCCCACGCGTGCACGACACATCATTGAACATCGTTCCGCAGGAGCCAGATATGCCTTTCATCACCGAGATCAAGACCTTCGCCGCCCTGGGTAGCGGCGTGATCGGCAGCGGCTGGGTCGCCCGTGCCCTGGCCCATGGCCTGGACGTGGTTGCCTGGGACCCGGCACCCGGCGCCGAGGCCGCGCTGCGCAAGCGCATCGCCAACGCCTGGCCAGCCCTGCAGAAGCAGGGCCTGGCGCCCGGCGCCGCGCAGGATCGCCTGACCTTCGTCGCCACCATCGAAGAATGCGTGCGCGACGCCGATTTCATCCAGGAGAGCGCGCCCGAACGCCTGGACCTCAAGCTCGACCTGCACGCGAAAATCAGCGCCGCCGCCAAGCCGAATGCAATCATCGGTTCCAGCACCTCGGGCCTGCTGCCCAGCGAGTTCTACGAGTCCGCCACCCACCCTGAGCGCTGCGTGGTGGGGCACCCGTTCAACCCGGTGTACCTGCTGCCACTGGTGGAGATCGTCGGCGGCCGCAATACCAGCCCCGACGCCATCGAAGCGGCGAAAACCATCTACACCGCGTTGGGCATGCGCCCGCTGCATGTACGCAAGGAAGTCCCCGGCTTTATCGCCGACCGCCTGCTCGAAGCGCTCTGGCGCGAGGCCTTGCACCTGGTCAACGATGGCGTCGCCAGCACCGGCGAGATCGACGACGCGATCCGCTTCGGCGCAGGCCTGCGCTGGTCGTTCATGGGCACCTTCCTTACCTACACCCTGGCCGGTGGCGACGCCGGCATGCGCCACTTCATGGCCCAGTTCGGCCCGGCGCTCAAGCTGCCCTGGACTTACCTGCCGGCACCGGAGCTGACCGACAAGCTGATCGACGATGTGGTGGAAGGTACCTCGGAGCAGTTGGGTGAACGCAGCATCGCCGCGCTGGAGCGCTATCGTGATGACACCCTGCTGGCGGTGCTGGAGGCGGTCAGTTCCAGCAAAGCCAGTCACGGCATGGCCTTCGGCGACTGAGGAGAACACGATGCCCGCCCTGATCACCTACCGTACCCGGGTGTTGCCGGAATGGGTCGACTACAACGGCCACCTGCGCGATGCCTATTACCTGCTGATCTTCAGCTACGCCACCGATGCGCTGATGGAGCGCATCGGCCTGGACGCCGATGCTCGTGGCCAGAGCGGGCATTCGCTGTTCACCCTGGAGGCACACATCAACTACCTGCACGAGGTGAAGCTCGATACCGAGGTGTGGGTGCAGACGCAGGTCATCGGCTTCGACAGGAAGCGCCTGCATCTGTACCACAGCCTGCACCGGGAGGGGTTCGACGAGGCCTTGGCGGCCAGTGAACAGATGCTGCTGCATGTGGATCTGGCGGGGCCGAAGTCGGCGCCGTTTGGGGAGCACAGTGTTGCGCTGCTGCAGGGCTTGATGGATGAGCAGCGTGATCTGCAGGCACCACAGTTTGTCGGGCGCGTGCTGGGGTTACCTGCTGGCTGACAGATCCTGGGGGCGCTTTGCGCCCCATTCGCGGCACAAGGCCGCTCCTACAGCGGGTTTGCGTAACCTCTGTAGGAGCGGCCTTGTGCCGCGAAAGGGCTGCGCAGCAGCCCCCACCGCTCTCAAAAAAACAACCCCGGAAAGCCGTGAGCATCCGGGGCCAAGAGCGAGCAACATCCACTGTGCATGCAGTGAGGGTGACCAAACCCTCGGTGCCGTGAATGACTTCAGTGTGCAGCCTTCCAGTACGCTCGATTTAGCCGTAAACGACCTGTTCTTAGCCAAAGCGGCCATCGCGACAATCCGCCCTTGCCGCCCTGGCGCGTCGGACACAGAATCGATGACAAACAACAGCGGCGAAGGACATTAGTCATGATGCATGCGGACTTGATCGACCAGGACGACCTGCTGGGCCAACTGCGCTCGCGGGGTTTCGACATTCCGGCCGGCGCCAGCGCCGAGCAGGCCTGCGAGGTGGTGATACGCGGGCTGACCGAGCCCAATGCGCGGGCCCTGAAGGGCATGGTCGAGCAGATGTACACCGGCAGCGCGACGATCCTGCCGGCCGTGCGCCAAGCCATCGACAAGCAGCTTCTGCCGGCGTTGGCGCAGTTCAACAAGCGCGCCTGAAGCACTGACTGGCCCTTTGTAGGAGCGGCCTTGTGCCGCGAAAGGGCTGCGCAGCAGCCCCAGGAGCTTAGCGTTGATGCCTAGATTGCTGGGGCTGCTTTGCAGCCCTTTCGCGGCACAAGGCCGCTCCTACAGGGGGCCAGTTTTCAGCTACAGGCGCACGCTGGCAAAGGTCGACTCATTACGCGCCTGACTCAGCGCCGCCATCGGCCCGCTGTGCGGCGACAGGGCCATGGCCTGCGGAATCGGCATCATCGCCACCTGCTGGGTGGTGTTCGAACCCACGCGCTCGTCACGCGGCGGGATGCCAAAGTACTCGCGGTAGCACTTGGAGAAGTGCGGCGTGGACACGAACCCGCACACCGACGCCACCTCGATGATCGACATCGGCGTCTGCTTGAGCAACTGCCGGGCACGGATCAGGCGCAGCTTGAGGTAGTAGCGCGACGGCGAGCAGTGCAGGTACTTCTGGAACAGGCGCTCGAGCTGACGCCGCGACACCGCCACGTACACCGCCAATTCGTCCAGGTCGATCGGCTCCTCGAGGTTGGCTTCCATCAGCGCGACGATTTCCTGCAGCTTCGGCTGATTGGTCCCGAGCATGTGCTTGAGCGGCACGCGCTGGTGGTCCTGCTCGTTGCGGATGCGCTCGTAGACGAACATCTCGGAGATCGCCGCCGACAGCTCGCGGCCATGATCGCGGCTGATCAGGTGCAGCATCATGTCCAGCGGCGCGGTGCCGCCGGAGCTGGTGAAGCGGTTGCGGTCGAGGGTGAACAGGCGGGTGCTCATGTTCACCCGGGGGTAGGCTTCCTGCATCGCCGCCAGGCATTCCCAGTGCACGCTGCAGTCGAAGCCGTCGAGCAGGCCGGCGCAGGCCAGCGCCCAGCTGCCGGTGCACACCGCGCCCAGGCGGCGCGACTGGCGGGCCTGGGCCTGCAGCCAGGTGACGTGCTCGCGGGTGACGGTGCGCTGGATGCCCACGCCGCCGCAGACGATCACCGTGTCCATGGGCGGTGCGTTGTGCATCGCCGCGTCCGGGGTGATCTGCAGGCCATCACTGGCCCATACCTGGCCACCGTCGACGGTCAGCGTGTGCCAGCGGTACAGCTCGCGACCGGACAGCTGGTTGGCCATGCGCAGGGGTTCGACGGCCGAGGCCAGGGAGATGAGGGTGAAGTTGTCCAGCAGGAGAAAGCCGATGGACTGGGGTGCTGTGCGGTTCTGGGTTGGGTTCCCGGAGGTGTACGACGTCATCGCGATTTCTCCTCACACAATGCAGGGTGTGCCTCAGGCGAGCACTGTTCTTGTAATGGCCCCGTTTCGTATGCAGGGGCTTTGCCAATCTCAACGCAAATGGCATGCCTGAAATTGAACGCTCATCCAATAAAACCCAAAAACGACGTCGGCATGCGCCTTCCAGCGGGCCGGGGGATGAGCGTCAGGTCAAACGCAAACGGGCGCGCCAGCGCCCCTGCGCGTCACCGCTGAGCAATTCGGTAGCACTTGTGGGAAGGTTGCCCAGATGCGACAGACTTGAGTGTCACCGACAATGACCCTGCTGGTAACGACAGGCGACGGCCGGTAGATGACAACCGATGCGCCAGAATGTGGCGCATCGGTCAGGCGTGGGCCAGAACGGCGCATCAGCACTCGATGACGCTGACCGCAAGGCCGCCGCGCGAGGTTTCCTTGTACTTGTCGTGCATGTCGGCGCCGGTGTCGCGCATGGTGCGGATCACCTGGTCGAGGGAGATGAAGTGCTCGCCATCGCCGCGCAGGGCCATCTGCACGGCGTTGATCGCCTTCACCGCGGCGATGGCGTTGCGCTCGATGCACGGCACCTGGACCAGGCCGCCGACCGGGTCGCAGGTCAGCCCGAGGTTGTGCTCCAGGGCGATCTCGGCGGCATTTTCCAACTGCGCGGGCGTCGCGCCCAGCACTTCGGCCAGGCCCGCCGCGGCCATGGCGCAGGCCGAACCGACCTCGCCCTGGCAACCGACCTCGGCGCCGGAGATCGAGGCGTTCTTCTTGCACAGGATGCCCACCGCCGCCGCGCCGAGGAAGAAGTCCACCACGTTGGATTCGTCCACCACATCGGAGAAACGCATGTAGTAGTGCAGCACCGCCGGAATGATCCCGGCCGCGCCGTTGGTGGGCGCGGTGACCATGCGCCCGCCGGCGGCGTTCTCCTCGTTGACCGCCAGGGCGTAGAGGTTGACCCATTCCATGGCGCTCATGGTCGAGCCGATCACATTGGGCTTGCCCAGCTCTTGCAGGCTGCGGTGCAGGCGGGCGGCGCGACGGCGCACATTCAACCCGCCAGGCAAGATGCCCTCGTGCTTGAGGCCGTTGTTCACGCACTCCTGCATGGCATTCCAGAGCCTGATCAGGCCGGCGCGGATCTCTGCTTCGTTGCGCCAGACCTTCTCGTTGACCAGCATCAATTGCGACACGCTCAGGTCGTTTTGCCTGCACAGCTGCAGCAGTTCGGCCGCGCTGTTGAAGTCATAGGGCAGCACGGTCTGGTCGGCGTCCAGCACGCCACTGGCGGCCTGGCCGGCATCGACCACGAAGCCGCCGCCCACCGAGTAGTAAGTGTCGCGGTGCAGCTCGCCGCCCTCGCCTTCGGCGATCAGGGTCATGGCGTTGGGGTGATACGGCAGGTTCTCGTCCAGCAGCAGCATGTCGCGGCCCCAGACAAACTCGATGGGCAAGCGATTGTCGAGCTTGAGCACGCGGGTTTCGCGCAGGTCGGCGATGCGTGGGGTGATCTGGCTGGGGTCGATGGCGTCGGGCCATTCGCCCATCAGGCCCATGATCGTGGCGTTGTCGGTGCCGTGGCCGACGCCGGTGGCCGACAGCGAGCCATACAGCCGCACCTCGATGCGCCGAACCCGCTCCAGCTCGCCGCGTTCGCGCAGCCCCTGGACGAACAGCGCGCCGGCGCGCATGGGGCCGACGGTGTGTGAGCTGGAAGGCCCGACACCGATCTTGAACAGGTCGAACACGCTGATGGCCATTGTCGCATCACCTCTTGATGGGCTTGTCTCGCAGCGCCGAACACCGCCTTGCGCAACTGCTAGGCTGAAAGCTCGAGCCGCCTTGGAATGCTCGCATCATCGGGCTTTTGCCCACCCCCTCGCCGTCTGCAACCGACGTACTTTTGTCCAGCAGCGCCGCCACTGCACCGGCCCTGCGTGCGCCGTTTTCCAGCGCCGGGACGCCGTAAAAACCGAGGCCGGGGGGTGGAAAAATCCAGTTGCGACATCGTCCGTACTGGATGCGACCCGTCCTGTACTGGATACGACGCCACCAGTAGGCGATTGCCGAACGCTGGAGGATTATCGAAAGCGACTCGTATTGCACGGCCTCGCATCCTGCCCTCTGCAGGCCTGGTCGACCGGAGCCCTGAGAACGCCCGGCGACCCACGCGAACCCGAAGATAAAATCACAGGAGTCCATCCATGAAAGGTTCACCCTCGCTGTTGCTGGTCGCGTTGCTGTCCGCTCCGCTGCTGGCCCAGGCCGCCGAACCCGAGCAGTGTCAAACGGTGCGTTTCTCGGATGTCGGCTGGACCGACATCACGGTCACCACCGCGACCACCAGCGTCGTGCTCCAAGCCCTGGGCTACAAGACCCACACCACCATGATCTCGGTACCGGTGACCTACAAGTCGCTGGCCACCGGCAAGGACCTGGACGTGTTTCTCGGCAACTGGATGCCGACCATGGAGAACGACATCAAGCAGTACCGCGACGCCGGCACTGTCGAGACCGTGCGCGCCAACCTGGAGAACGCCAAGTACACCCTGGCCGTGCCCCAGGCCCTGTATGACAAGGGTCTGAAGGACTTCGCCGACCTGCCCAAGTTCAAGCAGGACCTCAAGGGCAAGATCTACGGCATCGAACCGGGCAACGACGGCAACCGCACCATCCAGAAGATGATCGACGACAACGCCTTCGGCCTGAAGGACGCCGGTTTCCAGATCGTGCAGTCCAGCGAGGCCGGCATGCTCGCCCAGGTCGACCGGGCGCAGAAGCGCGACGAGGCGATCGTGTTCCTCGGTTGGGAACCACACCCGATGAACACCCGCTTCAAGATGCAGTACCTGACCGGCGGGGACGCCTATTTCGGTCCCGATTTCGGCAAGGCCACCGTGCTCACCAACACCCGCAAGGGCTATGCGCAGGAATGCGCCAACGTCGGCCAGCTGCTGAAGAACCTGTCGTTCGAGCTCAAGGATGAAAGCACCATGATGGGCTATGTCCTGGACGACAAGATGAAACCCGAGGCGGCGGCCAAGAAGTGGCTCAAGGACAACCCCGGCAAGCTGGATGCCTGGCTGGCCGGCGTAAGCACCGTGGACGGCAAACCCGGCCTCGAGGCGGCCAAGGCCAAACTGACGCAATAACGCAAGACGCAATGGCAACACCGCGGGGCGGGACCGTGCCCGCCCCGGACTGATTTCAATCTTTGCAGGTGGAAGCTCGCTATCATGCTTATCGATCAGAAAATACCCCTGGGGCAGTACATCGCCTCATTCGTCGAATGGTTGACCCAGAACGGCGCCAGCTACTTCGACGCCATCGCCGCAGGCCTGGAATTCATGATCCATGGGGTCACCAGCGCCCTGACCTGGTTCAACCCGTTCGTGCTCATCGCCCTGTTCGCCGCCCTCGCGCACCTGATCCAGCGCAAGTGGGCGCTCACCGTCTTCGTCGCCTTGTCGTTCCTGCTCATCCTCAACCTGGGCTACTGGCAGGAAACCATGGAAACCCTGGCGCAGGTCACCTTCGCCACGGTGGTGTGCGTTGTCATCGGCGTGCCGCTGGGCATCCTCGCCGCGCACAAGCCGATGTTCTATACCGCCATGCGCCCGGTGCTGGACCTGATGCAGACCGTGCCCACCTTCGTCTACCTGATCCCAACCCTGACCCTGTTTGGCCTGGGCGTGGTACCGGGGCTGATCTCTACCGTGGTGTTCGCCATCGCCGCGCCTATCCGCCTCACCTACCTGGGCATCTGCGATGTGCCGCAAGAGCTGATGGACGCGGGCAAGGCGTTTGGCTGCTCGCGCCGCCAGCTGCTCACCCGCATCGAACTGCCGCACGCCATGCCAAGCATCGCTGCCGGCGTCACCCAGTGCATCATGCTGTCGCTGTCGATGGTGGTAATCGCCGCCCTGGTCGGCGCTGACGGCCTGGGCAAACCTGTGGTCAACGCACTGAACACCGCTGATATCTCCCTGGGCTTCGAAGCGGGCCTGGCGATCGTGCTGCTGGCGATCATGCTCGACCGTATCTGCAAGCAACCGGAACTGCCGGTAAGGGGTGAGGCATGAGCATCATTCGTTTCGAAGACGTCGACGTCATCTTCTCCAACAAGCCACGCGAAGCGCTGTCGCTGCTGGACCAAGGCAAGACCCGCGAGCAGATCCTCAAGCAGACCGGTTTGGTGGTGGGCGTCGAAAAGGCCAACCTGGATATCAACAAGGGCGAGATCTGCGTGCTGATGGGCTTGTCCGGCTCGGGCAAGTCGAGCCTGCTGCGCTGCATCAACGGCCTGAACACCGTCAGCCGCGGCAAGCTGTTCGTCGAGCACGAAGGCAAGCACATCGACATTGCCCACTGCACCCCCGCCGAGCTGAAGATGATGCGCACCAAGCGCATCGCCATGGTGTTCCAGAAGTTCGCCCTGATGCCTTGGCTGACCGTGCGCGAGAACATCAGCTTTGGCCTGGAAATGCAGGGGCGCCCGGAAAAGGAACGGCGCAAGCTGGTGGACGAGAAGCTTGAGCTGGTGGGCCTGACCCAGTGGCGCAACAAGAAGCCGGACGAGCTGTCTGGCGGCATGCAGCAACGCGTGGGCCTGGCCCGGGCGTTGGCCATGGATGCCGACATCCTGCTGATGGACGAACCGTTCTCGGCACTGGACCCGCTGATCCGCCAGGGCCTGCAAGACGAGCTGCTGGGCCTGCAGGCCAAGCTGAGCAAGACCATCGTGTTCGTCAGCCACGACCTGGACGAGGCCCTGAAACTGGGTAGCCGCATCGCGATCATGAAAGACGGGCGGATCATTCAGTACAGCAAGCCGGAGGAGATCGTGCTCAACCCGGCCGACGAATACGTGCGTACCTTCGTTGCCCACACCAACCCGCTGAACGTGTTGTGTGGCCGCAGCCTGATGCGTAGCCTGGACAACTGCAAGCGGGTCAATGGCTCGGTGTGCCTGGACCCGGGTATCGATTCGTGGCTGGACCTGGGCGAAGGTGGCGCGCTGAAGCGTGCACGCCAGGGCCAGAACGGGCTGGACATGCAGAACTGGGCACCGGGGCAGGATGTGGAGCTGCTGGAGCGCAGGCCGACCGTGGTGCACGCCGATATCGGCATGCGCGAGGCGCTGCGGATTCGTTACCAGACCGGCAACAAGCTGGTGCTGCAGGACAACGACAAGGTGGTGGGGATTCTGGGGGATACCGAGCTGTATCACGCGTTGCTCGGCAAGAATCACGGGTGACGCGAACGCCGGTTGGATGACAACGTGGGAGCGGGCTTGCCCCGCGATGCGATGGTGAATGTCCCATCGCATCGCGGGGCAAGTCGCATCGGCGCACCGCCGCTCCCACGTTTGCTCACATCGCCTGAAAATTCAGCGAACGACAATCCCACGCGAAGCCATATAGGCCTTCGCCTCCGGCACCGTGTACTCGCCAAAGTGGAAGATACTGGCCGCCAGCACCGCGCTGGCATGCCCTTGCAGAATCCCGTCAGCCAGGTGCTGCAGGTTACCCACCCCACCCGAGGCAATCACCGGAATCCCCAGCGCATCGCTGATCGCCCGGGTAACCCCCAGGTCGAACCCGTTCTTCATACCATCCTGGTCCATGCTGGTCAGCAGGATCTCGCCGGCACCCAGCCCTTCCATCTTCTTCGCCCACTCGACAGCATCCAGCCCGGTCGGCTTGCGCCCACCGTGGGTGAAGATTTCCCAGCGCGGCGTTTCACCGGGCCCGGACACTTTCTTGGCATCGATGGCGACAACGATGCACTGCGAACCGAAACGGTCCGCCGCCTCACCCACGAACTCCGGGTTGAATACCGCGGCGGTGTTGATCGAGACCTTGTCGGCACCGGCGTTGAGCAGGTTGCGGATGTCCTGCACGGTACGCACGCCGCCGCCCACGGTCAGCGGGATGAACACCTGGCTGGCCATGCGCTCGACGGTATGCAGGGTGGTGTCACGGCCATCGACGCTGGCGGTGATATCCAGGAAGGTGATCTCGTCCGCGCCCTGCTCGTTGTAGCGGCGGGCGATCTCCACCGGGTCGCCGGCATCGCGGATGTTCTCGAACTTGACGCCCTTGACCACCCGGCCGTTATCCACGTCCAGGCAAGGGATGATGCGCTTGGCCAATGCCATGGTCGTTCCTCAGCCTTGGTAGTTGTCGCAGAAGGCCTGGGCCTCGGCGACGTCGAGGGTGCCTTCGTAGATCGCGCGGCCGGTGATGGCGCCGATGATGCCAGGGGCTTTCGCGTCCAGCAGGGCCTTGATGTCACCCAGGTTGTGGATGCCACCGGAGGCGATTACCGGAATGCGGGTGGCTTCGGCCAGGGCCTTGGTGAACGGCACGTTGCAGCCCTGCATCATGCCGTCCTTGGCGATGTCGGTGTAGACGATCGACGACACACCATCAGCCTCGAAACGCTTGGCCAGGTCGATGACCTGCACCGAGCTCACTTCGGCCCAGCCGTCGGTGGCGACGAAGCCGTCCTTGGCATCCAGGCCGACGATGACCTTGCCCGGGAAGGCCTTGCAGGCTTCGGCGACGAACTCGGGCTGCTTGACCGCCTTGGTGCCGATGATCACGTGGCTGACGCCGGCCTTGACGTAGTGCTCGATGGTTTCCAGCGAGCGGATGCCGCCGCCGATCTGGATCGGCAGGTTCGGGTAGCGCCGGGCGATGGCGGTGACCACCTCACCATTGACCGGCTGGCCTTCGAAGGCGCCGTTCAGATCGACCAGGTGCAGGCGACGGCAGCCACCCTCGACCCATTTGGCGGCCATGCTCACCGGGTCGTCGGAGAATACGGTGGAGTCTTCCATGCGGCCTTGGCGCAGGCGTACGCAGGCACCGTCCTTGAGATCGATAGCGGGGATAATCAGCATCTTGGCAACCTGTCTTGTTCGTTGGGTTCAGGGCTTCTCGAGCGCCCACAGGTCGCTTTCGATGCTCTCGAACCGCTCCTTGAGGTGCAGCTGAACATCGGCAATCGCCCTGTTGTAGTAATGGGGTGCAATTTCCTTGCTGAACAGCTCGAGGACCTCGGCCACCTCGAACGACCCCAGCTGCAGCTCGAAGCGGTCTTCGAGGAAGCGCTTGAGCGTGTCGAGCGCGTCGCGCTCCTGCTCCGGGGCCAGCGTGATGACGGGGGCCTTGGTCTTCGATCGGCTCATTTACCAGCGCCCGTCCCAGGCGACGAAGTTCTGCAGCAGCTGCAGGCCATGGGTATGGCTCTTCTCCGGGTGGAACTGCACGGCAAAGCGTGAGCCATCGGCCAGCGCGGCGGCGAAATCGACGCCATAGTGGCCGCGACCGACCACCTGGCCTGGCTTGCCGGCGTTGATGTAGTAGCTGTGCACGAAGTAGAAACGCGCCCGGTCGGGGATGTCGTGCCACAACGGGTGGTCATTGGTCTGGCCGACCTCGTTCCAGCCCATGTGCGGCACCTTCAGGTGCTCGCCGTCTTCCTTCAGGTCTTTACCGAAGAAGCGTACCTGGCCTGGGAACAGGCCGATGCAGTCGACGCCTTCGTTCTCTTCGCTGTGGTCGAGCAGCGCCTGCATGCCGACACAGATGCCGAGGAACGGGCGATCCTGGCTGACCTCGCGGACCAGGCTGTCGAAGCCCAGGCGGCGGATCTCGGCCATGCAGTCGCGGATCGCGCCGACGCCGGGAAACACCACGCGGTCGGCCTCACGAATCACCGCGGCGTCGCTGGTCACCAGCACCTTGCCGGCGCCCACGTGCTCCAGTGCCTTGGCCACCGAGTGCAGGTTGCCCATGCCATAGTCGATTACGGCTACCGTCTGCATTTACAGGCACCCTTTGGTGGACGGCATCTGCCCGGCCATGCGCTCGTCGAGGGTAACGGCCATGCGCAGCGCGCGGCCGAAGGCCTTGAACACGGTCTCGATCTGGTGGTGGGTGTTGTGGCCACGCAGGTTGTCGATGTGCAGGGTCACCAGGGCGTGGTTGACGAAGCCCTGGAAGAACTCCTGGAACAGGTCGACATCGAAGCCGCCGACGGTGGCGCGGGTGTAGGGCACATGCATCTGCAGGCCCGGCCGGCCGGAGAAATCGATGACCACGCGCGACAGCGCTTCGTCCAGCGGCACATAGGCATGGCCGTAGCGGAAGATGCCTTTCTTGTCGCCAATGGCCTGGGCGAACGCCATGCCCAGGGTGATGCCGACGTCCTCGACGGTATGGTGATCGTCGATATGCAGGTCGCCCTTGCACTCGATGTCCAGGTCGATCAGCCCATGTCGGGCGATCTGGTCGAGCATGTGTTCAAGGAAAGGCACGCCGATTTCAAATCGGGCCTTGCCGCTGCCATCGAGGTTGATCGAGCACTTGACCTGGGTTTCCAGGGTATTGCGCTCGACGGAAGCCTTACGTTCGACCATCACCAGCTCCGCAAAATCATTGGGCGAAAAGGGCTCCATTATAGGCCCAGAATGCGCCGGCTTGAAACGCGGATGACATATGGCAAGGCTAGTAATTACGGGGGCGGGACGGGTCTACAGGTCTATACAACCGAGCCCCGGGGCTGCGTTGCAGCCCTTTCGCGGCACAAGGCCGCTCCTACAATGGCACCGCGCACCTCTTTAGGAGCGGCCTTGTGCCGCGAAAGGGGCGCAAGGCGCCCCCGACGATCTCAATCAGTGAAACAGTACCGCCGTCTTCTGCAAGGTGATCCAAACCCCCCAGCCCAGCGGAATCACCACCACCGCCCAGGCCAGCAGCACCAATGGCAGACTGCCCGGCGCCGCATGCCACTCCAGTGAGCGTGCCGAATCGACACCTTTGTCATGGCTCAGCGCCCGCTCGGCAGCCAGTTCGGCATCGGTCATGAAGTACTTGTCCGCCACCGGCCGCACCAGCATGTTGCAGATGAAGCCCAGCACCAGCAGGCCGGCGAGGATGTACAGGGTCATGTCGTAGGCCGCGGCCCGCTCCACCCCCGCCGCCAGCTGCGCCTCGCGCAGGTAGGTGATCAGTACAGGACCGAGCACGCCGGCCGCCGCCCAGGCAGTCAGCAGGCGACCATGGATGGCGCCGACCATCTGCGTGCCGAACAGGTCGGCCAGGTACGCCGGCACGGTGGCGAAGCCGCCGCCATACATCGACAGGATGATGCAGAACGCCGCCACGAACAGCGCCACGTTGCCGATGTGCCCCATGTTCGGCACCAGGCTGTAGAGGCCCACGCCCAGGGCGAAGAAGGCGAAGTAGGTGTTCTTGCGGCCGATGTAGTCGGAGAACGACGCCCAGAAGAAGCGTCCGCCGATGTTGAACAGGCTCAAAAGGCCGGTGAAGCCGGCGGCAATGGCGGCAATCTGCGCCAGCTGCGCGGCGTTCAGCTCGCTGAAGGTCAACTCGTTGCCCAGCAGCTTGCCGGCGAACACTTCCTGCAGCAGCGGCGAGGCCATGCCGAGAATGCCGATACCGGCCGACACGTTCAGGCACAGCACCAACCACACCAAGGCAAATTGCGGGGTCTTCCAGGCCACGCTGACGTGCACGTGACGGTCGGTGACCATGGCGTTGGCCTTCTTCGCCGGCGGCGTCCAGCCCTCAGGCTTCCAGCCGGTCGGCGGCACGCGGTAGGCCAGGGCGCCAGCGGTCATGAACACGAAGTAGATCGCGGCCATGGCGACGAAGCTCTGCCATACGCCCACTTCGGTCGGGCTGGAGAAATGGCCCATCAGCGCGGTGGCCAGCGGCGCGCCCACCATGGCACCCCCGCCAAAGCCCATGATCGCCATGCCGGTGGCCATGCCGCGCTTGTCCGGGAACCACTTGATCAGCGTCGACACCGGCGAGATGTAGCCCAGCCCCAGGCCGATCCCGCCGATCACCCCCGAGCCCAGCCACATCAGCCACAGCTGGTGGGTCTTCACGCCGATCGCCGAGATCAGCAGGCCGCCGCACCAGCACAGTGCCGATACCAGGCCGGCCTTGCGCGGGCCGGCGTGTTCCAGCCAGCCGCCGAGCACTGCGGCCGAGCAGCCGAGGAACACGAAGAACAGGGTGTAGATCCAGCTGAGCATGGAAATCGGCCAGTCGCACTCGGCGCTGAACAGACGGGCGATGAAGCCCATGTCAGCGGCGCATGCCACTGGCGCGCTGACACCCAGGGCCTGGGACAGCGGCAACCAGAACACCGAGAAGCCATAGGCCATGCCAATGCACAGGTGGATCGCCAGGGCCGCCGGCGGCACCAGCCAGCGGTTGAAGCCCGGGCGGGCGATGATGCGCTCCTTCGACAGGAAGCCCGGCGCGCTTGCCGCCGCCCCCGCCGTGATACTGCTGTTCATGGATTGTTCCTTTTGTAGGTGGGCTGTGCGCGTGGACGGCTCTGCTTTGGCTGCACGCAAGGCAGCCCGGCCGCTTGGGCTGGCACCCCGCGACAATGGGTCGCGGGGGCTCCACGGGCGGGCGCAAGATTACCAGCAGGGGGTGACATGAAAGCAATCTGATATCGTGTTTTTTTCGCTAGCTGAATCGGTATTTCGTGTATTCAGGTGAGGTTGTGTCGCCTGTTCGGGCCTCATCGCGGGGCAAGCCCGCTCCCACGCAAGTCCATGCCGCTCTCGGTCATGCGTGGGAGCGGGCTTGCCCCGCGATAAGGCCCGAGCAGGCAATAAATGAACTGTCGCCATTGCCACTGTCGAAATGTCGGATACGCAGAGCCAAGTGCCACGGCGCTATACTCGCCGCTGAATTTCTAAATCGGACTACAAGGACTCGCCCATGAAAGCGTTCGGCAAAATCCTGGGGCTGGGGCTTCTCGGGTTGTTGCTGATCATCGTGGCGCTGGGCTTCGCCCTGAGCCACCTCTTCGATCCCAACGACTACAAAGACGAAATCCGCAAGCTGGCCCGCGACAAGGCCCATGTGGAGCTGACCCTCAACGGCGACATCGGCTGGAGCCTGTTCCCCTGGCTGGGCCTGGAGCTGCACGAGGCGAGCATCGCCACGCTGAACAACCCCAAGGTGCCGTTCGCCGACCTGCAGATGCTCGGCCTGTCGGTGCGCGTGCTGCCGCTGCTGCGCCGCGAAGTGCAGATGAGCGATGTGCGGGTCGAAGGCCTCAACCTGACCCTGACCCGCGACGCCAATGGTCACGGCAACTGGGAAGACATCGGCAAGCCACTGCCGCAGCCGACCGTCGCCGGCGCACCTGCCAGCACGCCCGCCGAGGCGTCGGACACCGTACCCGCCAAACCAGAGGCCAGCGAACGTTCGGTCAAGCTTGATATCGACAGCCTGACCGTCAACAACGCCCGCGTGCTCTACACCGACGAGAAGGCCGGGCAGACCTACGGCGCCGAAAGCATCCAGCTGAGCACCGGCCCCGTGCACGAAGGCGCGAACATCGCGCTAAAGGCCAGCGCCTTCCTCAGTGCCAGCCAGCCGAACATCAAGGCGCGCACCGAGCTGACCGGCGAGCTGCGCTTCGACCGCAAGCTCAAGCGCTACAACCTGGAAGACATGCGCCTGTCCGGCGAGACCTCGGGCGAGCCGCTGGCCGGCAAGACCCTGACCTTCGTCGCCCAAGGGCAGGTGCTGGTCGACCTGGCGGCCAATGTCGCGTCCTGGAGCGGCCTGAAGGTCTCGGCCAACCAGCTGCGCGCCCTGGGCGAGCTGAACGTGCGTGATCTGGACAAGGCCCCGCAGGTCAGCGGCGGCCTGTCCATCGCCCAGTTCGACCTGCGCACCTTCCTCGACGGCATCGGCCACCCGCTGCCGGCCACCGCCGACTCGGCGGCGTTCAAGAAACTGGAGCTGGTCACCCGCCTGCAGGGCACGCAGAGCAGCCTGGCCCTGGAAGACCTGGCAGTGAAGCTGGACGACAGCACCTTCACCGGCCGTGTCGCCGTGGACGATTTCGCCAAGCAAGCGTTGCGTGTGCGCCTCAAAGCCGACACGTTCAACGCCGATCGCTACCTGCCGGCCAAAAGCGAACAGGCCAAGGGCGCCACGGCGGCACGCCAGGCCGAGGTCAAGCAGCAGGAGGCCACCGCCGTCGCTGGCGCGGGCACCACACCGCTGCCCGACGCACCGACCCAGGTGGCCTGGAGCAACGACAAGCTGTTGCCGGTCGACCGCCTGCGCGCCCTGGACCTGCAGGCCGACCTGTCGTTCGGCGCGCTGACCCTGGACAAACTGCCGATCAGCGACGCACAGCTGACCGCCAGCGGCCAGGCCGGCCTGGTCACCCTGCAGACCCTGCGCGGCGGCCTGTACAACGGCACCTTCGAGGCCAAGGGCACTGTCGATGTGCGCCCCGCCGTGCCGCAGATCGGCGTGAACACCAAGATCAATCGCGTGCCGGTGGAGCACTTCATCAAGCGCGAAAGCCCGGACCAGGCGCCGCCGGTCAAGGGCCTGCTGACCCTGAACAGCGACCTCACCGCCACCGGCAACAGCCAGAAGGCCCTGGTCGATACGCTCAACGGCAACGCCAGCTTCACCATCAACGACGGCGTGCTGGTCAACGCCAACCTGGAACAGCAACTGTGCCAGGCCATCGCCACCCTCAACCGCAAGCAGCTCAGCGGCGAACAGCGGGGCAAGGACACACCGTTCCAGGAGCTGCGCGGCAGCCTGGTGGTGCGCAACGGCGTGGCCAGCAACCCGGACCTCAAGGCGCGCATCCCGGGCCTGACCGTCAATGGCCATGGCGACCTCGACCTGCGCGTACTGGGCATGGACTACAACGTCGGCGTGATCGTCGAGGGCGACCAGCGCGCCATGCCCGACCCGGCTTGCCAGGTCAACGAGCGCTTTACCGGCGTCGAAGTGCCGCTGCGCTGCCGTGGCCCGCTGGAGCTGGGCGCCAAGGCCTGTCGCCTGGACCAGGACGGCCTGGGCAAGGTCGCCGCGAAGCTGGCCGGCAACCGCCTGAAGGACAAGATCGATGAAAAACTCGAAGAGAAACTCGGAGACAAGGTGAGCCCGGAACTCAAAGATGCGCTCAAGGGGCTGTTCAAACGATGAGCCCCCAGCAGTTCTCCAGCGCCGTGCTGGACTGGTACGACCAGCACGGCCGCCACGACCTGCCCTGGCAACAGGGCATCAACCCGTATCGGGTGTGGGTCTCCGAAATCATGCTGCAGCAGACGCAAGTCAGCACCGTGCTCAACTACTTCGACCGTTTCATGCAGGCCCTGCCGACCGTGCAGGCCCTGGCCGAGGCGCCGGAGGACGAGGTGCTGCACCTGTGGACGGGCCTGGGCTACTACACCCGCGCCCGTAACCTGCAAAAAGCCGCGAAGATCGTCGTCGAGCAGCATGGCGGCGAGTTCCCGCGCAGCGTCGAGCAACTCACCGAATTGCCCGGCATCGGGCGCTCCACGGCAGGCGCCATCGCCAGTATCAGCATGGGCATCCGCGCGCCGATCCTCGACGGCAACGTCAAGCGCGTGCTGGCCCGCTTTACCGCGCAGGCAGGCTACCCCGGCGAGCCGAAAGTAGCCAACCAGCTATGGGCCACCGCCGAGCGCTTCACACCGATGACCCGGGTCAACCACTTCACCCAGGCGATGATGGACATGGGCGCCACGCTGTGCACCCGCAGCAAGCCCAGTTGCCTGATCTGCCCGTTGCAGCGCGGCTGCGAAGCCCACCTGCACGGCGAGGAGACCCGCTATCCCGAGCCCAAGCCGCGCAAGGCCCTGCCCCAGCGCAAGACCCTGATGCCGCTGCTGACCAACCACGAAGGCGCGATCCTGCTCTATCGCCGGCCCTCCACCGGCCTGTGGGGCGGCCTGTGGAGCCTGCCGGAGCTGGACAGCCTGGAACAGCTCGACGACCTCGCCTACCAGCACGGCCTGCGCCTGAGCGCCAGCCAGGCCCTGGACGGTCTGACCCACACCTTCAGCCATTTCCAGCTGGCCATCGAGCCCTGGCTGGTGCGTGTCGAGCCCGTCGGCTCGCACGTGGCCGAGCCCGACTGGCTCTGGTATAACCTCGCCACCCCGCCGCGCCTGGGCCTCGCCGCCCCGGTCAAGAAGCTGCTGCAACGCGCGGCCGACGAATTGATTGCAGGAGAGAAGCCATGACCCGCACCGTGAAGTGCCGCAAGTACAACGAAGAACTCCCCGGCCTGGACCGCCCGCCCTATCCCGGCGCCAAGGGCCAGGACATCTTCGAAAACATCTCGCAGAAGGCCTGGAAGGAGTGGCAGGACCACCAGACCATGCTGATCAACGAGAAGCGCCTGAACATGATGAATGCCGAGGACCGCAAATTCATCCAGGCCGAGATGGACAAGTTCTTCGCCGGTGAGGATTACGCCCAGGCCGAAGGCTACGTTCCGCCCTCGAATTGACCCACGAATCGTAAGCGACGGAATTAATTTAAATTTTTTTGAAAAAGTCGTTGACGGCCTCTGAGAAAATCTATTTAATTCACCCCGTCGCCCAGATAGCTCAGTCGGTAGAGCAGAGGATTGAAAATCCTCGTGTCGGCGGTTCGACTCCGTCTCTGGGCACCACCTTCAAGCTTCTGGTGGTTGCAAAGTTACCCGAAGCGACACAAAAAACCCGCCTAGTGCGGGTTTTTTGTTGTCTTCAGTTTTACCCCAGGAATCCTTCGCCCCTGGTTGATCGATATCAAAATGCCTCCCTTCGCGCCTGCATAGGATGGAAGGTGGACATTCGACCGACCCCCGCAAGGACCTCCATGAGCGAAGAATCCGCCACCCTCCTCCTGCCAGCGCCCGCCGAGGCCGACAGCAGCCCCAAGCCAGCCCCTCGCCCTCGTCGCCCACGCCAGCGCAAGCCGGCCACCAGCACCGCCGCGCAAGAGACCATCACCCAGGTCAGCCAGCAGCCCGCCGCCCTGGAAGTGGCCAATGCCCGCAAAGGCAGCAACGAAGACAGCACCTCGGCCCGCCTGCCGGCCAACTACCCCTACCGCACGCGCATGCGCCGCCAGGACTACGAGAAGGCCAAGCATGACCTGCAGATCGAGCTGCTCAAGGTGCAGAACTGGGTGAAGGAAACCGGCCAGCGCATCGTCGTGCTGTTCGAGGGCCGTGACGCCGCCGGCAAGGGCGGCACCATCAAGCGCTTCATGGAGCACCTGAACCCGCGCGGCGCGCGCATCGTTGCACTGGAGAAGCCCTCCGAGCAGGAGAAGGGGCAGTGGTACTTCCAGCGCTATGTCCAGCACCTGCCCACAGCCGGTGAAATGGTGTTCTTCGACCGCTCCTGGTACAACCGCGCCGGGGTCGAGAAGGTCATGGACTTCTGCTCGCCCCTGCAATACCTGGAGTTCATGCGTCAGGCGCCGGAGCTGGAGCGCATGCTGTGCAACAGCGGCATCCTGCTGTTCAAGTTCTGGTTCTCGGTGAACCGCGAGGAGCAGTTGCGCCGCTTCATCTCGCGCCGTGACGATCCGCTCAAGCACTGGAAGCTGTCGCCCATCGACATCAAGTCGCTGGACAAGTGGGAGGACTACACCGCGGCCAAGGAAGCGATGTTCTTCCATACCGACACCGCCGATGCGCCATGGACGGTGATCAAGTCGGACGACAAGAAGCGGGCGCGGATCAACTGCATTCGCCACTTCCTGCATTCGCTGGATTATCCGGGCAAGGACCACAGCGTGGCGCATGCGCCGGATCCGCTGCTGGTCGGGCGGGCTTCGCGGGGGTTCGAGGAGGATGAGCCGGCAGTGCTGGCAGGCTGAATCGCTGGGGCTGCTGCGCAGCCCTTTCGCGGCGCAAGGCCGCTCCTACAAATCATACGCGCCCCCTGTAGGAGCGGCCTGGTGCCGCGAAAGGGGCGCAAAGCGCCCCCTGCATTCAAACGTCTATATCCACCTCGCCCAAGTGCCCACCATACGGTCCGAAACTGCGCTCGACCATCTGCCGCCGCCCCTGGTCATCGACGATCAGCACCGTGCTCGCCCGCGTCCCATAGTTCTGGCTGGCGATGAACACGCTCGACAGCAGCCTTTCGGTGGCAAGCCCCACGCCGGTCTCCGGCAACTCGCCGTCCGGCGCGGGCTGCGCATCGCCCAGCAGGGCCAATAGCCGTTGCGGATCGGCGGCCTCGAGCAATCCCTCAAGCCCACTGCGCGCCTTGACCAGCTTCGGCCACGGCGTATCCAGCCCGGCATTCGACAGCCCGTAGACACCAGGCTCCAGCAAGCGCGGCGCGGCCTCGCGGGCATGTAGGTAGCCCAGCCGCCCGCCATCGCCCACCAACAGGTTGAACCCCGAGTACTGCTCGCTGCGGCTGGCCACCTGGTCCAGGTAGGCCTCGACCCCCAGTTCGCCCTGCAGGTACGCCGCCACCAGCTCGCCCCGTGAGCGCGGCCCCGGTGGCTGGCGCGGGTCGCGGATGTTGGTCAGCGCGGCGAAGCGCCCGTTCGGCCCCACGCCAAGCCAGGTTCCGCCAGCCTCCAGGTCGCGTCCGGCATGCACGCCTGGGGCATCCTCCCAGGCGGCCAGGGCCTGGGTTGGCCGGGCATAGAACTCGTCGCGGTTGGCTGCGACGATCAGCGGCCGGGCCGTCCCCGGCCGCCAGGCGAATACGATCAGGCACATAGGTTGTCCCCTGTGTTTTCGGCCACTCTACCCGCGCCGCCGACCGCTATCCATCATCTGACACAGAGTTCACTAGAGCGCCGGGCTTGGCTTCCGTTACCATGCCGGATTGTTTTCCACTGGGGCCACGAATGGAATTCGCTCTCTATCTGCTGTTGGGCGCCTGCGCCGGGGTGCTGGCCGGGCTGTTCGGCGTCGGTGGCGGCATCATTATCGTGCCGGTGCTGGTGTTCAGCTTCACCCTGCAGGGCTTTGACCCTTCGGTGCTGACTCACCTGGCGGTCGGCACGTCGCTGGCGACCATCGTCTTCACCTCGATCAATGCCGTGCGCGAGCACCAGCGCAAGGGCGCGGTGCAATGGCCGATCTTCGCCTGGATGACCGTGGGCATCCTGCTCGGCGCGCTGGTCGGGGCCAAGACCGCCTCGCTGATCCAGGGTCCGATGCTGCAGAAGATCATCGGCGTGTTCGCCCTGGTGATCGCCGCGCAGATGGCCCTGGACCTCAAGCCCAAGGCCAGCCGCGGCATCCCCGCAAAGCCTGGGTTGACCGCCGCCGGCGGGGTGATCGGCTGGGCCTCGGCGATCTTCGGCATCGGTGGCGGTTCGCTGACCGTGCCGTTCCTCACCTGGCGCAGCCTGCCCATGCAGCAGGCGGTGGCCACCTCGTCGGCCTGCGGCCTGCCGATCGCCCTGGCCAGTGCCCTGGGCTTCATCTGGCTGGGCTGGCACGAGGAACACCTGCCGGCCCACAGCCTGGGCTACGTCTACCTTCCGGCGCTGGTCGGCATCGCGGCCACCAGCATGTTCTTCGCCCGCTACGGCGCGCGTCTGGCGCACAAGCTGTCGCCGCGTGTGCTCAAGCGCCTGTTCGCCGCGCTGCTGTTCTGCGTCGGACTCAGCTTCCTTATCTGAACCTAGAGGAAAGACAATGCTGCCTTACCCGCAGATCGACCCGGTGGCCGTGGCCCTCGGTCCACTGAAAATCCACTGGTACGGCCTGATGTACCTGATCGGCATCGGCGGCGCCTGGCTGCTGGCCTCGCGCCGGTTGAACCGCTTCGACCCGACCTGGAGCCGCGAGAAACTCTCCGACCTGGTGTTCTGGCTGTCGATGGGGGTGATCGTCGGCGGGCGCCTGGGCTACGTGCTGTTCTACGATCTGCATCAGTACCTGGCCAACCCGACCTTGATCTTCGAAGTGTGGAAAGGCGGCATGTCGTTCCACGGCGGTTTCATCGGTGTGATGCTGGCCGCGCTGTGGTTCGGCAAGCGCAACAACAAGTCGTTCTTCGAGCTGATGGACTTCGTCGCGCCGCTGGTGCCGATCGGCCTGGGCGCCGGGCGTATCGGCAACTTCATCAACGCCGAACTGTGGGGCAAGGCCACCGACGTGCCGTGGGCAATGGTGTTCCCGCCGTTCAGCGACCCGGCCCAGCTGCCGCGTCACCCGTCGCAGCTGTATCAGTTCGCCCTCGAAGGTGTGGCATTATTTGTCATCCTTTGGCTGTACTCGCGCAAGCCGCGCCCGACCATGGCCGTTTCCGGCATGTTCGCGCTGTTCTACGGCATCTTCCGCTTCATCGTGGAGTTCGTGCGGGTACCCGACGCCCAGCTGGGCTACATCGCCTTCGGCTGGTTGACCATGGGTCAGTTGCTCTGCGTGCCGATGGTCGTCGGCGGCATCTTCCTGATCTGGTGGGCCTACAACCGTAAACCGTCGGCCAAGGCCACCGTCTGATTTCCACGGCAGGGGTGATTCCCTGCCGTTTTTGCTACAGGTAAGCCATGAAACAGTATCTAGATCTGGTCCGTGACGTCATCGACAACGGCACGCTGCAGGAAAACCGCACCGGCATCCGCACCATCAGCCTGCCGGGCGCCATGCTCAAGTTCGACCTGCAGAAAGGCTTCCCGGCCATCACCACGCGCAAGCTGGCGTTCAAGTCGGCGATCGGTGAGATGGTGGGCTTTTTGCGCGGCGTGAAGAACGCCGGCGAGTTCCGCGAGCTGGGCTGCAAGGTCTGGGACCAGAACGCCAACGAGAACGCCCAGTGGCTGGCCAACCCGTTCCGCCAGGGCCATGACGACCTCGGCGAGATCTACGGCGTGCAGTGGCGCCAGTGGCCGGGCTACAAGCGCATCCCGCTGAGCAACCCGGCAGCCATCGAGATGGCCGAGCAGGCAGGTTTTCGCCGCATCGCCCAGGACGAAGAGGACGGCCAGGCGTTCGTCATCCTGTACAAGGCCATCGACCAGGTGCGCCAGTGCCTGGACACCATCGCCAACGACCCGGGCAGCCGCCGCATCCTGTTCCACGGCTGGAACTGCGCCCAACTGGATGAAATGGCCCTGCCGCCGTGCCACCTGCTGTACCAGTTCCACCCGAATGTCGAGACCAAGGAAATTTCCCTGACCCTCTACATCCGCTCCAACGACCTGGGCCTGGGCACGCCGTTCAACCTCACCGAAGGCGCGGCGCTGCTGTCGCTGTTCGGCCGCCTGACCGGCTACACCCCGCGCTGGTTCACCTACTTCATCGGCGACGCCCATGTGTACGAGAACCACCTGGACATGCTGGGCGAGCAGATGAAACGCGAACCGCTGGCCGCGCCGAAGCTGGTGATCAGCGACCGCGTGCCGGCATTTGCCGAAACCGGCAGGTACGAGCCGGAGTGGCTGGAGAAGATCGAACCGAGCGACTTCTGGCTGGAAGGCTACGAGCACCATGCGCCGATGACGGCGCCGATGGCGGTCTGACAGATCTTCATCGCCTGAGCTGACGCAATCGCGGGGCAAGCCCGCTCCCACGCAGGTTATACACAGCCGGCGTGGGAGCGGGCTTGCCCCGCGATGCTTTTGGCATCAATGCCCGTGACTGCGCCCCACATGGGAATGCTCGGTCTCCGGCACCGTCACCGCCCCATTGGTTTCCAGCTGCTGCAGAATCGCGCACTCCGCCCCCTGCGCATTGCACTGCTGCCTCAATTCCACCAGCTGCGCCTGCAGCGCCACCAGCCCGTCGATCCTCGCCTGCACATGCTCGATATGCGCGTCGATCAGCGCATTGACGCTGCCGCATGAGCCGTCGGGGCTGTCGCGCAGGCCCAACAGGCTGCGGATTTCATCGAGAGTCATGTCCAGGGTGCGGCAGTTGCGGATGAAGGTCAGCCGTTCGACATGGGCCTGGGTGTAGAGCCGATAGTTGCCGTCGCTGCGGGCGGGCTCGGGCAGTAGTTGCTCGCGTTCGTAATAGCGGATGGTCTCCACGGCGCAGTCGGTGGCCTTGGCCAGTTCTCCGATCTTCATGGCAAATCTCCAGCAGAGGGCTTGACCCTATAGTGGCTACAGGGTGTTCACTTGGCAACAACCCACTCTGCGGATAACTGCAGAGGCCAGTGCTCAGTTAAGGATGATTCCATGAACCAGCCTGTCAGCCCCGACCACAAGCATGACCACGCGCATGGCCACGAGCCCCACGCCCACAGCTGCTGCTCCAGCAAGGCTGCCCCGGCCCTGGTGCAGCTGACCGAAAAGGCCAGCGCCCAGGCGCAGCTCAGCCGCTTTCGCATCGAGGCCATGGACTGCCCTACCGAACAGACGCTGATCCAGGACAAGCTGGGCAAGCTGGCCGGCATCGAGCAACTGGAGTTCAACCTGATCAACCGCGTGCTCGGCGTGCGCCACACGCTGGCCGGCACCGCCGAGATCGAGCGGGCCATCGACAGCCTGGGCATGAAGGCCGAGCCGCTGGCCGCCGAGGACGACGGCAGCGCCGTTGCGCCGCAGGCAGCCAAGACCCGCTGGTGGCCGCTGGCCTTGTCGGGTATCGCGGCGATCGCCGCAGAAATCGTGCACTTCTCCGGCAAGGCGCCGGAGTGGGTGGTTGCCGCCCTGGCATTGGCGGCGATCCTCGGCTGCGGCCTGGGCACCTACAAGAAGGGCTGGATCGCCCTGAAGAACCACAACCTCAACATCAATGCCCTGATGAGCATCGCCGTGACCGGCGCCGTGCTGATCGGCCAGTGGCCGGAAGCGGCCATGGTCATGGTGCTGTTCACCATCGCCGAGCTGATCGAGGCACGCTCGCTGGATCGCGCGCGCAATGCCATTGGCGGCTTGATGCAACTGGCGCCGGACCTGGCCACCGTGCAGCAGGCTGACGGCCAGTGGCGCGAGCTCGACGTGCGCGAGGTGCCGATCGGCACCCTGGTGCGGGTGCGTCCGGGCGAGCGTATCGGCCTGGATGGCGAGGTGGTCAGTGGCCAGTCCAGCGTCGACCAGGCGCCGATTACTGGCGAGAGCCTGCCGGTCGAGAAGGCCGTGGGCGACAAGCTGTTCGCCGGCACCATCAACCAGGCCGGCGCCCTGGAGTACCGCGTCACCGCCGCCGCCGGCCAGTCGACCCTGGCGCGGATCATCAAGGCCGTCGAGGAGGCCCAGGGCGCCCGTGCGCCGACCCAGCGCTTCGTAGACCAGTTCTCGCGCATCTACACCCCGGTAGTGTTCGCCGTGGCCCTGGCCGTGGCGGTGATCCCACCGCTGTTCATGGCCGGCGCCTGGTTCGACTGGATCTACCGCGCCCTGGTGCTGCTGGTGGTGGCCTGCCCGTGCGCGCTGGTGATCTCGACCCCGGTGACCATCGTCAGCGGCCTGGCGGCAGCGGCGCGCAAGGGCATCCTGATCAAGGGCGGCGTGTACCTCGAAGGCGGGCGCAAGCTGGACTTCCTCGCCCTGGACAAGACCGGCACCATCACCCACGGCAAGCCGGTGCAGACCGACAGCAAGGTACTCGACCCGCTGTTCGAAGGCCGGGCCCAGGCCTTGGCCGCCAGCCTGGCTGCCCGCTCCGATCACCCGGTGTCCGGTGCCATCGCCCTGTTTGCCAAGGACCAGAGCCTGACCTTGAGCGAGGTCAGCGATTTCGCCGCCCTGGCCGGTCGCGGTGTGCGCGGTGATATCGAGGGCCAGACCTACCACCTGGGCAACCATCGCCTGGTGGAAGAGCTCGGCCTGTGCTCCCCGGAGCTTGAAGCGCAGCTCGATGTGCTGGAGCGCCAGGGCAAGACCGTGGTGCTGTTGCTCGACCGCTCCGGCCCGCTGGCGCTGTTCGCCGTGGCTGATACGGTCAAGGACAGCAGCCGCCAGGCCATCGCCGAACTGCACGCGCTGGGCATCAAGACTGTCATGCTGACCGGCGACAATCCCCACACCGCCCAGGCCATCGCCGCCCAGGTGGGGATCGATCGCGCCGAGGGCAACCTGCTGCCGGCGGACAAGCTGGCCAGCATCGAGCGCCTGTACGGCGAGGGCCACCGGGTCGGCATGGTCGGAGACGGCATCAACGACGCACCGGCCCTGGCCCGTGCCGAAATCGGCTTCGCCATGGCCGCCGCCGGCACCGACACCGCCATCGAGACCGCCGACGTGGCGCTGATGGACGATGACTTGCGCAAAATCCCGGCGTTCGTCAGGCTGTCGCGCCAAAGCGCGGCGATCCTCACCCAGAACATCGTGCTGGCCCTGGGGATCAAGGCGATCTTCCTGGCAATCACCTTTGCCGGCATGGCCACCATGTGGATGGCGGTGTTCGCCGACATGGGCGTGAGCCTGCTGGTGGTGTTCAACGGCTTGCGCCTGCTGCGCAAATAGGCGCACGCAGCGCAGAACAGAGGTTATCCACAATGCTGAGCGCCGAGCTCAAAGCCTTCTACATGGTGGCCCGTCTGGGCAGCATCACCCTGGCGGCGAAGAAGCTCGGGCTCAGCCAGCCGACGGTGACCACGCAGATTCGCAATCTCGAAGGCCAATACAACGTCGAGCTGTTCTACCGCGGTGGCCGGCGCCTGGTGCTGAGCGAGGAAGGCGTGCGCCTGCTGCCGATGGTCAAGGCACTGCTGCAGCAGGAGGCCGACATCGAGTTCGAGCTGCGCAACAGCGGTCAGGCCCAGGGCAGCCTGCGCATCGCCGCCACGGCGCCCTACTACATCCTCGACCTGGTGAAGATCTTCCGCGAGCGCCTGCCCCAGGTGGAAGTGGCAGTGGAAATCGGCAACTCGCAGCAGGTGCTGGAGATGCTCGAGGATTACCGGGTGGATATCGCCGCGTCCTCACAACTGCTCGAGGATGCGCGCCTGGTGCGCCGGGTGCTGGGCACCGACCCGCTGGTGGTGGCGGTGCACCGCAATCATCCGCTGGCCCAGCGTCAGGCGGTGTCCATCGACGTGGTGGCCGGGCATTGCCTGCTGATGCGCGAGCAGGGCTCGACCACGCGCAAGCTGACCGAGCAGATGATGCAGGAGGCCAACGTGAAGGCTGGAGCGCAACTAGAGATCGGCAGCCGCGAATCAATACGCGAGGCGGTGCTACGCAACATCGGCATCAGCATCATTGCCCGCCACGAGGTGCCGCATAACCCGGAGCTACGGGTGCTGGTGCTGGAGGATGCGCCGGTGATGCACGAGTACCTGTATTGCCTGAAGGAGCGGCGCCAGGCGCGGTTGCCGGCGGCTTTTCTGGGCGTGGCGCAGGAAGTGGTTGGCTCGCAGTTCTGAAACGGCCTGCAATGACCTTATCGCCGGCAAGCTGGCCTGCCGGCGATGGCGCAGTGGGTTATTTCACGTTGACGGTGATCTTCTGCGACTCGACGCTCGGCTTGAACGGCACGTGGTACTTGTCACCCAGCACCAGTTGCAGGGTGTGCTTGCCCGGCGTGAGAGTGATGCTCGCCTCGGTCTGCGCCTTGCCGAAGTGCAGCACTTGCGGACCTGCCGGCAACGGCGCGTTGTTCTCCGGCATCAGGCTGGTGGGCAGCGGCTGGTCGGCCAGGGGGGCCTTGTCCACGTCCACCAGCAGGTGGTGATGGCCAGAGTGCGGGGTCTGGTCACCCGCAGGCTTGAGGTCCATGCCTTCGATGCCGAACTTGACGGTGAAGGTCTTGTCGACCGTGGCCCCGTCGGCGGGCGAAACGATGAAGACCTTGGCGCCTTCCGGTGGCTGCTCGCTCTTCAGGGCATCCGCGGCACTGGCGAACACCGACGCCCCCATCAGCAGACCGGCGACGGCAGCACGCGAAAATAGGCTTTTCATTCACTTCTCCTGTGATTCACTTCAATTGACCGCTATCACTTAAACGAAGTACGGCGGTACTTCACCATAGTCCAGCTCGGCCGGCAGAGGTTCAAAAACAGGGACAGAAATATTTCAGGGCAGAAGAAAACCTTGCCGCGACCTGGAGGTCATAGGCTGCGTTCGACCGGGGCAGACGAGAAAGCCACGGCGAATGCACTTCATCTGCCGAACAAGAAAGGGGCACTCATGCGTTTGACCATTGGCATTCTGCTGGCGGTACTGTTCAGCCCACTGGCCCAGGCCGAACTGATCGACGAAATCAATGACCGTGGCGAACTGCGCATCGCCGTGCTTGGCGACGCGCCACCCTATGCGTTCAAGGAGAACGAACACCTGACCGGCTTCGAGATCGAGTTGGGCCAGGCCCTGGCCAAGGAGCTGGATGTGCGGGCCGAGTTCGTCGAGATCGCCGCCGAAGAGGTGCTTCCTGGGGTGGAGAGCGGCAAGTTCGACATGACCTTCAACCAGCAAGACGCCAAACTGAGCGATAAGCTCGACGCCATTCGTACCCCGGCCAACCAGAAACTGGTGATCCCGTACCAGAAGGGTAATCCAGCCTTCGAGACGGCGGTGACCAATGCCCTGCAGCGGATCAAAGACGATGGGCGGTTGGCTGAGCTGGAAAGCAAATGGCTTACGGCTGCGCGCGAGACTAGCGCCGAACAATAGTAATGCTAACAATGCAGGTCTGCACCGACCTGTAGGAGCGGCCTTGCCGAGGCGTCGGACCGGCCGGAAAGGGCTGCGTAGCAGCCCCAGGATTGCAGTGTTGACGCAGAGATAGCCGGGGCCGCTTTGCGGCCCTTTCGCGGCACGAGGCCGCTCCTACAGGTGGGGACCAAGCAACGCTCGCTGCGCGTCTTCCAGCTCCAGCTCGCTGAACACCTGCACCCCTTCTCTACGCAGCAAGGCCGTGGTCACCCCTTCCCCCGCCACCTTTACACCGCTGAAGCTGCCGTCATAGGTCTGCAGGTTGCCACACGACGGGCTGCCGGACTTGAGCACCGCCACACGGATGCCATGCCGGCGCACCAGCTCCAGCGCCAGTCGGGCCCCGGCCAGAAACGCCTCGCTGACATCGTCGCCGGTCACCGTCAGCACCTGTGCCTGCCCATCCAGTACCTGGCCGCCCTGCCCGCCCGGAATCTCCGCAGGCGGTCGCGGCGTCGGCAAGCCACCGGCCACCTCCGGGCACAGCGGCACCACCCGGCCTTCGGCCTGCCAGCGCTGCAAGATGTCGGGATGGCCGCTGGCACGCCCGTCATAACGCACCGGCTGGCCCAGCAGGCAGGCGCTGACCAGCACCTTCGGCCGCTCAGAACGGGTCATTGCCACGGCGCCGGAACCAGCCGGTCAACGACAGGCGCTCACGCCCGGCCGGGAGCACTTCGTGCGGCACTTCACCCGACAGGAACACCACCAGGCTGCCCGCCACCGGCTGCACGTCGTGTTCGACACCGTCCTGCAGGAACATCCGCAGCTGCCCGCCATCCTCCGGCTGCCAGCCTTCATTGAGGTAGAACACGGCCGACACCATGCGCCGGTCGTCGTCACGGAAACGGTCGAGATGACGCTTGTAGAAAGCCCCCGGCGGATACAGGGCAAAATGACATTCGAAGTCCTCCAGCCCCAGGAACAAGCCCTGATTGATGGCCTGGCGCAGGCTGTCCATCGCGCCCAGGTAGCGGTCGCAGACCGCCGACTCGCCGGGGTCGAGCCACTGGATCTGGTCGCCACGGATCGCCTCGCGGATCTCCTGCGCGGCACCGCGACCAATGCTGGCAGGGTTGAGCTCGCCTTCGGCGTGACGGCGACGGCATTCGGCCGCCAGCGCGCGCGACAGCTCGTCGGGCAGGAAGAGAGGTTGCTGCGACCAGCCACGGGTGGCCAGGTCGTCGACGATCGTCGACAGCAGAGGATGTTCGAAAGGAGTGTGCATGGCGCATCATAGCCATTCGCTAATCGCTCGCACAGCGCCACTTGGTCAGGAAGCGCCGCTGGCGACTCGACAAAGCCCCGCCACGCCTAGGACAATAGCGGCCTGCCGACAGGAGTCCTGAATGCGCCGTCTGTTTTCCCTGCTTCTGCTGATGATCTGCACCATGCCTGTCTGGGCAGACAGCCTCGATCAGCTGTACAAGGCCGCCGGCTGGCCCGACCAGCGCGCCCATTTCAACGATGCCGTGAGCGCCGCCCAGCAGCGCTACCGCAACAGCCTGCCGCCTGCCGTCTACCAGGCGCTGGTCAACAACAGCAACCAGCGCTTCCAGGCCCAGGCCATGGACCGCCGGGCCCAGGCGCAGCTGCGGGCCAACCTGGCGAACCCCTCGCCGGCCCTGGCGTTCTTCCAGTCGCCACTGGGGCGCAAGGTGGTGGCCGCCGAGCTGCTGGCCACGCGCAAGGACCAGCTGGCGAAGAACGCCAAGGGCCTGCCGAAGGTCCAGGCCAGCGACAACCGCCTGCTGATCGTCGGCCACCTGGCCCAGGCCCTGCCGGCCCGCGAAGCCGGCGCCGAGGTCAGCCTGGCAATCGCCGGGGTGGCGGCCGACAGCCTGAGTTCGATGCTGCCCGGCCTGTTCGGCGGCGGCCAGGCGCAGAATCTGCTCGATGGCCAGCGCCAACGCCTGATGAACCAGGTCGGCGAAGACCTGAACAACACCCTGCTGTACGTCTATCGCGACCTGTCGGACGCCGAGCTGGAGCAATTTGCCACCTTCGCTGAGTCCCCCGACGGCCAGGCCTACTACAAGGCGGCAGTGGCCGCGGTACGCGCGGCTCTGGCCGTGGGCCAGAACGCCGCCGAGCTGAAGTGATCAACCCAGGCGCTGGCCGATGAAGTCGAAGTAGCGCTGGCGAATGCCGGGCAGCTCGTTGGCCAGGTGATGCCGCGCCTCGGGCAGCATGAGGATCTGCGGCTCGGCGAACTTGGCCTTGAGCACCTTGAGGTTGTAGGGCCAGTCCACCGTGCCGTCCGCCTCGCCCTGCACGATCAGGGGCTGGCGTGTGCTGCGCGGCGCAGCTTCGATACGCCGGACCCACTTCATCAGCGCCCCGACCCAGGCGGTCGGCAGGCGCCGTGGCTGCAGCGGATCGGCCTCGAGAAAGGGCAGGAAGGCCGGGTCATTGGTGTTTTCACTGAAACGCCGCTCGATGCCGTTGACGAAGTGGCGCAGCACCCGATAGCTCAGTTTCGACCAGTGCCAGGCACGCGGGCGCACCAGGGGCGCCAGCAAGATCACCTGGCCGTCGACCGGGCTGCGCTCGCCCTGATGCAACAGGTGATCAACCGCGATCGCCCCGCCGGTGCTCTGTCCACACAGATGCCAGGGTCGCGGCAGTTCCAGCAGACGGGCCTGCTCAAACAGCGCATCGAGCACCTGCTGGTAGATGCCGAAATCATCGATGCTGGCACGCTCGCCGCTGGACAGGCCATGGCCGGGCAGGTCGCAACCGATCACCGCGTAGCCCTGGCCCAATGCCCACGCGATCACATGCCGGTACAGGCCCATGTGATCGTAATAGCCGTGCAGCAGGAACAATGTCGCCACCGGTTGCTCCGGCAGCCAGAGCTGGCCGACCAGATCGAAGCCCGCCACCTGGAAGCCACCCAGCCAACTGCGCGCGGGCAGATCCAGGCCGTAGAAGCGCTGGTAGGCCTGGCCCTGGGCGGACAATGGCTGGCGATCGACGAGGGGCGACAGGCTGGTACGCAGCGGGTCGGGATTGAAGCTGGCGGGCATCGGTACATCCAGTGTGCAGCAAGTATTGATCTGCGATATTCAGCTCTGGGCTGCGTCATGGCAAGCTTGGCTCCTCCCTCCGACGAACAATGCGACCTCGTGGGAGCGGGCTTGCCCCGCGATGGCAGCGCCAGACTCACAGGCGCCATCGCGGGGCAAGCCCGCTCCCACGCAAATCGCGCCAAGGCCCCCATGGCGAAGCGACTTCTCACACTCCTTGTACTGCTACTCTGCGCCACCGTCCTCTGGTGGGCCTACGACAGCTTCCAGTCCCGCTACCTGCGCACCTTCGACAACCAGACCACCTTCTTCGACGGCAGCCAACTGCGCCTGCCCCCCGAGCTGGCAGGCCCGGGCCCGATCCGCGTGGTGCACTTCTGGGACCCGGCCTGCCCCTGCAACGTCGGCAACCAGCAGCACCTGGGCGAACTGGTCGAGCACTTCGCGCCGCAGGGCGTCAGCTTCCATGTCGTGCAGCGCCCGGGCAGCCACGGCCAGTTGCCGGCCAACCTCGCCGCGCTCAAGCCCCTGGCCAGCCTGCCCGGCAGCGAGCAGCTGCCAGCCACCCCCGCCGTGGCGATCTGGGACCGCGACGGTAACCTCGCCTACTTCGGCCCCTACAGCGAAGGCGCGGTGTGCAACTCCAGTAACAGTTTCATCGAGCCGATCCTCACGGCGCTAAATGAAGGCCGCCGGGTGCAGGCATCCAATACCCTGGCCGTCGGCTGCTATTGCCCCTGGACCGAATGACGCGCCCACGCTGTTTTTTACCGAGGGGCATGAAAGTGCCTTCCGGGGCTATGCTCAGTTCGCGCATCCGCCGATGATCGGCGCACATTTTTCGCTCGAACGTACAAGGAGTCTCGATGAAGCGCAGCCTGACCTTGCTGGCGGTGGTGATCGCCGTGGCCGCCGCAGGCACCGGTTACTGGTACGTGCAAGGCAAACAACCGCAACGTGACGGCGAGGTGGCCGTCGGCGGGTTGCAGGCGCCGGTCAGCGTGCGCTTCGATGCCCGCGGCGTGCCGCACTTGCAGGCGCAGAACGAGCAGGACCTGTACCGCGCCCTGGGCTACGTGCATGCCCAGGACCGCCTGTTCCAGATGGAGATCATGCGCCGCCTGGCCCGCGGTGAACTGGCCGAAGTGCTGGGCGACAAGCTGCTGCCCACCGACACCCTGTTCCGCAGCCTGCGCATCCGCGACCAGGCGGCCCTGATGGCGCAGCGCCAGGACCGCCAGTCGCCGGCCTGGCAGGCGCTGCAGGCGTACCTGGACGGCATCAACCAGTGGCAGGCCGGCCACCCCAAACCGATGGAGTTCGACCTGCTCGGCATCCCGCCACGCCCCTTCACCGCCGAGGACACCCTGAGCATCGCCGGCTACCTCGCCTACAGCTTCGCCGCGGCATTCCGTACCGACCCTGCGCTGACCTACATCCGCGACCAGCTCGGCCCCGAATACCTGAAGATCTTCGACCTCGACTGGCAGCCCGACGGCGCCGTGGCCACGCCCCTGGCCGCCGCCGACTGGCGCAGCCTCGAGCAGCTGGCGCGGCTGAGTCACGACGCCCTGGGCGACGCCGGCATCCCGCAGTTCGAGGGCAGCAACGCCTGGGCCGTGGCCGGCAGCCGCACCCGCAGTGGCCGGCCGCTGCTGGCGGGCGACCCGCATATCAGCTTTGCCGTGCCGGCAATCTGGTACGAGGCGGAGCTGTCGGCGCCGGGGTTCAACCTGTATGGCTACTTCCAGGCACTCAACCCGTTCGCCCTGCTCGGCCACAATCGCGACTTCGGCTGGAGCCTGACCATGTTCCAGAACGACGACGTCGACCTGATCGCGGAGCGGACCCATCCGCAGGATCCCGAGCAGGTGATGGTCGATGGCCGCTGGCAGCCACTGGAAAAGACCGAGCAGAAGATCGCGGTCAAGGGCGCGGAACCTGCCAGCATCACTCTGCGCCGCTCGCCCCACGGGCCGATCGTCAACAGCGTGCTCGGCGATACCGCAGGCCCGACGCCCATCGCCATGTGGTGGGCGTTCCTGGAAACCGACAACCCGATTCTCGAAGGCTTCTACCAGATCAACCGCGCCGACACCCTGGGCAAGATGCGCGAGGCGGCGGCCAAGGTCCAGGCGCCTGGATTGAACCTGGTATGGGCCAACGCCCGGGGTGACATTGGCTGGTGGGCAGCGGCGCGCCTGCCGATCCGCCCGGACGGCGTCAACCCGGCGTTCATTCTCGATGGCGCCAGCGGCCAGGCCGCCAAGCCGGGCTTCTACCCGTTCAGCGCCAACCCGCAGCAGGAGAATCCGGCGAGCGGCTACATCGTCTCGGCCAACTACCAGCCGCCCGGCGCAATCCCCGTGCCCGGCTACTACAACCTGGCCGATCGCGGTCGTCAGCTCGATCGCCAGCTGAGCGACCCGGACATCAAGTGGGACACCCAGAACAGCCAGGCCCTGCAACTGGACACCAGCACCGACTATGGCCCGCGCACCCTGGCGCCGCTGCTCGGCACCTTGCGCAATATCGCCCAGGGCGACGAGGAGAAGGAGCTGGTCGAGCAGTTGGCTGCCTGGCGCGGTGATTATCCGCTGGACTCCACCAGTGCCACGCTGTTCAACCAGTTCCTCTACGAACTGGCGTTCGCCGCCCTGCACGACGAGCTGGGCGACACCTGGTTCCCGGTGCTGATCAGCACCCGCGCCATCGACGCCGCCCTGCCGCGCCTTGCCGCGGACCCGACATCGCCCTGGTGGAACCAGCGCGGCGCCAGCGAACGCACCGACCGTGGCGCCATCGTGCGCCAGGCCTGGCAACGCAGCCTCAAGCACCTGCGCGAGACGTTCGGCAAGGATCCGGCCAGCTGGCAATGGGGCAAGACCCACACCCTCACCCACAACCATCCGCTGGGGGTGAAGAAGCCGCTCAACCTGCTGTTCAATGTCGGCCCGTTCGCCGCCCCCGGCACCCACGAGGTGCCGAACAACCTGTCGGCGAAGATCGGCCCGGCGCCCTGGCCGGTCACCTATGGGCCTTCAACCCGCCGAGTGATCGACTTTGCCGACGCAGGCGCCGCGCTGACCATCAACCCGGTAGGGCAGAGTGGCGTGCCGTTCGACCGGCATTACGGCGATCAGGCCGAGGACTATATCGAGGGGCGCTATCACAAGGCGCGGATGGGGGTGATTCCGGCGCAGAGTACGTTGCGGCTAGTGCCGGGTAATTGATTCGCCCCATCGCGGGGCAAGCCCGCTCCCACGCATGACCTTTGCCATCTGTTGGGGCAAGCCCGCTCCCACGCTTGACCTTTGCCAGTTGTGGGAGCGGGCTTGTCCCGCGATCAGCAGACGAGGCTCAACCCTGCCACTTGCCGCCTTCGACGATGACGCTCTCAGGCTTGGTGTCGTCGCTCAGTTCCTTGCGCACGTACTGGTCGTACAGCTTGAGCAGGAATTTCTCCTCGCCCAGCTTGGCCAGCTCGCTGTTCACCCAGTCACGCAGCTCGGTGTTGCCCTTCTTCACTGCCGGAGCAATCGGCGCCTCGTCGCCCAGCAGCTGCGGCAGCACGCGGTAGCCCGGGTTCTGCTTGGCCCAGCTGAACAGGATCAGGTTGTCCTGGGCATAGGCATCGCCACGACCATTGGCCAGGGCGGCCAGCGACTCGGTGTTCTTCTCGAACTTGAGCAGCTTCCAGTCCGGGTGATTCTTGGTCAGCCAGATATCGGCGGTGGTGCCGGTGGTGACGATGATGGTCTTGTCGGCCAGGTCGTCGAGCTTCTGCACCGGGCTGCCGTCGGCGACGATGGCCTGCACCGCCACGCGCAGGTTGGGGTTGGTGAAGTCCACCGCTTCCTTGCGCTCGGGGGTGACGGTCATGTTGGCGAGGATCAGGTCGACCTTGTCGCTCTGCAGGAACGGAATGCGGCTGGCAGGCTCGACGGCGACGAACTCGACCTTGCTTTCATCGCCCAGCAGGTCCTTGGCGAAGCGGCGGCCGATGTCGGTGTCAAAGCCCACGTAGCGGCCGCTTTCGTCGACGAAGCCGAACGGTGGCTTGTCGGTGAACACGCCGACGATCAGCTTGTCGCGGGCCTTGATGGTTTCCAGGTAGCTGGTGGCCGGCGAGGCGGCGGCGGGCTTGGCCGGGTCTTCGGACTTGTTGCAGCCGGCCAGCAGGGCCAGGCCAAGCAGTGGAGCGAGCAGTTTGGCGAACGGGGCAGTCTTCATGACAGTTCCTTGTGCAGTGTCTTGGGCAGGCTTTCGACGAACGAGAATTTCTCCAGGAACTGCTGCGCGCGTGCGGTCTGCGGTTGGGTGAAGAAGCGCTCAGGGTGGTTCTGTTCAAGGATCCTGCCGGCCTCCATGAACACGATGCGATCGGCCACCGCGCGGGCGAAGGCCATTTCGTGGGTGACGATGAGCAGGGTCATGCCTTCGCGGGCCAGGCCCTGGATCACCTGCAGCACTTCCTTGACCATTTCCGGGTCGAGGGCGGCGGTGACCTCGTCGAACAGCATCACCTGGGGGTTCATGCACAGCGAGCGGACGATCGCGATGCGTTGCTGCTGGCCACCGGAAAGCTGGCGGGGAAAGGCGTCGCGCTTGTCCAGCAGGCCTACCCGGGCCAACAGCGCCTCGGCCTGGGCCTGGGCCTCGCGGCGTTCGCGCTTCTGCACCTTCAGCGGGCCCAGCAGCAGGTTGTCGATCACGCTCATGTGGCCGAACAGGTGGTAGCTCTGGAACACCATGCCGACCCGCTGGCGCACCTGGCGCCAGTCGGTGTCGGGGCCGAGCAGCTCCTGGCCGTCGAGGCGCAGGCTGCCGCCCTGGGCCTCCTCCAGGCCGTTGAGGCAGCGCAGCAGGGTGCTCTTGCCGCAGCCGCTGGGGCCGAGAATCACCACCACCTCGCCGGCCTGGACCTTGAGGTCGACGTCCGCGAGCACCTGGTGCTGGCCGAAGAACTTGTTGAAGCCTTGGAATTCGATCAATGGATTCATGCGTGGGCCCAGCGACGCTCCAGCACGCGGGAAGCGGCCGACAGCGGATAGCAGACAAGAAAGAAGAACAACAACAGTGCGCCGTAGATCAGCACCGATTCGTAGGTGCGCTCGATGATCTGCTGCCCCGCCTTGATCACTTCGACCACGCCGATCAGCACCGCCAGCGAGCTGGTCTTGATGATCCGCGTGTAGATGTTGATGGTCGGCGGGGTCATGCGCTTGAGCGCCTGGGGCAGCAGCACGTAGCCATACAGCTGCCAGCCGCCAAGGCCGATCGACAACCCCGCCTCGCGCTGCCCGCGTGGCAGCGACTGCAAGGCGCCGCGCACCACCTCGCCGACCTCGCTGGCACCCCACAGGCCCAGCACCAGCACCGCGCACCAGAAGCTGGGAATGCTCAGGCCGAAGAAGATCGGCAAGCCGAAGAACACCAGGTACAGCCAGACCAGCACCGGGATTGCCCGGAACAGTTCCAGGTACACCTGCAGCAGGATGTTCAGCCAACGGTTGCCGAGGGTCGCCAGCACGCCGTAGAGCACGCCGCCCAAGGTGGCGAACAGGATGCCCAGGGCCGAGATCGCCAGGGTCTGCCAGGCGCCCGTGGCCAGTTGCGGCAGCGAAACCAGCAGCAGCTCAATTCCCGAACTGGCCATGTTGCAGCCTCCGTTCCAGGTAGCGCAGCAGCAGCGACAGCGGCAGGAAGATCAGCACGCAGAGCAGGGTCAGCACGGCGAGCATTTCGTAGGTCTTGTAGTACAGGGCGATGTAGTTCTTGGTGGTGTAGAGGATCTCCGGCACCGCCACCGCCGACACCACGGTGGTCTCCTTGAGCAGGAAGATGAAGTTGGCGAACAGCGCCGGCAGGCTGAGGATGCCGGCCTGGGGCAGGATCACATGGCGCAGCAACTGGCCCTCGGAGAGCCCTATGGAGCGCCCGGACTCCAGCTGCGCCCGCGGCACGGCCTCGACCCCGGCGCGCAGCACCTCGGTGAGATAGGCACCGCCCATGAAGGTCATGGTGATGATCGCGGCGGCAAAGCCCGACACTTTCACGCCCAGGCCGGGCAAGGCGAAATAGACGAAGAACAGCTGGATCAGCAGCGGTGTGTTGCGGGCCAGTTCCACGTAGCCCTTGACCAGGCGCCACAGGTACGGCGTGCGCAGCACCAGGATCGTCGCGTTGAGCAGGGCCACCAGCAACGAGGTGACGATGGCGATCGCCCCGACTTGCAGGGTGACACCAACGGCCTTGAAGAAGGCCGGCAGTGTGCTAAGCATGAAAGCGGTGTCGAAGCTCATGGAAGGGGCCTCGACACGAGGTCACGAAGGTACGGCATGGGGCAGGTCCAGGGTCGGCACGAGGGTGGCTCGGCGTCGTTTCACCAATAGTGGCGCTGTGCCGGTAAGCACGATTACTAGACTCTAAAGGTATAAAAATATTTTTATAAATATCTTTATTGCATATCTATATCACCGCTTCGTGACCTTCGGAAATTTCCTTCATGACATACGGATCTTTCCGAATAAATCCCCCTCCAAGGGGTTTCAAACTGTGACTTGCACGGCCCATCACATTCAACAAGGAAGACAACGATGAACAGCCCCTGCTTGCCTGCCTCGAATGAACAACTGCTGTGGCTCCTGGCCCTGCGCCGGGCGCTGGCCAGTCAGCGCTGAGCCCTCTGTGGGAACCGCTGTCATACAGAGCGATCGGGATGAATACCTTTCCCTGTAGGAGCGGCCTTGCCGAGGCGTCGGACCGGCCGGAAAGGGCCGCAAAGCGGCCCCGGCATTTTCTGCATTGTCGCTAAAATTCTGGGGCCGCTGCGCAGCCCTTTCCGGCCGGTCCGACGCCTCGGCAAGGCCGCTCCTACAGGTTTCGGCCATTAAAAAACCGACGCAGTTGCGTCGGTTTTTTCGTTCAGGCGCAAGTCTTGCCGCGTATCAGAACGCCGGCAGTACCGCACCGCTGTATTTCTTCTCGATGAACGCCTTCACCTCCGGGCTGGTCAGCGCCTTGGCCAACTTCTGGATGGCCTCGCTGTCCTTGTTGTCCGGGCGGGCGACCAGGAAGTTAACGTACGGCGAGTCGCTGCCTTCGATCACCAAGGCGTCCTTGGCCGGGTTCAGGCCGGCTTCAAGAGCGTAGTTGGTGTTGATCATGTCCAGGTCGACCTGGTCCAGCACACGCGGCAGCATGGCCGATTCCAGCTCGCGGAACTTGAGCTTCTTCGGGTTCTCGGCGATGTCTTTCGGCGTGGCCAGGGCGTTCTTCGGGTCCTTCAGGGTGATCAGGCCAGCCTTCTGCAGCAGGAGCAGAGCGCGGCCGCTGTTGCTGCCTTCGTTGGGGATGGCGACGGTGGCGCCGTCCTTCAGCTCGGCCAGGCTCTTGACCTTCTTCGAGTAGCCACCGAACGGCTCGACGTGCACGCCGATCACGGTTTCCAGGTGGGTGCCCTTGCCTTCGTTGAAGTTCTTCAGGTACGGCAGGGTCTGGAAGTAGTTGGCATCCAGGCGCTTCTGGTCGACCTGCACGTTAGGCTGGACGTAGTCGGTGAAGACCTTGATCTGCAGGTCCACGCCTTCCTTGGCCAGGGTCGGCTTGATCAGTTCGAGGATTTCGGCATGCGGCACGGGCGTGGCGGCGACCACCAGTTTCTCGGCGGCATTGGCCAGGCCAGCAAACGACAGGGCGGCGGCCAGGGCGGTGGTCAGCAGGGTCTTTTTCATGGTGATCCTTGTTCTAAAGCTGGGCCATCGCAGATGGCGAGTCGGATGCCCATCCGTTCGGGTGGGCGTAAGCGGACAATACCGAGATTTTTTATTCCGTAACAATATCTTTTGATTAGCTGCTTATTCCAAAAACAAATAGCCATCACGGCCTTTGCTTATGAGCGGCCAGGCACAGCTCTACGGCGCGGATTCGCCCAATTGCGCCAAGGCTGCGCCCAGCAGCCCGCGCAGGTCGGCCAGGGTTTGCGGCTCCCGACTGGCACCCAGTTGCGCTAGCTGGCGAGCCAGGCTGGCCAAGGGTGCGGTATCCGGAAGGTCGAGATGCGCGGGAAGGATCTCCTCACCATCACTGACCAGCAGGGCAAAATGGATGACGTTCTCCAGCTCACGGGTATTGCCCGGCCAGGCATGGGCCTCCAGCGCCTGCTGGGCCGCCTCGCTGATCAAGGGCAGCGGCCGATCCAGGCGCACGCTGTAGATGCCGACGAAGTACTCGGCCAGCGGCAGGATATCGCCGACCCGATCACGCAATGCCGGCAGCTCGAGTTCACCCTCGTGCAGGTAATGGTAGAGCCGCTCGTTGAAGCGCCCGGCGCGCACGGCCTGGGCCAGGTCGATGCTGGACGCGGCCACCAGCCGCACATCGACCGCCTGCGGCTGGGTGGCGCCGACCCGGGTTACCTCGCGGTTCTCCAGGGCCGCCAGCAGCTTGCCCTGGATCGCCAGGGGCAGGTCGGCGATCTCGTCCAGGTACAGCGTGCCGCCGTTGGCCGAGCCGAACCAGCCGGCTCGACTGCTGGCGGTGCCGCCCTGGGTGCCGGCGCTGTAGCCGAACAATTCGGCATCGGCGTAGGTCGGGCTGATGGCAGCGCAGTTGACCGACACGAACAACCCGCCGCGGTCACTGGCGCGATGGATCTGCCGGGCCAGGAGCTCCTTGCCGGTGCCGGTTTCGCCACGGATCAGCACCGGCAGCGGTTGTGGCGCCAATCGCTCCAAGGCCTGGCGCAGCGACTGGGAACGCGGATCGACGAACACCAGCGCCTTGGCGCGGATGCTCAACGGGCTCTTGTCCAGCTCGGGGAAGGTCAGCAGCGGCTGGCCGAAAGCAGTGTGGAATGTCATGGAATGCTCCCGCCCCGGCCGCAGGCGGCCGGGGATTCGATTCGTTCGATGAAAACCGGCGGATCAGGCGCGGCGCAGCGCGCGCTGATCGATACGGGCCTGCAAGCGGTAGAGGTAGGCAAAACCCTGTTCCCAACGCTCGTGGCCCGACTTGACGTTGATATGTCCGGCGTCGGCCAGCAGCCCGGCCTCGGCGCCCCAGGCCTGGGCCAGGTACAGCGCACGCGGCACGCTCACCGCCGGGTCGTTGTCGGAGCTGACCACCTGGCTGGGGAACGGCAAGGCCTGCAGTGGAATCGGCGCGAAATTGCGCAAGGCCGGTGCGCAGGTCGGCCGTTCGACATCTGCCGGCGCCACCAGCAGCGCACCGCGCACCCGGCGCAGCAGCTCGGGGCTGGCCTGGGCGGCCCAATGGGCGACCGTGACACAGCCCAGACTGTGGGCAATGAGAATCACCGGCGAGCGTTCGGCGGCAATCGCCTGCTCCAGCGCCTGGACCCAGTCGCGCCGCTGCGGGGTCAGCCAGTCATGCTGCTCGACCCGGGCGCTGTTGGGCAGGCTGCGCTGCCAGTGACTCTGCCAATGGTTGTCTGGCGATCCTTGCCAGCCCGGCACAATCAGGTAACGAATCGACTCATTGCGCATGGGGACGCCTCCGGAAGTTTGCGTGCTTGGGTGCAAGTATAGGGAGGGGGTTATATTCGTAAAGGAATAAGAAGCTATTTATTAATAACTATAAATTCAAAGCCACAGTGTTCGAGCCCTGCGCCTCTCCCCTGTAGGAGCGGCCTTGTGCCGCGAAAGGGCTGCGTAGCGGCCCCGCGATCTGTGCATGTCGCCAATACATTGGGGCCGCTTTGCGGCCCTTTCGCGGCACAAGGCCGCTCCTACAGGGGTATGCATGGCTTTCAGCGGGCATAAAAAAAGGGCCATCCCCTGCCAAGGAAAATGGCCCCTAAGCACTTGCCTGAAGAGGGTATCGCCGGTCAGCGGGCGGTGATCACCGCCAGCTTGCTGATCCCGGCACGCTCGATCGCCGCCATCGCGCGGGCGACCTCGCCGTAGTTCACACCATCGTCGGCCTGCAGCTGCACACGCAGCTCGGCGTCCTTGTCCTTGGCAGCCTTGAGGTTGGTCTCCAGCAAGTCGGCCTGGATCTCGTCCTTGTTGATGAACAGCTTGCCGCTGCCGTCGATGCTCACCACCAGCGGGTCCTTCTGCTCCACCGGGGCGACGGCCTCGGTCTTGGGCAGGTTGATCGGGATGGCATTGGTCAGCAATGGCGCGGTGACGATGAACACCACCAACAGCACCAGCATGACGTCCACCAATGGCGTGACGTTGATTTCACTCAACACTTCATCGCTGTCCTGGGTCGAGAAGGCCATGTCAGGAGGCCTCCTTCACAGGCTGGGTGAAGCCGGTGTGCTGGCGCTGCACCGCCGGGTGCACCAGCACGCGGAAGGCACTCTTCTGCGCCAGGCTGTAGAAATCGTGGGCGAAGTCGTCGAGGTCCGCCGCAGTCAGCTTCAGGCGACGGAGGAAGTAGTTGTAGACCAGCACCGCCGGCACCGCGACGGCGATACCCACGCCGGTGGCGACCAGCGCCGCGCCGATCGGGCCGGCCACGGTTTCCAGGCTCGCCGAGCCCGCCGCGCTGATGCCCTTGAGCGCCTCCATGATGCCCCACACGGTGCCGAACAGGCCGATGAACGGCGAGGTGCTGCCGATACTGGCCACCACTGCCAGGCCGGTCTCCAGCGAACGGCGCTCGCGGACGATCTGCTGGCGCAGGGCGCGCTCCAGGCGATCCTGGTGGTTGATGGCCTGGCTGAGGTCACTGGCCTGGCCTGGCTCGCCAACCGCGATCGCCGCAAAGCCCGCCTGGGCGACACGGGCAGCCGGGCCGGGCAGATCGTGGGCGGGCTCGGCGGCGGAGTCGAGGCTGGACGCGGCCCAGAACTGCTGGTGGAAGCGTTTGTCCTGGTTCTTCAGGCGCACGAACTGCACGACCTTGACCAGGGCCAGTGCCCAGGTGGCGACGGAGAAGCCGACCAGCAGCCAGATGACCGCGCTTTCAACGGATTCGAGGGGGGATGCCAACAAGCTCATGATGAAGTCCTTCCTGTATGCGGTCGCAAGTTAACGAAGCTTGAAATCGATCGGTACGCTGACCCAGCCCACCTGGGCCACGTCGCCCTGCTTGGCCGGGACGAAGCTCCAGCGCTTCACTGCGGCCAATGCGGCGGCGTCCAGGGCGTCGCGGCCACTGCTCTTCTGGACCTGGATCTGCCCTGGCTTGCCACTGGGCAGCACTTCCACGCGCAGCAGCACGGTGCCTTCCCAGCCACGGCGCTGGGCCATCTGCGGATACTCCGGCGCCGGATTCTTCAGGTACGCGGCGTTGGCCGAGGCCGGGGTCACTGGCGCAGGCGCGGGTGGCGCGGGTGGCGCGGGTGCCGGCGCCGGGGGTGATGGCGCGGCAACCGGTTTCGGCGGTGGCGCCTCGACTGGCTTGGGCTGCGGCTTGGCCACGGGCTTGGGCACTGGCTTGGGTTTCGGGACCGGCTTGGGCGCGGGCTTGGCAGCCAGTTCGTCGACCACTGGTGGCGGCGGCTGGACCACAGGGGCCGGCGGCGGCGGTTCGACTACCGGTGGTGCGGGCGCGGCGAACTCGATGGTCATGGGCGGAATCTTCGGCGGGATGACCGGCAGCTCGGGGGTCGGCTGGTGGCTGAACCAGTACGCCGCCGCGCCGTGCAGCACCAGCACCAGCAGGCCCAGCACCAGCTTGTCGCGACGCTTGAGGCCGCTGACCGGCGTGCGTTGCAGGCGCAACTGGCCCAGCGGCAGGCGCAGCGTGCGTCCGAGCTCGACCAGGTCACCCGATGCCGGGCGCCATGGCTGGTCGTAGGCCCTGACGGCCGTCTGGACATTGCCCATTGCTAAAACTCCTGGGGTTCTTGATTCAGGTGTGTGGCTGAATCATCGGTGCCAGGTGCTTAGCTCATAAAGAAATGTTTAAACTTAAAATTAGACCTTAATGGAATAATGATTTTCATGGTCTGCCCATAGCCCGCGTCGTTCGCGGCCTGCCGCAGAACAGCTCAAGAATGATGCCTTATAGGCATTCAAAATATTCGTTCAAGGCATCAATTCACCGCGAGGGCTTCGCCCTCGATCGCGGCACAAGGCCGCTCCTACACAAGAGATCGCGGTGCCCTGTAGGAGCGGCCTTGTGCCGCGATGGGCTGCGCAGCAGCCCCGGCAATCTCGCAGGCAATAAAAAACCCGGGACCATGCCCGGGTTTTCCATCACAAGCGCCGGCTCAGATATCCGCCACCTTCTGCCACACCTTCGGCCGGAAGAACAACGTCTCCCCCCGCGCCAGCCCGGTGAGGCTGTCGTGATCCTTGACCACCTCGGCCTCGATCAGCTCGCTCTGCCCTTCCACCTTCAGCGTCACCCGCGTGGTCGCACCCAGCGGACGGATATCACGCACTTCGGCGGCATGATGCCCCTCAGTCTCATGGCGCGACAGCGACACCTCGTGCGGACGGAACAGCACGTGGTGCCCTTCGCTCAGCGCCAGGCGGTTGGAATCGCCAAGGAAGTGATAGACGAAGTCGTTGGCCGGTTTCTCGTACACCTCGCCGGGCGAACCGATCTGCTCGATCACGCCCTTGTTCATCACCACGATGCGGTCGGCGACTTCCATGGCCTCTTCCTGGTCGTGGGTGACGAACACCGAGGTCAGGTTGATGTCCTCGTGCAGCCGCGCCAGCCAACGGCGCAGCTCCTTGCGCACCTTGGCATCCAGCGCCCCGAACGGCTCGTCGAGCAGCAGTACCTTGGGCTCCACCGCCAGGGCACGGGCCAGGGCGATACGCTGGCGCTGGCCACCGGACAGCTGCTCGGGGTAGCGGTCGGACAACCAGTCGAGCTGGACCATGTTCAACAGTTCATGGACCTTCTCGGCGATCTTGCTCTCGCTCGGGCGCTCGCCCTTGGGCTTCATGCGCAGGCCGAAGGCGACGTTGTCGAACACGCTCATGTGGCGGAACAACGCGTAGTGCTGGAACACGAAACCGACGTTGCGATCGCGCACATCATGGCCGGACACGTCCTCGCCGTGGAACACGATGCTGCCGTTGTCCGGGGTCTCGAGGCCGGCGATGATGCGCAAAAGGGTGGTCTTGCCGCAGCCGGACGGGCCGAGCAGAGCCACCAGCTCGCCGCTGTGGATATCCAGGTTGATGTTGTCCAGGGCCTGGAAGCTGTTGAAGCGCTTGCTGACGTTACGAACTTCGATCGACATGAATCATTCCTCCGCGGCGCTGTGGCGCAGGCGGTTAATACGGTTCTCGCTCCACTGCTTGAGCAGCAGGATGAAGAGCGCCAGGATCAGCAGCAGGCTGGCCACGCTGAAGGCCGCGACGTGGTTGTACTCGTTGTAGAGGATCTCCACGTGCAGCGGCAAGGTGTTGGTGACGCCGCGGATATGGCCCGACACCACCGACACCGCGCCGAACTCGCCCATGGCCCGGGCGGTGCACAGCACCACGCCGTAGATCAGGCCCCATTTGATGTTCGGCAGGGTGACGTGCCAGAACATCTGCCAGCCGTTGGCGCCGAGCAGGCGCGCGGCCTCCTCTTCTTGCGTGCCCTGCTCCTGCATCAGCGGGATCAGTTCACGGGCGACAAACGGCACGGTGACGAAGATGGTCGCCAGGACGATGCCCGGCAGGGCGAAGACGATCTGGATATCGTGATCCTGCAGCCACGGCCCGAACAGGCCTTGCGCGCCGAACATCAACACGTAGACCAGGCCGGCGATCACCGGTGACACCGAGAACGGCAGGTCGATCAGGGTTACCAGCACGCTCTTGCCGCGGAACGTGTACTTGCTCACGCACCAGGCGGCGGACACGCCGAACACCAGGTTCAGCGGCACCGAGATGGCCACGGCCAGCAGGGTCAGCTTCAATGCCGACAACGCGTCGGCCTCGAAGATCGCCTCGAAGAAGGTGCCGAAGCCGTTCTTCAGCGCCTGTGACACCACGATCACCAGCGGCAGCGCCAGGAACAGCGCGAAGACGATCCAGGCCAGGGTGATCAGCACCCGGCGCGAGGTGGCGCTGCTGCGTCGAGCGGCGTTGGCGGCGGCGGTTGCGTTCATGGGTTGACTAGACATTGCCGGCCTCCTTCAAGGGGTTTCGATGCGCCGCTGCAGCAGGTTGATCAGCAGCAGCAGGATGAAGGAAACCACCAGCATCAGCACGCCGATGGCGGTGGCGCCGGTGTAGTCGTACTGGTCGAGCTTGACCATGATCAGCAGCGGCAGGATCTCGGTCTTCATCGGCATGTTGCCGGCGATGAAGATCACCGAACCGTACTCGCCCACGCCCCGGGCGAAGGCCAGGGCGAAACCGGTCAGCCAGGCTGGCAGCAAAGCCGGCGCCAGCACATGACGGAACACCTGCAAGGGCTTCGCACCCAGGCAGGCGGCGGCCTCTTCCACTTCACGTGGGATGTCGGCCAGCACCGGCTGCACCGTACGCACCACGAACGGCAGGGTGACGAAGGTCAGCGCCAGGGTGATGCCCAGGGGGGTGTAGGCGATTTTGAAGCCGAGGTCGGTGGCGAACTGGCCGACCCAGCCCGCCGGAGCGTACAGGGCGGTCAGGGCGATGCCGGCGACGGCAGTGGGCAAGGCGAACGGCAGGTCGATCATCGCATCGATGATCTTGCGCCCGGGGAAGGTATAGCGCACCAGCACCCAGGCCAGCAGGGTGCCGATCACACCGTTGATGATGGCGGCGAACAGGGCGGTGCCGAAACTCAGTTTCAGCGCGGCGATGACCCGTGGCGCGCTGACGATATTCCAGAACTGCTCCCAGGTGAGCTGCGAGGCATGGATGAACATGGCCGCCAGCGGTATCAGCACGATCAGGCTGAGGTACACCAAGGTGTAGCCCAGCGTCAGCCCGAAGCCGGGTATGACGGGGGAAATGCGACGTGACATAAAGGTCCCTGGTTGAACGCACGAAGCCCGGAAAGGCTCCCGGGCTGGTGCTAGCTTCTGAATCCCGGGGCTGCTGCGCAGCCCTTTCGCGGCGCAAGGCCGCTCCTACAACGGCACGCGATCTCCTGTAGGAGCGGCCTTGCGCCGCGAAAGGGCCGCATAGCGGCCCCGCTTTTCCCTGGCGTTTACTGCGCCTGATAGATCTGGTCGAACACCCCACCATCATTGAAGAACTTCGGCTGTGCAGTCTTCCAGCCACCGAAGTCCTTGTCGATGGTCACCAGGTCCAGTTTCGGGAACTGCTTGCCAAATTCGGCGGCGACCTTGGCGTCACGCGGACGGTAGAAGTTTTCTGCGGCGATCTTCTGGCCAGCCGGGCTGTACAGGTGCTTGAGGTACTCCTCGGCGATCTTTTCGTTGCCCTTCTTCTCGGCGTTCTTGTCGACCACCGCCACCGGTGGCTCGGCCAGGATCGACAGCGAAGGCACGACGATCTCGAACTTGTCGGCGCCGCCGTCTTCCTTCAGCGCCAGGAAGGCCTCGTTCTCCCAGGCCAGCAACACATCGCCCTGGCCGTTGTTGACGAAGGTGATGGTCGAGCCACGGGCACCGGTATCGAGCACCGGCACGTGCTTGAACAGCTCCTGCACGTAGGCCTTGGCCTTGTCTTCATTGCCGCCGGTCTTGAGGCCATAGGCCCAGGCGGCGAGGAAGTTCCAGCGGGCGCCGCCGGAGGTTTTCGGGTTGGGGGTGATGACCGAGACGTCCTTCTTGATCAGGTCGCCCCAGTCCTTGATGCCTTTCGGGTTGCCCTTGCGCACCAGGAACACGATGGTCGAGGTATAGGGGGTGCTGGCGTCCGGCAGGCGCTTCTGCCAGTCCTCCGGCAGGGTCTTGCCGAGCTTGGCGATCTCGTCGATGTCGCCGGCCAGGGCCAGGGTCACCACATCGGCGCGCAGGCCGTCGATCACCGCGCGCCCCTGCTTGCCCGAACCACCGTGGGACTGCTGGATCTTCACCTTGTCGCCCGGGTGAGCGGCCTGCCAGTGCTTGATGAACTCGGCGTTGTACTGCTGGTACAGCTCGCGGGTCGGGTCATAGGACACGTTCAGCAGTTCGTAGTCCTTGGCGATCGCGGAACCGGCAAAAACGGCACTGGCCAGGGCGGCAAGCGCATAACGGCGGATGGACATGGTGAAGCTCCCGATTGGCATTTTTCTAGTTTTTGAAGTGATGCGGTGTCAGCCGGACTTGTTGCCGGGCTGCTGCAGGCGGAACTTCTCCTTGCGTTCGATCTGCACCACCTGGGCGTTGTGCACGGTGATCTCCACCGCGCCGAAGCGCAGGTCGCGCAGCGCGCTCTGGATTTCACGCAGAATGGTGGCTTCGTCCTGACCGTCGATGCTGCGCAGAGATGCACTCATGCTCGTTCTCCTGTGAGTAAGGGTGCCGGGCAGAGGTTTGAAGGGGATTAGCGCCTGGCTTGAAGGCAATAGTAGTGAGGCGCGGATATTCTTAAAAATACTGTTTAAGAATGTTTATATAACCAACTTTAGGTAGATACCCTGTAGGAGCGGCCTTGCGCCGCGATGGGCTGCGCAGCAGCCCCGACAATTCTGCAAGATGCCCAGATCCTGGGGCTGCTACGCAGCCCATCGCGGCACAAGGCCGCTCCTACAAGGGTCAATGTGGTCGCGGAGTTTTGTCCTCGGGCTCGCGGATCTTGTACCAGGCCACATACAGCGCCGGCAGGAACAGCAGCGTCAGCAGCGTTGCACTGATGATGCCGCCAATCATGGCGTAGGCCATCGGCCCCCAGAACACTTCCCGGGCGATCGGGATCATGCCCAGGCTCGCCGCCGCCGCCGTCAGCAGGATCGGCCGACGGCGGTGATTGGTCGCCTCCACCACCGCATCCCAGGGCGAATAGCCCTGCTCCTCGAACTCGTCGATCTGGGTCACCAGGATCACCGAGTTGCGGATGATGATACCGGCCAGGGCAAGAATCCCGAGGATCGCCACAAAGCCCATCGGCGTGCCCGTGGGCACCAATGCCAGCACCACGCCGATCAACCCCAGGGGCGCGACGCTGACCACCAGGAACAGCTTCTGCACGCTGTGCAGCTGGATCATCAGGAAGGTCGCCATCAGGAACAGCATCAGCGGGATCACGGCGGCGATCGGCCCCTGGGCCTTGGCGCTCTCTTCCACCGTACCACCGGTGGCCACGTCGTAGCCCACCGGCAGCTTGCCGGCGAAGTCATCGATGCCGGGCTTGAGTTCGGCTACCAGGTCGGTGGGCTGGATGTCACCGACCACCGAGGCCTTGATGGTGATGGTCGGCTTGCGGTCGCGGCGCCACACCAGCGGCTGCTCCTGCTCGTAGCGCACGGTGGCGAAGGCCAGCAGCGGGATCGAGGCGCCGCTGGGCGTGACGATCTGCAGGTTCTGCAAGGTATCCGGCGAGCCGCGTTCGCTGTCCTCGGCGCGGGCCACCACGTTGACCAGGTAGATGTTGTCGTTGACCTGGGTGACCGGCACGCCGCTGACGATGCTGTTCATCACATTGGCCACGTCCTCGGACGACAGGCCCAGCTGGCGCGCCTTGTCCTGGGCGATCTCGATGCGCAGCACCTTGCCGGGCTCGTTCCAGTCGTAGATCATCTCGCCGATGTGTTCGTTGCTGTCGAGCAGGGTCGCCAGCTCGATGGCATGCCGGCGCACCTGGTCGATATCCTTGCCGCTGACCCGGTACTGGATCGGTCGACCCACCGGTGGACCCATCTCCAGCGACTGGACGTTGGTACCGATACCGACGAACTCCTCGTGCAGCAGCTTCTGCAGGCGCTGCATCATGCCCTCGCGCTCCTCGAAGCCCTTGCTGACGATCACCAGCTGGGCGTAGTACGGGTTCTGCAACTGCTGGTCGAGGGGCAGGTAGAAGCGAATCGCGCCCTGGCCGATGTAGGTACTCCAGCGCGCCAGGTCCGGGTCGTCCTTGATCCTCGCCTCCAGGCGGTCGACGACCTTGCGCGTTTCCTCGATCGAGGCGTTCTGCGGCAGGTTCAGGTCGACCAGGATCTCCGGCCGGTCCGACGACGGGAAGAACTGGTTCTGCACGAAACGCATGCTGAAGATCGACAGGGCGAACAGCAGCACCGTGCCGATGATGGTCAGCCAGCGGTGGCGCATGCACCACAGCAACCCGCCCTCGAATGCCCGGCCGACACGCCCGGGCTCGGCCTCGTGCGCCTTGAGCTTGCTGCTGCTGAGAATGTGCACACCCAGCACCGGTGCGAAGAACACCGCCACCACCCAGGACACCAGCAAGGCCACGGCGATCACCGCGAACAGGGTGTAGGTGTACTCGCCCGCGGAGCTGGCATTAAGACCGATCGGCACGAAGCCGGCCACCGTCACCAGGGTGCCGGTGAGCATGGGGAACGCCGTGGAGGTGTAGGCGAAGGTGGCCGCCTGCTCCTTGGTCTCGCCCATCTCCAGGCGCGTGACCATCACCTCGACGGTGATCATCGCGTCATCCACCAGCAGGCCCAGGGCGATGATCAGCGCACCAAGCGAGATCCGCTGCATGGTGATGTCGCTGTATTCCATGAACACGAAGACCATGGCCAGCACCAGCGGGATCGAGCAGGCCACCACCAGCCCCGCGCGGATGCCGAGGCTGACGAAGCTCACCGCCAGGACGATCACCACGGCTTCGAACAACGCGCTGGTGAAGCCGCCGACCGCCTGCTTGACCACCACCGCCTGGTCGGACACGTTGTGCACGCCAACGCCCACCGGCAGGTCGCGGACGACGCGGTCCATCCGCGCCTTCAGGGCCGCGCCGAACACCTCGATGTTGGCGCCGGCCTTCATGCCGATCGCCAGGCCGATGGCGGTCTGGCCGTTGAAGCGGAACATCGGCGACGGCGGATCGACATAGCCGCGCTCGATATCGGCGATGTCGGCCAGGCGGAAGAAGCGGTCGTTGATGCGCAGGTTCACCGTCTGCAGGTCCTTCTCCGAGGCGAACTGCCCGGTGGTGCGCACCGAGATGCGCTCGGGCCCGGCCTCGATCACCCCGGCCGGGGTCACCGCGTTCTGCTGCTGCAGGGCCTGCATGGCCTGGCCCTGGTCGATGCCCAGCGCGGCCAGCTTGCGGGTGGAGAAATTCAGGTACAGCACTTCGTCCTGGGTACCGATCAGCTCGACCTTGCCGATATTGGGCACTTCGCGCACTTCGGCCCGCGCCACCTCGACATAGTCGCGCAGCTGGCGCAGGGTGAGGCCGTCGGCGGTGAAGGCGTAGATCGAACCGAACACGTCACCGAACTCATCGTTGAAGGCGGGCCCCTGGATGCCTGCGGGGAACTGTCCGCGGATGTCCTGGATCTTCTTGCGCACCTGGTACCAGATCTCGGGGATGTCCTTGGCCTTGGTGGTGTCGCGCAGGTAGACGTAGACCGTGGATTCGCCCGGGCGGGTATAGCTTTTCACGTAGTCGAGCGAATCGAGCTCTTCGAGCTTCTTCTCGATGCGGTCGGTGACCTGATACAGGGTCTCGTCCTGGGTGGCGCCGGGCCAGCGGGTCTGGATGACCATGGTCTTGATGGTAAAGGACGGGTCTTCCTCACGGCCGAGGTTGAAGTAGGAGAAGATCCCCATCAGCAGGCCGACGAACATCAGGTACCAGACGAAGGACTGGTGCTTCAGCGCCCACTCCGAGAGGTTGAAGCTTCCTTTCATTGCGCGTCCTCGTCGAAGGTGACCTTCTGGCCGGGCTTGAGGCTGTTCACTCCAGCGGTCACCACGCGCTCGCCGGGCTGCACGCCGGAGGCCAGGACGATGCTGTCGGCGGTACGCTCGATCAACGCGACGTCACGGGTGGCCACGGTTTTCTGCTGCGGATCGACCACCCACACCTGGGTCTTGCCGTCACGTTCGAGCAGCGCGGTCAGCGGCAACTCGCTGCGCGGGCTCACCGCCGAGGTCAGGGTGACGCTGACCGCGGTGCCCAGGTGGAAGGCATCGGGCGTGCTGGTCAGGGTCAAACGGGCGCGACGGGTACGGGTGGTGGCGTCGGCCTGTGGCTCGAGCTCGCGCAGCGTGGCGGTGGTATTGATGGCTGGGTCGAGCTGCGAGGCGACGGTGAAGGTGAGGTCCTTGTTCAACTGTTCGGCGAGCGGAATCGGCAGGTCGATCACCGCCTCCTTGACGTCCGGACGGGCCAGGGTGACCACGGCCTGACCGGCGCTGACGGTCTGCCCCGCCTCGGCCTGCCAGGCGGTGACCACCGCCGCATGATCACTGCGCAGGGTGCTGTAGCCGAGCTGGTCGCGGGCCTGGCTGACCGCCGAGCGTGCCTGCTCCAACGCGGCGCCGGTGGTCTTCAGGTCGGTCTGGGCGATGTCCAGCTGGGCCTGGGCGCCGACTCCACGGTCGTACAGCTGCTGCTGGCGGCGGGCATTGGCCTGGGCGTTGATCCATTGCGCCTGGACCTTGGCCAGGTCGCCTTCGGCGGCGCGCAGCTGGTTTTGCTGGTCGGTAGGGTCGAGGGTGGCCAGGGTGTCGCCAGGGCTTACCCGGGCGCCGACATCCAGCCAGCGTCGGGCAATGCGTCCGGACACCCGGAACCCCAGGGTGCTTTCGTAGCGGGCCTGGATGGCGCCGGCAAAGCGGCCCAGCTGCGACTGTACCTGCGGCTCGACCAGCGTCGACAGCACCGGGCGTATCGCCTCAGGCGGCGCCTCATCGCCCCCGCAGGCAGCCAGCATCAGGCTGGCGGACACTATCAGCAACTGGCGGTTCATGGCGCGGCCCCTCCGTCCTTGGCGCTGACCTTCTCGACCTGCATGCCCGGGTGCAGCAACTGCCCACCGCCCACCACCACGGTCTCGCCGCCCTTGATGCCATCAGCGATCACCACCTTGCCGGTGAGGTAGCGCGCCACCTGGACCTTGCGCAATTCGACCTTGTCGCCCTCACCCACCACCCACACCGCCGGTTCCTTCAGCGCCTTGGTCAAGGCCGCCCACGGCAGTTCGATGCTGGGCCGGCCCTGGGTGTTGCCGGTGGCCGTGACCGGCGAACCCAGCTGCATCCCGGCCGGCACGTTGCGCAGCGCGACCTTGACCTGCACCGTGCCGCTCTCGGCGGACACCGTCGGGGTGATCTCGCGGACCCGGCCCTCGGCCTTGATCGTCGGGTTGTCCAGCAGGCTGACGACGACGCCCTCATCACTGGGGGACTTCACCAGCAGCGATTCGTAGACATTGAACACCGCGTCACGGTCGCCATCGACCGCCAGGCTGAAGATCGGCATGGTCGCCTGTACCACCTGGCCGACCTCGGCCTGGCGCGCGGTGATCACCCCGTCGGCTTCGGACACCAGCGCCGTGTAGCTCAACTGCTCATTGGCGTTGGCCAACTGCGCCTGAGCGGCCTTCAGCGCGCTCTGGCTGCTGCGCAGCGCGGCTTCGGCGGAATCGTACTCGCTCTGGCTGGTGTAGCCCTTGGGCAGGAGCTTCTGCTGGCGCACGAATGCGGCGCTGGTCTGGGTGACCCGCGCCTGCTCGGCGAACACCTCGGCCTTGGCCGAGTCGACGTTGTTCTGCAGGTCCTTGGGGTCCAGGCGCGCCAGCACCTGGTTGGCCTTGACGTGGTCGCCGACATCGACGCCGCGGGCGATGATCTTGCCGCCTACGCGGAACGAAAGGTCGGTCTGCACCCGCGCCTGCACGTCACCGGTCAAGGTGACCCGGGCGGCAAAGTCGGTGGGCTGCACCTGTTGCACCGCGACCCGGGGCAATACCGGGGCAGCTTCTTCCTTGCCACAGCCCGAAAGCATGAACAGCAGCCCCAGGCAAACGACCATCGGCGGACGCGTTACCGTCATGCAGGCTCCTTGCTTCGACAAAGGGTGAGAGGGATGCGTTTGAAGCGTAGATCAGGGATGGACAAACGACACCGATGTCGGCTCAACAAAGCACAGCGCTATCGGCGATACTGCCAGCCAGACGCTCAAGGACACCGCCGATGCTGACCACCCTGGCCATTGCCAACTACCGCTCGATCAACCAGCTGGTGATGCCGCTGGGGCGGCTCAACGTGATCACCGGTGCCAACGGCAGCGGCAAGTCCAACCTGTACAAAGCCTTGCGCCTGCTGGCCGAGACCGCCCGCGGCGGTGTGGTCAATGCGCTGGCTGCCGAGGGCGGGCTGGAGTCGACCTTCTGGGCCGGCCCCGAGAAGCTCACCCGGCGCATGCTCAACGGCGAGGTGCCAGTGGAGGGCGGGCCACGCCAGCAGGCCAGGCGCCTGAAGATGGGCTTTGCCAGCGAAGACTTCGGCTACGCGATCAGCCTCGGCCTGCCCGAACCCAGCCGGTCGCAGTTCGCCCTGGACCCGCAGATCAAGCAGGAGACGATCTGGGCCGGCCCCCTGTGCCGCCCCTCCAGCCAGCTGGTGCAACGCAACGCAGGGATGGTCAAGGCCCGTGACGGTCGCCAATGGCAGGTGCTGCACCAGCACATGACCGAATTCGACAGCCTGTTCGACCAGGTCGGCAGTCTCCAGGGCTCCCCCGAGGTGCCGCATCTGCGCGAGCAGATCCGCAGCTGGCGCTTCTACGACCATTTCCGTACCGATGCCGAAGCCCCAGCCCGGCAATCGCGACTGGGAACGCGCACGCCGGTGCTGCATCACGACGGCCGCGACCTCGCCGCCGCGCTGCAGACCATCGACGAGATCGGTGACCTGCAGGCCCTGCAGGACGCGGTGGGCGACGCCTTTCCCGGCGCCCGGCTCGCGGTCGACGCCCAGCCTGGCGGCCTGTTCGGCCTGCGTTTCCACCAGGCCGGGCTGCTGCGGCCGCTGAGCGCTGCGGAGTTGTCCGACGGGACCTTGCGCTACCTGTTGCTGGTGGCTGCCCTGCTCACGCCTCGCCCGCCGAGCATGATGGTGCTCAACGAGCCGGAAACCAGCCTGCACCCGGACCTGTTGCCAGCACTGGCGCGCCTGATCCGCCGAGCGGCGCAGCAATGTCAGGTGTGGGTGGTATCGCACGCGCCCCGGCTGGTGGCGGCGCTGGAGGAGGACGAGGGCTGCAACTCGATCCACTTGGAGAAAACGCTGGGACAAACCGGGATCGTCGGGCAGGGCATGCTCGATGAACCGGCCTGGTACTGGCCGGACCAAGGCTGAAAAGATCGCGGGGCAAGTCGCATCGGCGCACCGCCGCTCCCACGCCGGTCATTGGCGTGGGAGCGGGCTTGCCCCGCGATGGGTTGGCTCAGGCCTGCGCTGCGGCCTGGGCCGGACGGCGGGTCTGCGGCTGCGAGACGTTAGCCGCGGCGCCTTCTTCGATAGCCTGCTGGATCGCACGGCGGCGGCGCTCTTCGGCCTGGCGGCTGAAGTACCAGACCAGGAAGGTCACCAGCGACACCGACAACAGGATCAGGCTGGCCACGGCGTTGATCTCCGGCTTCACGCCCAGGCGCACGGCCGAGAACACTTCCATCGGCAGGGTGGTCGAGCCCGGGCCGGAGACGAAGCTGGCCAGCACCAGGTCATCCAGCGACAGGGCGAACGACATCATGCCACCCGCCGCCAGCGATGGCGCGATCATCGGGATGGTGATCAGGAAGAACACCTTCCACGGCTTGGCGCCCAGGTCCATGGCCGCCTCCTCGATGGACAGGTCCAGCTCGCGCAGGCGCGCCGACACCACCACCGCCACATAGGCGGCGCAGAACGTGGTGTGGGCGATCCAGATGGTGACGATGCCCCGTTCCTGCGGCCAGCCGATCATCTGTGCCATGGCCACGAACAGCAGCAGCAGCGACAGACCGGTGATCACCTCGGGCATCACCAGCGGCGCGGTGACCAGGCCACCGAACAGGGTGCGGCCCTTGAAGCGGGTGACCCGGGTCAGCACGAAAGCCGCCAGGGTACCCAGCGCCACGGCGGCGACCGCCGTATAGCAGGCGATCTCCAACGAGCGCATCACCGACCCCATCAGCTGGGTGTTGTCGAGCAGGCCGACGTACCACTTTACCGACCAGCCGCCCCACACCGTCACCAGCTTCGAGGCGTTGAACGAGTAGATCACCAGGATCAGCATCGGCAGGTAGATGAACAGCAAGCCGAGCACCAGCATCAGCTTGGAGAAACTGAAGCGTTTCATGCGCGGCCCTCCATCTCTTTGGCCTGGCTACGGTTGAACAGCAGGATCGGCACGATCAGGATCGCCAGCATCACCACCGCCAGGGCGGACGCCACCGGCCAGTCGCGGTTGTTGAAGAACTCCTGCCACAGCACTTTACCGATCATCAGGGTTTCCGGGCCGCCCAGCAGTTCAGGGATGACGAACTCGCCCACCACCGGGATGAACACCAGCATGCAGCCGGCGATGATGCCGTTCTTCGACAGCGGCACGGTGATCTTCCAGAAGCTGTTGAAGGTGCTCGAACCCAGGTCCGATGCGGCTTCGAGAAGGCTCTCGTCGTGCTTCACCAGGTTGGCGTACAGCGGCAGGATCATGAACGGCAGGTACGAATAGACCACGCCGATATAGACCGCCAGGTTGGTGTTGAGGATCTGCAGCGGCTGGTCGATCAGGCCCAGCCACAGCAGGAAGCTGTTGAGCAGCCCGTTGTTGCTGAGGATGCCCATCCAGGCATAGACGCGGATCAGGATCGCGGTCCAGGTCGGCATCATGATCAGCAGCAGCAGGACGGTCTGCGACTCCTTCCTGGCCTTGGAGATGGCGTAGGCCATCGGGTAGCCAATCAGCAGGCACAGCAAAGTGCTGAAGAAGGCCACCTTCAAAGAGCCGAGGTAAGCCGCGATGTACAGCTCGTCCTCGGTCAGCAGGCCGTAGTTGGCCAGGTTCAGCACCAGCTGCACCTTGCCTTCGAGATAGGTGTAGATCTCGGTGTACGGAGGAATCGCCACGTCGGCTTCGGCGAAGCTGATCTTCAGGACGATGAAGAACGGCAGCATGAAGAACAGGAACAGCCAGATGAACGGCACACCGATCACCAGGTGCCGTCCCTCGGGAACAAGACGCTGGAAGGCTCGCTTGAGCTTGCGAAGTTTCATGACCGCAGTACCACGCCGCTGTCGTCTTCCCACCACACGTAGACTTCGTCATCCCAGGTCGGGCGGGTGCCCTGGCGCTCGGCGTTGGCAACGAACGACTGGACGATCTTGCCGCCGGGCAGCTCGACGTAGAACACCGAGTGACCGCCGAGGTAGGCGATGTCGTGGACCTTGCCGCGCGACCAGTTGTGTTCGCAGGTCGGCTGCTCGGTGGTGACCAGCAGCTTCTCCGGACGCAGGGCGTAGGTGATGTGCTTGTCCTCGACCGAGGTGGTGACGCCATGGCCGACGTAGATCTTGCGCTCCAGCTCCGGGCTGGCGATGACCGCATGGCCTTCGGCGTCGTCGACCACTTCGCCTTCGAACAGGTTGACGTTGCCGATGAACTCGCAGACCAGGCGGCTGGTCGGGGTTTCATAGATATCGATCGGGCTGCCGATCTGGGCGATCCAGCCCAGGTGCATGATGGCGATGCGCTGGGCCATGGTCATGGCCTCTTCCTGGTCGTGGGTCACCATCACGCAGGTCACGCCCACGCGCTCGATGATCTCCACCAGTTCCAGCTGCATCTGCGAGCGCAGCTTCTTGTCCAGCGCGCCCATGGGCTCGTCGAGCAGCAGCAATTTCGGACGCTTGGCCAGCGAACGGGCCAGGGCCACGCGCTGGCGCTGGCCACCGGACAGCTGGTGCGGCTTGCGCTTGGCGTACTGGGTCATGTGCACCAGCTTGAGCATCTCGGCCACGCGGGCGTCGATCTCGGCCTTGGGCATCTTGTCCTGCTGCAGGCCGAAGGCGATGTTCTGCGCCACGGTCATGTGCGGGAACAGCGCGTAGGACTGGAACATCATGTTGATCGGCCGCTCGTAGGGCGGCATGTCGGTGATGTCGACGCCATCGAGGAAGATCCGCCCTTCGGTCGGACGCTCGAAGCCGGCCAGCATGCGCAGCAAGGTCGATTTGCCGGACCCGGAGCCGCCCAGCAGGGCGAAGATCTCACCCTTGCGGATTTCCAGGGACACATCGTCCACGGCTACCGTTTCGTCGAATTTTTTCGTGACCCGGTCGATCTTGACCAGCACCTGCTTGGGTTGCTGGCCACCCTCGAGGGCTTTCTTATAGGCACCGGAGGCAACTGCCATGAGTGAAACTCCCAACAAGATTTATGTGCCCGCCACTGCGCTGGCGGGCCTGGATTGTTACTTGCCCGACTTGACCTTGGTCCAGCTGCGGGTCATCAAACGTTGCACCTTGGGTGGCAACTCGGCGTTGACGAACATCTTGTCCAGCACTTCCTGCGGTGGGTAAACCGCGGCGTCAGTCCTCACGGCCTGGTCCATCAGGTCGCCAGCCTTGGGGTTCGGGTTGGCGTAACCGACGTAATCACTGACCTGGGCGATCACCTCAGGTTTCAGCAAATAGTTGATGAAGGCGTGGGCCTCCTTGACGTTGCGGGCGTCCTTGGGAATCGCCAGCACATCGAACCAGAGGTTGCCGCCTTCCTTGGGAATGGCGTAGGCCAGTTTCACGCCCTTTTTCGCCTCTTCGGCGCGGGCTTTGGCCTGGAACACGTCGCCGGAGAAACCGGCGGCCACGCAGATATCGCCGTTGGCGAGATCGGAGATGTACTTCGAGGAGTGGAAGTAGGTCACGTACGGGCGCACGGCCAGCAGTTTCTCTTCCGCCTTCTGGTAGTCCTTGGGGTTGCTACTGTTTGGGTCCAGGCCCATGTAGTTGAGCACCGCCGGAAGCATCTCGTCGGCCGAGTCGAGGAAGGCCACGCCGCATTTGCTGAGCTTCTTCATGTTCTCGGGCTCGAACAGCACCGCCCAGGAGTCGATCTGGTCGGTGCCCAGTACCGCCTTGACCTTCTCGACGTTGTAGCCGATGCCATTGGTGCCCCACAGGTAGGGGACGGCGTACAGGTTGCCCGGATCGTTCTTTTCCAGGCGCTTCATCAGCGCCGGGTCGAGGTTCGCGTAGTTGGGCAGCAGGTTGCGGTCGAGCTTCTGGAACGCGCCCGCCTTGATCTGCTTGCCGAGGAAATGGTTGGACGGCACGACCACGTCATAGCCGGTGCGTCCGGCCAGCAGCTTGCCTTCCAGCGTCTCGTTGCTGTCGAAGACGTCGTATTTCGGGGTGATGCCGGTTTCCTTCTGGAACTCGGCGAGGGTATTCGGGCCGACGTAGTCGGACCAGTTGTAGATGTGCACCGTGGGCGCCGCTTGGACGCTGCAAGCCAGCGTCAGACCCGCTCCGGCCATCAAGGCCTTGCGAAAAACAGAAATAGACAAGTGGGTGGTCCTCACAATCAGTGCCTCAAGTGGCGGAAAAACTCGGCCGCACACGCAAAACCGGCGCGCAACTTACCTTCACGGCGTGGATGCCGCAAACTTATTTGCCGTTACCTGCCTCTGGGCCGGGAACCCCCGGCCCAGAGGGCCTTGCATCGGGCTTACTTGCCCGACTTGATCTTGGTCCAGCTGCGGGTGATCAGGCGCAGGGTGCCTGCATCCTGGTCAGAGATCGCATACAGCTGCTTCTTCACTTCAGCCGACGGGTAAATGGCCGGGTCGCTGGTGATGTCCTTGTCCACCAGCGGCGTGGCCGCCTTGTTACCGTTGGGGAAGCGCACAGCATTGGTGATCTCGGCCATGACTTCCGGCTGCAGCAGGAAGTTCATCCATTGATAGGCGGCGTCGACGTTCTCGGCATCTTTCGGAATCGCAACCATGTCGTAGAAGGTACCGGCACCTTCTTTCGGAATGGTGTAGGCCAGCTTGACCTTGTCACCGGCCTCATGAGCACGGGCCTTGGATTGCTCCAGATCGCCCGAGTAGCCGACGGCTACGCAAATATTGCCGTTGGCCAGGTCGGAAATGTACTTGGACGAGTGAAAGTAGGTAATCGAAGGACGGATCTTAAGGAACAGATCTTCAGCGGCTTTCAGATCAGCCTTGTCCTTGCTGGCGGTCGGTTTGCCCAGGTAGTGCAGGGCGGCCGGAATCATTTCGGTCGGCGCATCCAGGAAGCTCACGCCGCAGCTCTTGAGCTTGGCGATGTTCTCGGGCTTGAACACGACGTCCCACGAGTCGATCTTGTCCACGCCCAACGCGGCCTTGACCTTCTCCGGGTTGTAGCCAATACCGATGGAGCCCCACATGTACGGGAAGGCGTGCTTGTTGCCTGGGTCGCTGGCGTCGCCGACGGCCTTGAGCAAGTCTTCGTCAAGATTCTTCCAGTTCGGCAGTTTGCTCTTGTCCAGTTCCTGATATACGCCGGCCTTGATCTGCTTGGCCAGGAAGTTGTTGGACGGCACGACGATGTCGTAACCCGACTTGCCCGCCAGCAGCTTGGCTTCCAGGGTCTCGTTGCTGTCAAAGACGTCGTAGACCACCTTGATGCCGGTCTGCTTCTCAAACTTGGCCACGGTTTCTGGTGCGATGTAGTCCGACCAGTTGTAAACGTGCAGCACCTTGTCGTCAGCCTGAACAGCGGTGGCCATGGCACCCATCAGGGCGGCGGCCAGCAACGTCTTGCCCAATTTCTTCATGCGTAATGCTCCAGAATTTATTATCAAGCCATCTGTTCAGCAGCCAGGTACCACGGGACGCGCGTTGGGCGACTAAACAGCCGTTAGTCTGGCAAGTTACAAGGCGCTGTTTCAACAGAAGCAGGGCCTTGCAACGACATTAATGTCACCTCGCCAGCCTAGCAGACTGTCATTTCACCGCTTCGTAGGTCAGATCCAGGCACTTGCGCGCCTTTTCCACCAGTTCGTCGATCTCTTCGCGACTGATCACCAGCGGCGGCGCGATGATCATGGTGTCGCCCACCGCGCGCATCACCAGGCCGTTCTCGAAGCAGTGGGTGCGGCAGATCATGCCGACGCCCTTGCCCTCGTAGCGGCTGCGGGTGGCCTTGTCCTTGACCAGCTCGATCGCGCCGAGCAGGCCCAGGCCGCGTACCTCGCCCACCAGCGGGTGGTCCTGCAGCTCACGCAGTCGTTTTTGCAAATACGGTGCCGTTTCGGTGCGGGCACGCTCGACAATCTTCTCGTCACGCAGGATGCGCAGGTTTTCCAGGCCCACCGCCGCCGCCACCGGGTGGCCGGAGTAGGTGAAGCCGTGGTTGAAATCGCCGCCTTCGCTGATCACCTTGGCCACTTTGTCACGCACGATCACACCGCCCATGGGGATGTAACCGGAAGTCAGGCCCTTGGCGATGGTCATCAGGTCGGGCGCAAGGTCGTAGTAGTCGGAGCCGAACCACTCGCCGGTGCGACCAAAACCGCAGATCACTTCGTCGGCGACGAACAGGATGTCGTACTTGGCGAGGATCTCCTTGACCTTCGGCCAGTAGGTGTCCGGCGGAATGATCACCCCACCCGCGCCCTGGATCGGCTCGGCGATGAACGCGGCGACGTTGTCCTCGCCGACTTCGAGAATTTTCTTCTCCAGCTGTTCGGCCGCCCACACGCCGAACTCGTCCGGGGTCATGTCGCCACCCTCGCCGAACCAGTACGGCTGCGGGATATGCACGATGCCTGGGATCGGTAGGCCGCCCTGCTCGTGCATGCCGCTCATGCCGCCCAGGCACGCACCTGCGAAGGTGGAGCCGTGGTAGCCGTTGATGCGGCCGATGATGGTCTGCTTGTGCGGTTTACCCTTGAGCGCCCAGTAGTGGCGAACCATGCGCAGCACGGTGTCGTTGCCCTCGGAACCGGAGCCGGTGAAGAACACATGGGTCATGCCCTCGGGCGCCACGTCGGTGATCGCCTTGGCCAGCTCCAGCGCCGGCGGGTGGGCGGTCTGGAAGAACAGGTTGTAGTACGGCAGTTCGCGCATCTGCTTTTCTGCCGCCTGCACCAGCTCTTCGCGGCCATAGCCGACCGCCACGCACCACAGGCCAGCCATGCCGTCGAGGATCTTGTGCCCCTCGCTGTCCCACAAATGCACGCCCTGCGCCTTGGTGATGATGCGCGGCCCCTTCTCCTTCAGCTGCTTGTAGTCACTGAAGGGTGCAAGGTGGTGCTCGCCGCTCAGGGTTTGCCATTCACGGGTTTGCGGGTTGTTGACGCTCATGTGCCTCTCCATTTTCCGGTGGCCGCCCACAGGCGGCCTCAGGGTTGATCACACAGCAAACAGCAGGAACTCACGCTCCCAGGAGCTGATGACGCGCTTGAAGTTCTCATGCTCGGCGCGCTTGGTGGCGACGTAGCCGGTGATGAATTTCTTGCCCAGGTACTGCACCAGCGCGCGGCTGTTCTCCATGCGCTCCAGGGCGTCCTCGATGGTCAGCGGCAGGCGCAGGTTGCGCCGCTCGTAGCCACGGCCCTGCACCGGCGCGCTGGCCTCGATGCCCTCGACCATGCCGATGTAGCCACACAGCAGGCTGGCGGCGATGGCCAGGTAGGGGTTGGCGTCGGCGCCCGGCAAGCGGTTCTCGACCCGGCGGTTCTGCGGGCCGGCATCCGGCACGCGCAGGCCGACGGTACGGTTCTCTTCGCCCCACTCGACGTTCACCGGCGCCGAGGTGTCCGGCAGGAAGCGGCGGAACGAGTTGACGTTGGGGGCGAACAGCGGCAGCGCCTCGGGGATGAACTTCTGCAGGCCGCCGATATGGTGCAGGAACAGCTCGCTCATGCTGCCGTCGGCGTTGGAAAAGATGTTCTTGCCGGTGGCCACGTCGACCACGCTCTGGTGCAGGTGCATCGCGCTGCCCGGCTCGCCGGTCATGGGCTTGGCCATGAAGGTGGCGGCCACGTTGTGCTTGAGCGCGGCCTCGCGCATGGTGCGCTTGAACACCAGGATCTGGTCGGCCAGGTGCAGGGCATCGCCGTGACGGAAGTTGATTTCCATCTGCGCGGTGCCGTCTTCATGGATCAGCGTGTCGAGGTCCAGCTGCTGCAGTTCGCACCAGTCGTAGACATCTTCGAACAGCGGGTCGAATTCGTTGGCCGCCTCGATGGAGAACGACTGCCGCCCGGTTTCCGGACGGCCGGAACGACCCACCGGTGGCTGCAGCGGAAAGTCCGGGTCTTCGCTACGCTTGGTGAGGTAGAACTCCATCTCGGGCGCGACGATCGGCTGCCAGCCCTTGTCGGCGTAGAGTTTCAGGACCTTCTTCAATACGTTGCGCGGCGACAGCTCGACCGGGTTGCCCTTCTTGTCGTAGGTGTCGTGGATCACCTGGGCGGTCGGCTCGATGGCCCATGGCACGAGAAACACCGCGTTCTCGTCAGGGCGGCAGATCATGTCGATGTCGGCCGGGTCGAGCAGTTCGTAATAGATGTCGTCGTCGACGTAGTCGCCGGTCACGGTCTGCAGCAGCACGCTCTCGGGCAGGCGCATGCCTTTCTCGGCGATGAATTTGTTGGTGGGCGAGATCTTGCCGCGGGTGATGCCGGTCAGGTCGCTGATCAGGCATTCCACTTCGGTGATCTTGTGCTCTTTCAACCAATCGGTGAGCTGGTCGAGGTTGTGACTCATAAATACCTCAGGAGGTAATGTGGCGCGGTTGCAGGCAACCGGCGGCCACTGACGCCAGGCGTCGGGCAAAGTCGGCGCGCAGGGCGCCGAGGGGCCTGGAAAGGCCCGCGCCTTGATTCTGGATGCTGTGCATGGCTAAAGCAAAACCCCACGCGCGGGACCACAGCGGATACACACCGCGAGCGCGTGTCCGAGCAGAAAGCGAAGGGCAGAAGGAAAGGAGGTGTAGCGGTAAAGCGTTACGAGGTATGGCTTTTTTACGCGAACCGTCAATTATTGCGGCCAGCGCGGCGCCCTTTCGATGCAGGCGTGCGATGACCGGACGGCAACCGGGAGATGTACCTGAACGCACCGTGCATGCGGCGCTGACAGGTCTCGGCAAGCGGACCATGTGACCCTCGTATTATTGTGTTCTGGGTTGTGACCGAGCTTATCCTCGTTCATTTTTTTACACAACCTCTCCGTAAAAAATAAAACACGCCCCGCTCGGGATAACCCTTCAGGGCGAAAATAGCGGATAATGGCACGCCCCGATATGCAGCAAATCTGCCGTAGATGTGCCATTTAAGGGCATCATGGGCTTGGCTTGACTTCACCTGGTCTTTCCGATTGACTGGGGTTGCAAGCCCCCCTTGATTGATATTTTTAACAACAAAGGTGTTGCATCATGTCGGTACCCCCGCGTGCCGTTCAGCTTAACGAAGCGAACGCGTTCCTTAAGGAACATCCTGAGGTTCTCTACGTTGACCTTCTGATTGCAGATATGAATGGTGTGGTGCGCGGCAAGCGCATAGAGCGCACCAGCCTCCACAAGGTTTACGAGAAAGGCATCAACCTGCCTGCCTCCCTCTTCGCCCTGGATATCAACGGTTCGACCGTCGAAAGCACCGGCCTTGGCCTGGACATCGGCGACGCCGACCGCATCTGCTACCCCATCCCCGGCACCCTCTCCAACGAACCCTGGCAGAAGCGCCCGACCGCGCAGCTGCTGATGACCATGCACGAAATCGAAGGCGAGCCGTTCTTCGCCGACCCGCGTGAAGTGTTGCGCCAGGTGGTGAGCAAGTTCACCGACATGGGCCTGACCATCTGCGCCGCGTTCGAGCTGGAGTTCTACCTGATCGACCAGGAGAACGTGAACGGCCGTCCGCAGCCGCCGCGCTCGCCGATCTCGGGCAAGCGCCCGCAGTCGACCCAGGTGTACCTGATCGACGACCTCGACGAATACGCCGACTGCCTGCAGGACATCCTCGAAGGCGCGAAAGAACAAGGCATCCCGGCCGACGCCATCGTCAAGGAAAGCGCCCCGGCGCAGTTCGAAGTCAACCTGCACCACGTCGCCGACCCGCTCAAGGCCTGTGACTACGCAGTACTGCTCAAGCGCCTGATCAAGAACATCGCCTACGACCATGAAATGGACACCACCTTCATGGCCAAGCCCTACCCGGGCCAGGCAGGCAACGGCCTGCATGTACACATTTCCGTGCTGGACAAGGATGGCAACAACATCTTCACCAGCGAGGATCCCGAGCAGAACGCCGCGCTACGTCACGCTGTCGGCGGTGTGCTCGAGACCCTGCCCGCTTCGATGGCGTTCCTCTGCCCGAACGTCAACTCGTACCGCCGTTTCGGTGCGCAGTTCTACGTGCCCAACGCACCGAGCTGGGGCCTGGACAACCGTACCGTGGCCCTGCGCGTGCCGACCGGCTCGCCTGATGCCGTGCGCATCGAGCACCGGGTGGCCGGCGCCGACGCCAACCCGTACCTGATGATGGCGGCCGTGCTGGCCGGCGTGCACCATGGTCTGACCAACAAGATCGAACCGGGCGAGCCGATCGAAGGCAACTCGTACGAGCAGCTGGAGCAGAGCCTGCCGAACAACCTGCGTGATGCCCTGCGCGAGCTGGACGACAGCGAGATCCTCAACAAGTACATCGATCCGAAGTACATCGACATCTTCGTCGCGTGCAAGGAGAGCGAGCTGGAGGAGTTCGAGCATTCGATCTCCGACCTCGAGTACAACTGGTACCTGCACACCGTGTAAACGAAAACGCCGCCCACAAGGGCGGCGTTTTTCTTTGGCCCGCAGATACACCCATCCATGTGTAGGAGCGGCCTTGCGCCGCGAAAGGGGTGCGAAGCGCCCCCAAGATTTGTGCATCAATTCTGAAATTGCCGGGGCCGCTGCGCGGCCCTTTCCGGCCGGTCCGACGCCTCGGCAAGGCCGCTCCTACAGGGGCCGTATTTGCTGTCAGAGCGGCTTCTCGAAGATCTTCGAATTACGCTGGTAGTTGTACAGCGACGCCCGCGCCGCCGGCAGCCGTTCCACGCCACTGGGTGCGAAGCCGCGCTCACGGAACCAGTGCGCAGTCCGGGTCGTCAACACGAACAGGGTATTGAGCCCCAGCTTGCGCGCCCGCTCCTCGATGCGCTCGAGCAACTCGTCGCCACGCCCGCCATGCCGGTACTCCGGGTTCACCGCCAGGCACGCCAGCTCCCCGGCCTCGGAGTCGGCAATCGGGTACAGCGCCGCGCAGGCGATAATCATGCCCTCGCGCTCGACCACGCTGAACTGCTCGATCTCCCGCTCCAGCACCTCGCGCGAACGGCGCACCAGAATGCCCTGCTCTTCCAGCGGGCTGATCAGCTCCAGCAGGCCGCCGACATCCTCGATGGTCGCCTCGCGCACCACCTCGAACTGCTCCTGGGACACCAGCGTGCCGCCACCGCCACGGGTGAACAGCTCGGTCAGCAGTGCACCGTCCTCGGCATAGCTGACGATATGACTGCGCGCCACGCCGCCCTTGCAGGCCTCGGCGGCGGCATCCAGCAGCTCGGCCTGGTAGTCGCTGCCCAGGCGCTGCAGGTGCGGCGCAATGTGTTGTGGCCGCAGCTCGCGCACCAGCTGGCCATGGGCGTCCAGCAGGCCCGGTTCGGCGCCGAACAGCAGCAGCTTGTCGGCACCCAGCTCGATGGCGGCGCGGGTGGCCACGTCCTCGCAGGCGAGGTTGAAGATCTCGCCGGTCGGCGAATAGCCCAGCGGCGACAGCAGCACGATGGAGCGCTCGTCGAGCAGGCGGTTGATGCCCTTGCGGTCGACCCGGCGCACCTCGCCGGTGTGGTGGTAGTCGACCCCTTCGAGCACGCCGATCGGCCGTGCCGTGACCAGGTTGCCGGAGGCCACCCGCAGGCGCGAGCCCTGCATCGGCGAGGCCGCCATGTCCATCGACAGGCGCGCCTCGATGGCCAGGCGCAGGGCGCCGACTGCATCGATCACGCAGTCAAGCGTTGCCGCGTCGGTGATGCGCATGCCGTGATGGTAGTGCGGGGTCAGGCCGCGCGCGGCCAGGCGGCTTTCGATCTGCGGGCGCGAGCCGTGGACCAGCACCAGGCGCACGCCAAGGCTGTGCAGCAGCACCAGGTCGTGGACGATGTTGCCGAAGTTCGGGTGTTCGACGCCGTCACCGGGGAGCATGACCACGAAGGTGCAGTCGCGGTGGGCGTTGATGTAGGGAGACGCATGACGCAGCCAGTTGACGTAATCGGGCATGACAGGGCCTGTGGATAAGTGAACGGAGAACGAAAAGGCGCACAACGTTCGAAAGTCATCGTCGGAACAGGCTTGCGGTCACGCGCGGTCTCCTCTGGTCAGGGAAAGATCAATGGCTCAGGCAATAGTGCCGGATCAGGTCACGCAATAGACGCACGGTAGGCTCGATTCGTGACATTTCAAGGTATTCGCCGGGCTGGTGGGCACAGGCGATGTCACCCGGGCCGAGCACGATGGTCTGGCAACCGAGCTGCTGAAGATAAGGTGCTTCGGTGCCAAAGGCCACCGCTTCGGCTCGGTGGCCGGTCAGACGCTCGGCCACCCGCACCAGTTCGCTGTCGGCGTTCTGCTCGAACGGCGGCACTTCGGGGAACAGCGGCGCATAGTCGATACGCACTTCATGGCGCTCGGCCAATGGCGCGAGCTTGCCGCGGATCGCCGCGCGCAGCTGCTCGACATCCATGCCCGGCAGCGGGCGCAGGTCGAACTCCAGGGCGCACTGGCCACAGATGCGGTTGGGGTTGTCGCCACCGTGGATGCAGCCGAAGTTCAGGGTCGGCGTCGGCACCGTGAACTGCGGGTTGCGGTACTGCTCCTGCCAGGTGCGACGCAGGCCCATCAGCTCACCCATCACCGCGTGCATGGCTTCCATGGCGCTGCGGCCCAGGCTCGGATCCGACGAATGGCCACTGCGGCCAAGGATATCGATGCGGTCCATGAGGATGCCCTTGTGCATCCTGATCGGCTTGAGCCCGGTGGGTTCGCCGATCACCGCCGCCCGTCCGAGCGGCTGGCCGGCCTCGGCCAGGGCGCGGGCGCCGGACATCGAGCTTTCCTCGTCGCAGGTGGCGAGGATCAGCAGCGGTTGCGTGAAGTCGTGTTCGAGCAGCGGGATCACCGCGTCGATGACCAGGGCGAAGAAGCCTTTCATGTCGCAGCTACCCAGCCCGACCCAACGGCCATCGACCTCGGTCAGCTTGAGTGGATCGCTGCTCCACAGCTGCGGGTCAAAGGGCACGGTATCGCTGTGCCCGGCCAGCACCAGGCCGCCCGGGCCGGTGCCGCGGCTGGCCAGGAGGTTGAACTTGCCGGGGCTGACCTGCTGGATCTCGCAGGTGAAGCCCAGGTCATCCAGCCAGCCGGCCAGCAGGTCGATGACCGCGCGGTTGGACTGGTCCAGCGCGGGTTGAGTGCAACTGACCGAGGGCGCGGCGATCAGGGCGGCGAACTGGTCTTTCAGCGACGGCAACGGCATGCGCGGACTCCTAGACGGCATCGAAGGTCATCATAACAATGCAATCCCTAAGTAGAGCAAGCCATTGCCGGGACCGAGGTGCGCGCATTTCGTGGGTAAACCCGCTCCCACAAGTACAATGCAAACCCTGTGGGAGCGGGTTTACCCGCGAAGGGGGCGGCACGGACCGACAGTCATCCCCTGACTCCTGTAGACTGCTCGACAACGATGCCCCTCCTTCCGAGCCCGCGATGCACAAAGAAACCGAACTCAAACTCCGCGCCAGCCGCGAGACCCTTGCCGCGCTGCGCGAGCACCCCCTGCTGAAGAAGCGCAACAAGTCCGGCTGGCAGACCCGCGAACTGCTCAACCAGTACTTCGACACCCCGGAGCGCGACCTGTCCGCCGCCCGTGTTGCCCTGCGCCTGCGTCGCGATGGCGAGGTCATCATCCAGACCCTCAAGTGCCGTGGCCAGAGCGTCGCCGGGCTGTCCGAGCGCAACGAGCACGAGTGGCACCTGGACAAGGCCAAGCTCGACCTGAAGAAGCTCGACGCCGCCTGCTGGCCCGAGCAACTGGCCGAGCTGGACAAGAAGACCATCAAGCCGCTGTTCACCACCGACTTCACCCGCGAGTACGCCGAGATCTCCTGGGGCCGCGGCAAGGCGAAGGTGGTGATCGAGGCTGCGCTGGACCAGGGTTTCGTCATCGCCGGCAAGCGCAAGGAAGAGATCTGCGAACTGGAGCTGGAGCTGCGTGAAGGGGCCCCGGAAGCGCTGCTGGAGCTGGCCGCCGAGCTGTCCGCCAGCCTGGCCCTGATGCCCTGCGACATCAGCAAGGCCGAGCGCGGCTACCGCCTGCTCGATCCGGACAGCTACGAGCTGGGCCTGCCGGTGACCGAACTGCAGGCCGAGATGCCGCTGGACGACGCCTACGCCGCCCTCGCCTGGCAACTGCTGGGCAGCAGCCAGCGCCTGGCCGAGCAGTATCGCCACAATGGCCACTGGCGCCTGCTGCAGGACTGGGTTCGCTGCCTGGCCGAACTGCGCGCCCTCACCGCCAGCCTTGGCCAGGCCGCGCCGCGCCCGACCACCCGCGCCCTGCGCGCCAGCCTCGACGCGCTGCTGGAAGACTGGCGCCCGCTGGTGCTGGCCGGCAACGATGACGAGGACATTCGCCGCGCCGCCCCCGAGCAGTTCGCCGAAGAGCTGGAAGACCCGCGCTGGGGCCAGTTCTCCCTGGAGACCGCGCGCTGGCTGACTGCCCGCGCCTGGACCGCCGAGCGCAAGGGCCGTGGCGAGCGCCAGGGCAACGCGCAGCTGGCCAGCTGGCTGCAGCACCTGCTGGGCGAGGAGTCCCGCGCCCTGAAGCTGCCGCTGTACGTGCAGCGCCCGGAAGACCTGGCCGAGCAGCTGCCGCGCATCGAATGCGTGCAGGCGTGGCTGCACCACGCCCGCCAGGTGCTGGACCTGCCGCAGCAGGACCGTCTCTACGGCGAGCTGAACAAACTGCACGAGCTGGCCGAGCTGCCGCTGGTCGAAGAAGGCAAGGAAGAACTGCTCGAAGCCCGCATCGAGCAGGCCCGCGCCATCGAGCAGAACCGCGCCTGGAAGCACCTGCTCAAGGCCTGAGTCCGCGCCGCCCGCTCCTGCACTGCGTGGGAGCGGGCTTGTTCCACGATCGACGCTTCAGGGTCTCAACGGCAAGCTGGTGGTCGACTTGATCTCCGACAAGGCCACGATCGAGTTCACCTCCTGGATACCCGGCACGTTCGACAGCTTTTCGAAGAAGAACCGCTCGTAAGCCTCGATATCCGAGGTGACGATGCGCAGCAGGAAGTCCACCGCCCCCATCAGCACGTAGCATTCCAGCACTTCGGGAAAACCGCGGATCGCCTCGGTGAACTCGGCGAAGTTCGAACGCCCGTGGGCGTTGAGCTTTACCTCGGCGAAGATCTGCGTGTTCAGCCCCACCTTCTTGCGATCCAGCAGGGTCACCTGCCCGCGGATCACACCCTCCTCCTTCAAGCGCTGGATGCGCCGCCAGCACGGCGACTGCGACAAGCCCACGCGCTCGGCGATCTGCGCACTGGACAGCGACGCGTCCTCCTGCAGCAATTCGAGGATCCGCCGATCATAGGCATCCAATACGCCATGCATTATCAATTCTCCAAAGCTCAACTTAGCGAATTGAATTATTCGCAATAGATGCAAAACACTCAAATCATAGCGAATAAATGCCACCGCCAACGTGCAAGAATTTCTCCACTTTCGCGGAGATACGCCATGCACGCAGCCGAACATCCCAGGATCGACGCCTGGGCCGCCAACACCGCCCACAGCACCGTCCACTACCGCCTGCAGGCCGAGGCGGAACCGGACAGCCTGTGCCGGGTGCTCAACCTGTTCGCCCTGCAGTTCCTCACGCCGCACAGCGTGCAGGTCAGCCAGTGCGATGACCTGCTGGACATGGAAATCGGCATCGGCGGCCTGAGCTGGCACCGCGCCGAAGTCATCGCGCAGAAGCTGCGCAACCTGGTCTGCGTGGCCGATGTCAGCCTGGAGTGCCGGCCACGCCTGGCGCAGGCCGCCTCGGCCTGATCGCGCTCCGGCAAGATTCCGAAACCCTTTATTCACCCGACCGCCGCGCCCTCTGGCTAGCCTTGCCAGCGTCATGGATCACCTGGCAGGGATATCGCCATGTTCGCCAACGCTAACCAAGACCTGGACCTGAACCGCCTGCTCGACGCCTTGCTCGCCGAACAGCGGATCGCCGCCTGCGACGCGCTCAAGGCGCTCGAACGGGCCAGGCTGCACCCTGACAAGCATCCCCTGGAGCTGATTGCCGAGCTGGCCCTGGCAGACCCGTTGCACCCTGGCCAGCACCTGAGCCTCGACGCGCTCTGCCACTGGCTGGCGGGCGTGGTGGGCCAACCGTTCCTGCACATCGACCCGCTGCGGGTCGACCTGACACAGATCGCCAACCTGATGTCCGCGGCCTTCGCCGAACGCCACGGCATTCTCGCCGTGGCAGTGGACGACAGCAGCGTCACCGTGGCCAGCGCCCAACCCTATCGACGTGACTGGGAAGCCGACCTGAGCCAAGCCCTGGGCAAGCGCGTGCAACGGGTGCTGGCCAGTCCACGGCAGATCCGCCAGCTGACGCCCACCTTCTTCGGCCTGGCGCATTCGCTGCGCGGTGCCGGACAGCCCCCTACACCCGGGCTCGGCGAGCTGGAGCAACTGCTGGAGCTCGGCGCTAGCCAAGCGCAGGCGGACGCCGACGATCAGCATGTGGTGCGCATCGTCGACTGGATACTGCAATACGCCATCGAACAGCGCGCCAGCGATATCCACCTGGAACCGCGCCGTGAACTGGGTCACCTGCGCCTGCGCATCGATGGCCTGCTGTACCCCGTCTATGCCTTCCCGGCCGGCGTCGCCCTGGCCATGGTCAGCCGCCTCAAGCACCTGGGCCGGATGAACGTGGCGGAGAAACGCCGGCCACAGGACGGCCGCCTGAAAAGCCGCCTGGCGGATGGCGCGCAGATCGAACTGCGCCTGTCCACGCTGCCCACGCCATTCGGCGAAAAGCTGGTGCTGCGCCTGTTCGATCCGCAGCTACGCCACGAAACCCTCGAACACCTTGGCCTGGAGGCGCCCTTGCTCACCCAGTGGAAAGCCCTGCTGCAGCGACGCCAGGGTATCCTGCTGGTGACCGGGCCCACCGGCTCGGGCAAGACCAGTACCCTGTACGCCAGCCTGCGCCACCTGGCCACGCCCCAGGTCAACCTGTGCAGCATCGAAGACCCCATCGAGCGACTGGAGCCTGCGATCAACCAGCTGCAGGTGCAACCAGGCCTGGGCCTGGGCTTCGCCGATGGCGTGCGCGCCCTGCTGCGGCAGGACCCGGACATCATCATGATCGGCGAGATCCGCGATCAGGAAACCGCCCAGGTGGCAGTACAAGCGGCCCTGACCGGCCACCTGGTGCTGTCCACCCTGCACACCGACGATGCCTGCGCGGCGATAACCCGCCTGCAGGAGCTGAAGGTGGCCGACTACCTGATCAGGGCCACGTTGCTCGGGGTCATGGCCCAGCGGCTGGTGCGCACCCTGTGTCCGTCCTGCCAAGGCATGGAGCACACTGATCGCCCGGCCTGCCTGACCTGCAGGGGCAGCGGCTTTCATGGCCGCACCGGGCTGTTCGAGCTGCTCCGGGTCGGCAGCGCGCTGCGCCGGCGCATTACCCCGGGCGCCGATCTGGAGGCGCTGCGCCAGCAGGCGGCCGCCGATGGCCTGCACGACCTGCGCCGCTGCGGGCGCCGGCTGGCCGAGCAACGGCTGACCTCCCTCGAGGAAGTGCTGCGGGTCTGTGGATAAGTAAGAAATCCCCTGTGTGGTCGGGAACTTGGCAGCGGAAAACCGGATCAAACCGGCATTCCGACAGCCCTCATCGACCGAGGTGATTCATCATGCGTTTCAAAACAGCCATCGCAGCCACCGTCCTCTGCTCGCTGCCCCTTGGCTCCGCCATGGCCGACACGTTCTGGCGCAACATCATCTCCTCCGGTGCCACCACTGCCTCGACCTACCTGACCTTCAAGGATCACAAGCTGATCGTCGCCGCCCAGGACGACGCCGGCAGCTTTGTCGCCAGCGAAGGCGCCATCCGCGGGCCGTTCCTGGAAGCCGCGATCCGCCAGGTGCGCGCGGACAACCCGGGCGTCCAGGCCAGCGACATGGAACTGGCCAACGCGATCCTGGCCAAGAACGCCGTGGCCGAGTAATCATTCAAAACAAACGCTCCCTTCTGTAGGAGCGGCCTTGTGCCGCGAAAGGGCCGAAAGCGGCTCCGGCGATATCAGCTTGGTCCACGAATCGCCGGGGGTGCTTCGCACCCCTTTTCGCGGCACAAGGCCGCTCCTACAGGGGATGGTTCCCCTCTCTGCGATATGCCTCCACCGGCACGCACGCACAGAACAGGTTCCTGTCTCCATACACGTTGTCGACCCGGTTCACCGCCGGCCAGTACTTGTGCTGGCGCGCGTGAGCGCTGGGGGCGATGCCCTGCTCGATGCTGTATGGCCGGTTCCACGGCGCCAGCACGTCGGCCAGGGTGTGCGGCGCATGCTTGAGCGGATTGTCCTCGGCCGGCCAGTTGCCCTCCTGCACCTCGGCGATTTCCGCCCTGATCGCCAGCATCGCCTCGACGAAACGGTCCAGTTCGGCCTTCGACTCGCTCTCGGTGGGCTCGACCATCAGCGTGCCCGGCACCGGGAACGACATGGTCGGCGCATGGAAGCCGTAGTCCATCAGGCGCTTGGCCACATCCTCCTCGGTGATGCCGGTCAGCGCCTTGAGCGGCCGCAGGTCGAAGATGCACTCATGGGCCACCCGTTGGTTGCGCCCACGGTAGAGCACCGGGAAGGCATCGCGCAGCTGGCTGGCCAGGTAGTTGGCGGACAGGATCGCCACCTCGCTGGCGTCGGCCAGTTGCGGCCCCATCATGGCGATGTACATCCAGCTGATCGGCAGGATGCTGGCACTGCCCCAGGGCGCAGCGCTCACCGCGCTGTTGGTCGGCTCCAAGCCCGGCACCGGCACCACCGGGTGGCTGGCGACGAACGACTTGAGGTGCGCGCGGATGCCGATCGGGCCCATGCCCGGACCGCCACCGCCATGGGGAATGCAGAAGGTCTTGTGCAGGTTCATGTGCGAGACATCGGCACCGATGTCCGCCGGTCGCGCCAGCCCCACCTGGGCATTGAGGTTGGCGCCGTCCATGTACACCTGCCCACCGTACTGGTGCACCACTTCGCAGATCTCGCGGATCCCCTCCTCGTACACGCCATGGGTGGAGGGGTAGGTCACCATGAGGCATGACAGCCGCTCGCCGGCGGCGTGGACCTTGGCCTTGAGATCGTCGAGATCGACGTTGCCGTCTTCGTCGCACTCGACGATCACCACTTCCATGCCGGCCATCTGCGCCGATGCCGGGTTGGTGCCATGGGCCGAGGACGGGATCAGGCACAAGGTGCGCCCGGGCTGGTGACGGCTGCGGTGGTAACGGGTGATGGCCATGAGCCCGGCGTATTCGCCCTGGGCGCCGGAGTTGGGTTGCATGCAGATGGCGTCGAAGCCGGTGATGGCGCACAACCAGCTTTCCAGCTCGTCGATCATCGCCTTGTAGCCTTGCACCTGGGCGGCCGGGGCGAAGGGGTGCGGCTGGGCGAACTCCGGCCAGGTGATCGGGATCATCTCGCTGGTGGCGTTGAGCTTCATGGTGCACGAGCCCAGTGGGATCATCGACTGGTTCAAAGCCAGGTCCTTGTTCTCCAGCTGCTTGAGGTAGCGCAGCATCTCGGTTTCGCTGTGGTGCAGGTTGAACACCGGGTGGCCGAGGATCGGGGTACGGCGCACCAGCGCGCCGGGGATGCCTTCGGGCAGCGCCTGCTGGTCGAGCGTGGCGATATCCAGGCCATGATCGACGCCGAGGAAGATATCCAGCAGCTTGAGCACCGTGGCTTCGTCACAGGTTTCGTCCAGGCTCACCCCCAGATGCCCGCGCCCGAGGATGCGCAGGTTGATGCGGGCGTTCACGGCGCTTTCGATGATCGCCGCCTGGGTGCCGCCGACGTCCAGGGTCAGGGTATCGAAGAAGTGCTGGTTGAGGCGCTTGATGCCCTTGGCTTCGAGGCCGGCGGCAAGGATGAAGGTCAGCCTGTGCACCCGCTGGGCGATGCGCTGCAGGCCCTCGGGGCCGTGGTAGACAGCGTAGAAGCCGGCGATGTTGGCCAGCAGCACCTGGGCCGTGCAGATATTGGAGTTGGCCTTCTCCCGGCGGATGTGTTGCTCGCGGGTCTGCAGGGCCATGCGCAGCGCGGTGTTGCCGCGGGCATCGCGGGACACGCCGATGATGCGCCCGGGCATGGCCCGCTTGTAGTCGTCGCGGCAGGCGAAATAGGCCGCGTGTGGCCCGCCGTAGCCCATGGGCACGCCAAAGCGCTGGGTCGAGCCGAGCACCACGTCGGCCCCCAGCTCGCCCGGCGGCGTCAGCACCACCAGGCTGAGAATGTCGGCGGCGACGCAGGCCAGGGCCTGCTGGGCGTGCAGTTGCTCGACCAGCGGACGCAGGTCGCGCACCTCGCCGTGGGTGTCCGGGTACTGCAGCAACGCCCCGAATACCTTGTGCTTGGCCAGGTTATCCACAGAATCGATGATCAGCTCGAAGCCGAAGCCCTCGGCGCGGGTCTTGAGCACCGACAGGGTCTGCGGGTGGCAGTGCTCGTCGGCGAAAAAGGCATTGCTCTTGCTGCGTGCCACACGTTTGGCCATGGCCATGGCCTCGGCGGCGGCGGTGGCCTCGTCGAGCAACGAGGCATTGGCCAGGGCCAGGCCGGTGAGGTCGATGACCATCTGCTGGTAGTTCAGCAGCGCCTCCAGCCGCCCTTGGGCGATTTCCGGCTGATAGGGCGTGTAGGCGGTGTACCAGCCGGGATTCTCCAGCACGTTGCGCAGGATGACCGTAGGGGTGATGGTCGCGTGGTAGCCCATGCCGATCAGGCTGGTCCACAGCTGGTTCTGCGCGGCATGGCTCGCCAGCCTGGCCAGCGCGGCCTGCTCATCGAGGGCTGGCGGCAGGTCCAGCGGGCGGTTGAAGCGGATGCCCGGCGGTACCGTCTGCTCGATCAGTTCGCTGCGGCTGGCGACGCCGAGAGCGTCGAGCATGGCCTGCTGCTCCTGGGCATCGGGCCCCAGGTGGCGACGCAGGAACGGATTGGGCTCTTGCAGTTGATGCAGGGATGGCGACTGGGACATGGCGACGATCTCTTCCTGGACCAGTTCTCATGGGAGACTTACAAGTCTAGGAAGGGATCGGCGATGTTGCGGGAAAACTTGCTTTTACAATACCGGCCTCATCGCGGGGCAAGCCCGCTCCCACGATGTGTACCATGCGTGGGAGCGGGCTTGCCCCGCGATGAGGCCGGTCCTGTCACTCGCCGATCAGGGCTGCGTAACCAGCGGCATCCAGCAGTTTGTCCAGCTCGGACTTGTCGCTCGGCTTGAGCTTGAAGATCCACGAATCGTACGGCGACTCGTTGAGCAGCTCCGGGCTGTCGGCCAGCGCATCGTTGACCGCGATCACCTCGCCACCCACCGGCGCGTAGATGTCCGAAGCTGCCTTGACCGACTCGACCACGCCAGCGGCGTCGCCAGCGGTGAACACCTTGCCGACTTCGGCCAGCTCGACGAACACCACGTCACCCAGGGCTTCCTGGGCGTGGTCGCTGATACCCACGGTCACTGTGCCATCGGCTTCCAGGCGGGCCCATTCATGGCTTTCGGCAAAACGCAGGTCGGCGGGGATTTGGCTCATTGTCTTGTATTCCTCGTTAGGGTCAGCGGTCGGCCCGCCATTTGAATAATCAGATCAGGATCTTGCCATGGCGCACGAAGGTCGGCTTGACCACCCGCACCGGGTACCACTTGCCGCGGATCTCCACCTCGGCGCGGTCGCCGGTGGCCATGGGCACGCGGGCCAGGGCAATGGATTTGCTCAGCGTAGGCGAGAAACTACCACTGGTTATCTCTCCTTCGCCAATCCCGGATACACGGACCACCTGGTGGGCACGCAGTACACCCCGCTCCTCGAGCACCAGGCCGACCAGTTTTTCCTTCACGCCCTGCTCGATTTCCGCCAGCAGGCCGGCACGGCCAATGAATTCGCGCCCCGCCGGCTCCCAGGCGACGCTCCAACCCAGGTTGGAGGTCAGCGGGGTGTGGGCTTCGTCGATGTCCTGGCCATACAGGTTCATGCCGGCTTCCAGGCGCAGCGTATCGCGCGCGCCCAGGCCGCTCGGGGCGATGCCGGCGCCGACCAGGTCGTTGAAGAACGCCGGGGCCTGTGCGCCGGGAAGGATGATCTCCAGGCCGTCCTCGCCGGTATAACCGGTGCGGGCGATGAACCAGTCACCGTCGGCGAGGCCTTCGAACGAGCGCAGTTCGCGGATCAGCGCGGCACGCGAGGCGCTGAGCAAGGCGGCGACCTTTTCCCGGGCATGGGGGCCCTGGATGGCGAGAATGGCCAGGTCAGGGCGCACCTTGAAACCGACCTTGAAACCTTCGCTACGCGCTTGCAGCCAGGCCAGTACCTTGTCGCGGGTGGCGGCATTGGCCACCAGACGGTAGCCGTCCTCGGTGCGGTAGGCGATCAGGTCGTCGATCACCCCGCCGTCGGCGTTGAGCAGGGGGCTGTAGAGGGCCTTGCCGGGGCTTTCCAGACGCGTCACGTCATTGGCCAGCAGGTGTTGCAGCCAGGGTGTGGCGGCGCAACCGTCGATATCGATGACGGTCATGTGGGAGACATCGAAGACCCCGCAGTCACTGCGCACCTGGTGGTGCTCCTCGACTTGCGAGCCGTAATGCAGGGGCATGTCCCATCCGCCGAAATCGACCGTCTTGGCGCCGAGCGCCAGGTGCAGGTCATACAGAGGCGTACGCTGTCCCATGGGTTTCTCCTTCCGGGCGTGGCGAGGCGGCGGCGGTCGGCGATGTTCAATCATCACCTGTTCTTGTAGGACCCGTCGCTGCGAATGCCGCGCATTGTAGCCGCAAGGAAGCTGCGTGGCACCCTCAGCGCGGGTGGCCCGGACGATGGGCCGAGCGACGGATCAGGCCGATCACCGGCAGCAGGCCGACCAGCACCAGGGTCAGGGCCGGCAGCGAGGCCCGTGCCCATTCGCCCTCGCTGGTCATCTCGAACACCCGCACGGCCAGGGTGTCCCAGCCGAACGGGCGCATCAGCAGGGTCGCCGGCATCTCTTTCAACACGTCGACGAACACCAGCAGGGCGGCGCTGAGCGCACCGGGCACCAGCAACGGCAGATACACCTTGAAAAACAATCCCGGCCCGGCGACCCCGAGGCTGCGCGACGCCTCCGGCAACGACGGACGGATCCGCTCCAGGCTGCTTTCCAACGGGCCATAGGCCACGGCGATGAAGCGCACCAGGTAGGCCAGCAGCAGGGCCGACAGGCTGCCCAGCAGCAACGGCTTGCCCGCCCCGCCCAACCATTGCGACAGCGGCACCACCAGTTGGTTGTCCAGGTAGCTGAACGCCAGCATGATCGATACAGCCAGCACCGAGCCCGGCAAGGCATAGCCGAGGTTGGCCAGGCCGACCCCGGCGCGGATGGCCGTGGTCGGCGCCTGGCGCCGGGCGAAGGCCATCAGCATGGCCACACTGACCGTGATCAGCGCCGCCATGGCGCCCAGGTACAAAGTGTGCAGGACCAACCCGACATACCGCTCATCCAGATCGTGTCGGCCGCGCTGCCAGAACCACGCCAGCAACTGCAGCATCGGAATGACGAAGGCGCAGGCGAACACCAGCAGGCACCAGCCGCTGGCGGCCAATGCCTTGATCCCCCGCAGGTGGTACAGCGCCTGGCCTCGCGGCCGCTCATTGCCGCTGCGGCTGGCACCACGGGCGCGGCGCTCGCCATACAGCACCAGCATCACCGCCAGCAGCAGCAGGCTGGCCAGCTGCGCCGCGCTGGACAGGCTGAAGAAGCCGTACCAGGTCTTGTAGATGGCCGTGGTGAAGGTGTCGAAGTTGAACACCGCCACCGCGCCGAAATCGGCCAGGGTCTCCATCAGCGCCAGGGCGATGCCGGCGCCGATGGCCGGGCGCGCCATGGGCAAGGCCACCCGCCAGAACGCCTGCAGCGGCGACAGCCCGAGTACCCGCGCCGCCTCCATCAGGCCCTTGCCCTGGGCCATGAACGCGGTGCGCGCCAGCAGGTAGACATAGGGATAGAACACCAGCACCAGCACCGTGATCACGCCGCCCGTGGAGCGCACCCGCGGCAGGCGCATGGGCCCGAACACCTCGCGCAGGGCCGTCTGCACCGGGCCTGCGAAGTCGAGCAGGCCGACGAAGACGAACGCCAGGACATAGGCCGGAATCGCGAACGGCAGCATCAGCGCCCAGTCCAGCCAGCGCCGACCGGGGAATTCGCAGAGGCTGGTGAGCCAGGCCAGGCTCACCCCCAGCACGGTCACGCCGAGGCCCACCCCCAGCACCAGGGTCAGGGTGTTGCCCAGCAGGCGGCCCATCTGGGTGTCGAGCAGGTGCGACCAGATCTGCATGTCGACCGATTGCCAGGACAGCAGCAGGACGCTCAGCGGGAGCAGGACCAGGGCGGCGGTCAGGGAGACCGGCAGGTACCAGCGGCGTTGGGGGGTGTGGGGCAATGCAGGAGTCTCGGTTGCAGGTGGCGACCGCTACGCGGTCGTTCGCGGCTAAAGCCGCTCCCACAGGAATCGCGCAAACCTGCCAGGCAGCGCAGAACCTGTGGGAGCGGCTTTAGCCGCGAAGGGGCCCTTGTAGGGCCCCGCAAGGATAAGCGTTGAAACTCAGTTCCAGCCAGCCCGGTCCATCAAGCGAATCGCTTCGGCCTGGCGCTTGCCGGCGACTTCCACCGGAATGCTGTCGGCCTTGAAGCTGCCCCAGGCCGCGACTTCCGTCGAAGGCATGACCTTCGGGTTGGCCGGGAACTCCTGGTTGATGTCGGCGAACAGCTTCTGCGCCTCCTCGCCGGTCATCCACTCCACCAGTTTCTTCGCCGCTTCCGGATGCGGCGCATGCTTGGTCAGGCCGATGCCCGACAGGTTGACGTGCACGCCACGGTCGCCCTGGTTGGGCCAGAACAGCTTCACCGGCAGGTCGGGCTTTTCCTTGTGCAGGCGCCCGTAGTAGTAGGTGTTGACGATGCCCACGTCGCACTGGCCGGCGGCGATGGCCTGGATCACCGCGGTGTCGTCGGAGAACACATCGGTGGACAGATTGTTGACCCAGCCCTTGATCAGCTTCTCGGTCTCGGCCTCGCCGTGGTTCTCGATCAGCGTGGCGGTCAGCGACTGGTTGTAGACCTTCTTCGCCGTACGCAAGCACAGGCGGCCTTCCCAATTTTTGTCGGCCAAGGCTTCGTAGGTGGTCAGCTCCGCCGGCTTGACCCGCTCGGTGGAGTAGGCGATGGTCCGCGCACGCAGGCTCAGGCCGGTCCAGTCATGGGACGAGGCGCGGTACTGCGCAGGGATATTCTGGTCGATGACCGCCGACTTGATCGGCTGCAGGATGCCCATCTGCTCGGCCTGCCAGAGGTTGCCGGCATCGACGGTGAGCAGCAGGTCGGCCACGCCGTTCTCGCCCTCGGCCTTGATGCGCTGCATCAGCGGGGCTTCCTTGTCGGTGATGAACTTGATCTTGACGCCGGTCTTGGCGGTATAGGCGTCGAACACCGGCTTGATCAGCTCATCGATGCGCGAGGAGTACACCACCACTTCATCCGCCGCCTGGGCGGTGCCGCCGAACAGAGTGAGGGCCAGGGCGGCCAGTAGGGGCTTGCGGGGCAACATCGGGGGTACTCCTCGCTGGATTGAGAAGTGTAAATGGTAGTGAATCCCATTTTCCTGCTCATCTGTCGAGGAGTTACCGGATGTTGCAAGGGGCTGATTGCGAGGGCTGCACAGCAGCACCGATCATTCGAAATTGCCCTGCAACTGGTGGATCTGCCGCCGCTGCTTCTTGTTCGGTCGCCCATCGCTGGTCATGCCCAGCGCGCCCGCCTTGCGCATCTCGGCCGCCTGTTCGCGACGTTTCACGCTCTCGGCAGTTTCCTCGTAGAGCGTCTGCGCCTCGGGCGCTCCGCGGCGCACCACCGACAATGCCCTGACCACCACGGTGCGCTCGTCGAAACCGGTGCGCAGCACGAACTCGTCGCCCACCCGCGGCTCCTTGCCCGGCTTGCAGCGCTCGCCCCGGCAGTGCACCTTGCCGCTTTCGATCGCCGCCTTGGCCAAGGCGCGGGTCTTGTAGAAGCGCGCCGCCCACAGCCATTTGTCCAGGCGTACCTTGTCGTCGTCTTCAGGCTTTTGTGCCATGGTCTTTCCTCGAATTCTGTCTTTCACGGAACTGTACTACCGTGACTGACGGATGCAAAAAGTCCGTGCCGTCATTACAGTTCACCTCCATATCCCCAGGGCACGCTTCGTGAAGACATTTGACCACCTGACTGTGATCGGCCTGCGCGAGTGGGTCGCCCTGCCCGAGCTGGGTGTCGCCGGCCTGCGCGCCAAGATCGACACCGGTGCCAGCACCTCCAGCCTGCACGCCACCGAGGTCGAACCGTTCGAGCGCGATGGCCAGCCATGGGTGCGTTTCACCGCGCACCTGGGCTCGGTGGTGCAGTTGCGCCACCGACGTTGCGAGGCGCCGCTGGTGACCATGAAGACCATCAAGAGCTCCAATGGCCAGGCCCAGATCCGCTATGTGATCCGCACGGCCCTGGCGCTCGGTGACCGGGTCTGGGAAGTCGAATTCACCCTGGCCTGCCGCAAGAGCATGCGCTATCGGCTGCTGCTCGGCTCGAAAGCGCTCATCCATGGCCAGCTGGTGGTCAACCCAGGTCTGAAGTACGTCCAGGACAAACCGGCCTTCCCGGCCACCCTTTCCCCTGTCACAGGTGCTGCATGAAGATCGCTGTGCTGTCGCGCAATCCGCGTCTGTATTCCACCCGCCGCCTGGTCGAGGCCGGTATCCAGCGGGGCCACGAAGTGGTGGTGATCGACACGCTCCGGGCCTATATGAACATCGCCAGCCACAAGCCGCAGATCCATTACCGCGGCAAGCCGCTGGAGGGGTTCGATGCAGTGATCCCGCGCATCGGCGCATCGGTCACTTTCTATGGCTGCGCGGTGCTGCGCCAGTTCGAGATGATGGGCGTCTACCCGCTCAACGAGTCGGTGGCCATCGCCCGCTCGCGGGACAAGCTGCGCTCGCTGCAACTGCTGTCTCGGCGCGGTATCGGCCTGCCGATCACCGGTTTCGCCCACTCGCCGGACGACATTCCCGACCTGATCCAGATGGTCAACGGCGCGCCACTGGTGATCAAGGTGCTCGAAGGTACCCAGGGCATCGGCGTGGTGCTGTGCGAAACCGCCAAGGCCGCCGAGTCGGTGATCGAGGCGTTCATGGGCCTGAAGCAGAACATCATGGTCCAGGAATACATCAAGGAGGCCGGGGGCGCCGATATCCGCTGCTTCGTGGTGGGCGACAAGGTGATTGCCTCGATGAAGCGCCAGGCCAAGCCGGGCGAGTTCCGCTCCAACCTGCACCGTGGCGGCGTGGCCAGCCTGATCAAGATCACCCCGGAAGAGCGCATGACCGCGATTCGCGCGGCGAAGGTCATGGGCCTGAGCGTGGCGGGGGTGGATATCCTGCGATCCAATCACGGGCCGCTGGTGATGGAGGTGAATTCATCGCCGGGGCTGGAGGGTATCGAGGTGACCACCGGCAAGGACGTGGCCGGGATGATCATCGAGCACCTGGAGAAGAACAGCGGGCCGAATCAGACACGGACCAAGGGCAAGGGTTGAGATTCCGGGGCTGCTGCGCAGCCCATCGCGGCACAAGGCCGCTCCTACAGGGACTCGCGCAGTCCTGTAAGAGCGGCCTGATGTCGCGAAAGGGCCGCAAAGCGGCCCCGGAAATCACACGGCATTACGCGGCAACAACAACCCCAGCGGCAACCTCACTCGCGCCTCGATCCCGCCACCGGAGCGATTGCGCAACTCCACATTGCCGCCATGCTGCGCGGCAATGCGCTTGACGATCGCCAGCCCCAACCCGGTGCCCTTGCCGCCCCGTGCCCGGTCGCCACGGATGAACGGGTTGAAGATGGTCTCCAGCTCCGACTCGTCGATGCCCGCGCCTCGGTCCAGCACGCTGAGCACCACATACGGCGCGCTCTGCTCGCCCGACACATAGGCCGCCACCTCCACGCCCTTGCCGGCGTGATGCAGGGCGTTGCCGATCAGGTTGCCCAGCATGCGCTTGAGCGACACCCGGCGCAGCGGGAACGGCGGGATCGGCTCCAGGCACAGCCGTACCTGCTCCTTGTGCTGGTTGTAGGGCGCCACCACTTCGTAGATCAGGTCGTTGAGGTCGACCTCCTCCACCGGTTCGTCGCGCCCGTCACGAATGAACGCCAGGAACTGGTCGAGGATCGCGTCCATGTCTTCGATGTCACGGACCATGTCCTCGCTGAGGTCGCTGTCGTTGTCCATCAGCGACAGCGACAGGCGCAGCCGGGTCAGCGGCGTGCGCAGGTCATGGGACACTCCGGCCAGCATCAGCTCGCGCTCACGCCCGGCCTGCTCGACATCCTCGGCCATCTGGTTGAACGCGCGGTACACCTCGGTCATCTCGCTGGGGGTGTCGCTGATCGGCAGGCGCACGCTGCGCCCCTGGCCCAGCTGGCGGGCAGCGAACACCAGGCGCTTGAGCGGCTGGTTGAGCTGACGCACAAAGATCCACGCCGATGCCGTGGACAACAGGCCGATGGCCAGGAACCAGCCCAGTACGTTCCAGATCTTCTGCCCACGCAGCGGGTGCGGATACAGCGGCACCTTGAGCCAGCCCGGGCCCAGGCTCGGGGCATTCACCCACAGCGCGGGCGGCGCGTGGATGCGCAGGCGCACCTCGGTGTCATCGCCCAGTTCGGCCTGCATCTGGCGCTGGTAGATCTCGCTGTACGGCCAGTGCTGCTCGCCCTCCGGCACGCCGGCGCCGGTCACCCGGATCAGCCCGGCCGCCTCGGCGATCTGGTCACGGTTCTCTTCATCCGCAGCCCAGTAGGCGCGCAGCGTCAGGGCCACGCCGTGGCTGTACTGGCGGTCGACCAGCACGTCCTCGTTCATCAGCAGGTACACGAGCGTCAGTGCCTTGGAAAACAGCACGACGATCAGCACCAGCCAGAGGGTGCGGGCGAAGAAGCTTTGCGGGAACCAGAGAGGCGTTTTCATCGATCAACTACTGTACTGAAAGGGCCGGCCGCCACAGACGCAAACAGGGCGACCCGCGTGGGTCGCCCTGCTGCACCCTGACGAGCCGACAGGCTCATTTGCCGGCGTTTCCGTCCGGCACGAAGACGTAGCCCACACCCCATACGGTCTGGATGTAGCGTGGTTTGGACGGATCGGGCTCGATCATCCGGCGCAGGCGCGAGATCTGCACGTCGATGGAGCGCTCCAGGGCGTCCCACTCGCGGCCACGGGCCAGGTTCATCAGCTTGTCGCGGGTCAGCGGCTCGCGGGCGTGCATCACCAGGGCCTTGAGCACGGCGAACTCACCGGTGGTGAGCATGTGTGTCTCTTCGCCGCGCTTGAGTTCGCGGGTGGCCAGCGACAGTTCGTAGTCGCCAAAGGTGACGGTCTCTTCCTCGCTGCCCGGCGCGCCCGGCACGCTCGGGGACTGGCGGCGCAGCACGGCCTTGACCCGGGCCACCAGTTCGTCGGGGTTGAACGGCTTGGCCAGGTAGTCGTCGGCGCCCAGCTCCAGGCCCTTGATACGGCTGAGCTCGTCGCCCTTGGCGGTGAGCATGATGATCGGGATCTGGTTGTTCGACGCGCGCAGGCGCTTGCACGCGGACAGGCCGTCCTCGCCCGGCAGCATCAGGTCGAGGACCACCAGGTTGAACACTTCACGGGCCAGCAGGCGGTCCATCTGTTCGACGTTGGGCACGGTGCGGACACGGAAGCCCTTGCTGGTGAAGAAACGGTCCAGCAGGCTGCTCAGGCCCGGGTCGTCGTCGACGATGAGAATCTTGTCGCCTTCTGCGGCGTTTGCGGTGCTGGTCATGAATAACTCCTCTGATATCGCCGCGCATTATGGCGTAGCCATTGCAGCGCGTGCCGTGTGCATTGTTAGCAGATTTTTCCCCCGGCGCCACTTCCAGGCTTGTGGGAGCGGGTTTACCCGCGAAGAAACCAGCACGGTGCCTGACAAGGACTTGACCCTGTTCGCGGGTAAACCCGCTCCCACATCGGTATAATGCGCCGCTTTAAATCCTTGCCAGGTGGTTTTCATGGACAGCATCAACAGCCGTATCGCCGAGGAACTGGGCGTGCGCCCACAACAGGTCGAAGCGGCCGTGGGCCTGTTGGACGAAGGATCGACCGTGCCCTTCATCGCCCGTTACCGCAAGGAAGTGACCGGCAGCCTGGATGACACCCAACTGCGCCACCTGGAAGAACGCCTGCGCTACCTGCGCGAGCTCGACGATCGTCGCGCCAGCATCCTGGCCAGCATCGAGGAGCAGGGCAAGCTGACCCCGGAGCTGGCCCGCGAGATCAAGCTGGCCGACACCAAGACCCGCCTCGAAGACCTGTACCTGCCGTACAAGCAGAAGCGCCGCACCAAGGGCCAGATCGCCCTGGAAGCGGGCCTGGGCGAGTTGGCCGACGGCCTGTTCAACGATCCGCAGCTGAACCCGGAAAGCGAAGCGGCACGTTTCGTCGACGCCGAAAAAGGCGTGGCCGACGTCAAGGCTGCCCTGGAAGGCGCCAAGTACATCCTCATGGAGCGCTTCGCCGAGGACGCTGCCCTGCTCGACAAGCTGCGCAGCTTCCTCAAGCAGGAAGCGGTGCTGACCGCCCGCGTGGTTCCCGGTAAAGAAGAAGAAGGCGCCAAGTTCCGCGACTACTTCGCCCACGACGAGCTGCTGCGCACCGCGCCGTCGCACCGCGCCCTGGCGATCTTCCGCGGACGCAACGAAGGCGTGCTGAGCGCCTCGCTGAAAGTCGGCGAGGAGCTGCCGGGCACCCTGCACCCGTGCGAGCTGATGATCGGCCAGCAGGTCGGCATCGAGAACCGCAACCGCCCGGCCGACAAGTGGCTGGGCGAAGTGGTGCGCTGGACCTGGAAGGTCAAGCTGTACACCCACCTGGAAACCGACCTGTTCGGCGAGCTGCGCGACAACGCCGAAGGCGAGGCGATCAACGTCTTCGCCCACAACCTGCACGACCTGCTGCTGGCCGCCCCGGCCGGTCCGCGCGCAACGCTGGGCTTCGACCCGGGCCTGCGCACCGGCTGCAAGATCGCCGTGGTCGATGCTACCGGCAAGCTGCTGGACCACACCACGGTCTACCCGCACGCGCCGAAGAACGACTGGGACCGCACCATTTCCATCATGGCCGCGCTGTGCGCCAAGCACTCGGTCGAGCTGATCGCCATCGGCAACGGCACCGCCAGCCGCGAAAGCGACAAGCTGGTGGCCGAGCTGGTCAAGAAATACCCGGCCCTGAAGATCACCAAGATCATGGTCTCCGAGGCCGGCGCCTCGGTGTACTCGGCTTCCGAGCTGGCTGCTCGCGAGTTCCCGGACCTGGATGTGTCGATCCGTGGCGCCGTGTCCATCGCCCGTCGCCTGCAGGACCCGCTGGCCGAACTGGTGAAGATTGACCCGAAATCCATCGGCGTCGGCCAATACCAGCACGACGTGTCGCAGGTGAAGCTGGCCCGTGGCCTGGACGCCGTGGTCGAGGACTGCGTGAACGCCGTGGGCGTCGACGTCAACACCGCTTCCGTGGCGCTGCTGACGCGCATTTCCGGCCTCAACGCGACCCTGGCGCAGAACATCGTCAGCCACCGCGACGCCAACGGCCCGTTCGCCACCCGTGCCGCGCTGAAGAAAGTCAGCCGCCTGGGCGAGAAGACCTTCGAACAGGCCGCCGGCTTCCTGCGCGTGATGAACGGCGACAACCCGCTGGACGCCTCGGCGGTGCACCCGGAAGCCTACCCGCTGGTGCAGCGCATCGCCGCCGACACCGACCGCGACATTCGCTCGCTGATCGGCGACAGCGGTTTCCTCAAGCGCCTGGACCCGAAGAAGTTCACCGACGAAAGCTTCGGCCTGCCGACCGTCACCGACATCCTCCAGGAGCTGGACAAGCCGGGCCGCGACCCGCGCCCGGAGTTCAAGACCGCCACCTTCCAGGACGGCGTCGAGGACCTCAAGGACCTGGAGCCGGGGATGATCCTCGAAGGTGTGGTGACCAACGTCACCAACTTCGGTGCCTTCGTCGACATCGGCGTGCACCAGGACGGCCTGGTGCACATCTCGGCGCTGTCCGAGAAGTTCGTCAAGGACCCGCGTGAAGCGGTCAAGGCCGGCGACGTGGTCAAGGTCAAGGTCATGGAAGTGGACATCCCGCGCAAGCGCGTCGGCCTGTCCATGCGCATGAGCGACACCCCCGGCGAGAAAGTCGAGGGCAACCGCGGCGGCAACCGTGGCAACGGCGGCAACCGCCAGCAGCAGGCGCCGCGCCAGCGCGAGACCAGCGCCGCCACCGCACCGGCCAACAACGCCATGGCGGCACTGTTCGCCAACGCCAAGCAGCTGAAGAAGAAGTGATGGACGTACCGAAAGCGTACGTCGAGAGCGCCTTCAGCCAATTGCTGGGTTGCCGCCTGCAACGCCTGGACACGGGTGTTGCAGAGGTGGCCCTGGCGCTCGAGCCGCACCTGCGCAACCGCGGCCAGAAGCTGCACGGCGGGGCGATCTTCAGCCTGGTGGACATCGCCATGGGCCTGGCCTGCTCGGCCAGCCATGGCTTCGACCAGCAGAGCGTGACCATCGAGTGCAAGATCAACTACATGCGCGCCGTCAGCGAGGGCGAGGTGCTGTGCACCGCCCGGGTGCTGCACGCCGGGCGGCGCACGCTGGTGGTCGACGCCGACGTGCTTCAGGACGACAAGCTGGTGGCCAAGGCGCAGGGAACCTTCGCGGTTCTCTAGCTGACAGGCCCCCATCTGCGGTATTTTCGGCGTATTGCTGTACACCTGATCGCGGGGCAAGCCCGCTCCCACGAACGCTCACAGGCTTCGTGGGAGCGGGCTTGCCCCGCGATCAGGCGGATATAGGCCAGCGACGGAACCGCGTAAACCAGGCGACAACGCCAGTTCCTTTCCCAACTACCCTTGTAGACCGTCATCCCTACCCCCATATTGGGGCGACTGACGCGTGAAGGAATCCATCTTGAGCGACCTCCTCAACCGCCGCCTGAGCCTGCTCGGCGACAATATCGACCTGCTCAAGCAGTGCCTGCACGGCATTGAGCGCGAATGCCTGCGGGTGACCCACGACGGTCGCCTGGCCCAGACCCCGCACCCCGAAGCCCTGGGTTCGGCGCTGACCAACGAGCAGATCACCACCGACTATTCCGAGTCGCTGCTGGAGTTCATCACCCCGGCCCTGGCCGACCCGGCCAAGGTGCTCGAGAGCCTCGAGCAGATCCACCGTTTCGTCTACACCAAGCTGGGCGACGAATACCTGTGGAGCCCGTCGATGCCCTGCGCGCTGCCGGCCGAGGAAGACATCCCGATCGCCGAATACGGCAGCTCGAACATCGGCAAGCTCAAGCACGTCTATCGCAAGGGCCTGGCCCTGCGTTACGGCCGTACCATGCAGTGCATCGCCGGCATCCACTACAATTTTTCCCTGCCCGAGGCGCTGTGGCCGTTGCTGCGCGACGCCGAAGGCGGCGAGCAGGACGACCGCGACTACCAGTCCTCGGCCTATATCGCGCTGATCCGCAACTTCCGCCGCTACAGCTGGCTGCTGATGTACCTGTTCGGCGCGTCCCCGGCCCTGGACAAAGGCTTCCTGCGCGGTCGTGCGCACCAGCTCGAAGAGCTGGATGCCGAGACGCTCTACCTGCCCTACGCCACCAGCCTGCGCATGAGCGACCTGGGTTACCAGAGCAACGCCCAGGCAGGCCTGACGCCCTGCTACAACAACCTCGCCAGCTACACCGACAGCCTGCGCAAGGCGGTGGGCACGCCCTACCCGCCCTATGTCGAGGTCGGCACGCACAAGGATGGCGAGTGGGTGCAGTTGAACACCAACATCCTGCAGATCGAGAACGAGTACTACTCGAACATCCGCCCCAAGCGCGTCACCTATACCGGCGAGCGGCCTATCCAGGCCCTGACCTCCCGTGGCGTGCAGTACGTGGAAGTACGCTGCCTGGACATCAACCCGTTCCTGCCGGTGGGTATCGACCTGACCGAAGCGCGCTTCCTCGACGCCTTCCTGCTGTTCTGCGCGCTGGAAGAGAGCCCGCAACTGGACAACGGCGAGTGCGGCCAGTGCACCGACAACTTCCTCACCGTGGTCAAGGAAGGCCGCCGGCCTGGCCTGGAACTGCACCGTGACGGCCAGCCGATCGAGCTGAAAGTGTGGGCCAGCGAATTGATCGGCCGCATCGGGCAGTTGGCCGAGTTGCTCGACCATGCCCAAGGTGGCGACGAACATGCCAAGGCTCTGGAAGCGCAACAGGCCAAGGTCGATGACGCCTCGCTGACGCCATCCGCCCAGGTGCTGGCACGCATGGCCGAACACAACGAAAGCTTCATCGAGTTCTCCCTGCGCCAAAGCCGGAACCACGCCGAGACCTTCCGTGAGCAGCCGCTGCCCACCGAGCGCCAGCAGGCCTTCGAGACCCTCGCCCGCGAATCCCTGGCCGAGCAGTCGCGCCTGGAGCAGCAGGAAGTGGGTGACTTCGACCTGTTCGTCGGTGCCTACCAGGCCAGCATCCTGGCGATCAGCAACTGATGACCCGCCCCGCCACCCCGCGCAAGCCACGCGCCAGCAGCCAGGCCAGGATCGAAGCGATCCTCGCTGCGGCCCGCGAGCTGCTGGCCGGACAAGGGGTGGCGGCGCTGTCGATCTACAGCGTGGCTGAACGGGCGCAAATTCCGCCGTCTTCGGTGTATCACTTCTTCGCCAGCGTGCCAGCCTTGCTCGAGGCACTGACCGCCGACGTGCATCGGGCTTTTCGCGAGGCCCTGAACGCACCCATCGACAGCACTGCATTCAGTACCTGGCCGCAACTGTCGAGGCTGATCGAGCAGCGCATGCTCGACATCTACACCGAAGATGCCGCAGCGCGGCAGCTGATCCTGGCCCAGCATGGGCTGAGCGAAGTGGTACAGGCCGACCGTCAGCACGACCTGGAGCTGGGCGAGCTGATGCACAGGCTGTTCGATCGGCATTTCCAGCTGCCTACGATGCCTCGAGATGTGGATGTGTTCGCGTTGGCGATGGAGCTGAGCGACCGGGTGTATGCCCGCTCGATGCAGCTGCATGAAGCGATCACGCCGCGCATGGCGGAAGAGGGAATGCGGGTGTTCGAGGCGTATCTGGGGCTGTATCTGCCGCCGTTTCTGGCCAAGCGGTCGGCTTGAGATCCCTGGGGCCGCTTTGCGGCCCTTTTCGCGGCACGAGGCCGCTCCTACAGGGGTTATGCGATCCCCTGTAGGAGCGGCCTCGTGCCGCGAAAAGGGCGCACAGCGCCCTCTATCCAGACCATCACAACTTGGCGATGGACACCTCGGTCGATTTCACGAAGGCGATCACCTCACTGCCCACCTGCAATTCCAGCTCCTTCACGGAACGGGTGGTGATCACCGAAGTGACGATACCGGAGGCGGTCTGCACGTCGATTTCCGACAGTACCGGGCCTTCGAGGATTTCCTTCACGGTGCCTTTGAACTGGTTGCGAACGTTGATGGCTTTGATGGTCATGGCGTCATTCCTTTTGCGGCTTCGAGGATTCAGTGAGCCCAACGCAACTGCGTGGGCAAGGGGGCTACAGGCTCCGGCTCGGGCGGCGTGCCCGGGACGGACAGAACACGGTTGAGCACTTCGCTTTCCAGCGCCGCCAGGCGGTGCGAACCCCGCACCCGTGGCCGGGGCAGGTCGACGACCAGGTCCAGGCCGACGGCGCCGTCTTCGATCAGGATCACCCGGTCGGCCACGGCGACGGCTTCGCTGACGTCGTGGGTGACCAGCAGCACGGTGAAACCGTGCTGGCGCCACAGGCGCTCGATCAATTGCTGCATTTCGATACGGGTCAGGGCATCCAGCGCGCCCAATGGCTCGTCCAGCAGCAGCAGGCGCGGCTGGTGGATCAGCGCCCGGGCCAGGGCCACCCGCTGCTTCTGGCCGCCGGACAACGCCGCCGGCCAGTCGTTGGCGCGATCGACCAGGCCGACCGCCGCCAATGCCTCCAGGGCGCGGGGCCGCCAGTTTCCGGACAAGCCCAGGCCGACGTTGTCGATCACTTTCTTCCAGGGCAGCAGGCGCGCGTCCTGGAACATCAGGCGGGTATCCTCGCGGGCCTCGGCCAGCGGCGCGGCCCCCGCCAACAGTTGGCCGGCGCTGGGTTGGTCGAGCCCGGCCAGCAGCCGCAACAAGGTGCTCTTGCCGCAGCCACTGCGGCCGACGATGGCGACGAACTGGCCGGCCGGAATGTGCAGGTCGATGCCGCGCAGCACTTCACGCTGGCCGAAGGTGCGACGCAGGTCCCGGGCCGCCAGGGGGATGCCACGCAGCAGGCGTGGCGGCTGTTCCTTGAGCACGGTCATCATGCGCCCTCCTTCTTCGCCACCTGGTACGCCGGGTGCCAGCGCAGCCACACCCGCTCCAGGCCACGGGCGGCCAGGTCGGCCAGCTTGCCGAGCACCGCGTACAGGACGATGGCCAGCACCACCACATCGGTCTGCAGGAACTCGCGGGCGTTCATCGCCAGGTAGCCGATGCCGGCGTTGGCCGAAATGGTCTCGGCGACGATCAGCGTCAGCCACATGAAGCCCAGGGCAAAGCGCACGCCGACCAGGATCGAGGGCAGCGCCCCCGGCAGGATCACCTGGCGGAACAACGCAAAGCCCGACAGCCCATAGCTGCGCGCCATCTCCACCAGCGCCGGATCGACGTTGCGGATCCCGTGGTAGGTGTTCAGGTAGATGGGGAACAGCGTCCCCAGCGCCACCAGGAATATCTTTGCCGACTCGTCGATGCCGAACCACAGGATCACCAGCGGGATCAGCGCCAGGTGCGGCACGTTGCGGATCATCTGCACCGAGCTGTCGAGCAGGCGCTCGCCCCAGTTCGACAGGCCGGTGACGAAGCCCAGCAACAGGCCGAGGCTGCCGCCGATCACGAAGCCCAGGCCGGCACGCCAGCCGCTGATGGCCAGGTGGGTCCAGAGCTGGCCGCTGCGCACCAGCTCGACACCGGCACTGACCACCGCGCTCGGCGCCGGCAGGATGCGTGTCGACAGCCAGCCCGCGCTGACCGCCAGCTGCCATACCGCCAGCAGCAGGATCGGCAGGGCCCAGGGCGCCAGGCGCTTCGACCAGGTGGTTGGGGATGCTCGACTCATGGCCCCGGTCCTCAGCTCTGCGACACGGACTTGGGCAGGATGTCGTTGGCGACCATTTCACCGAACGGGCTCACGTAGCCACCGGTCTTCGGTTGTTCCGGGCGCTGCACGTCCAGGTGCGGGAACAGCAGCTCGGCGACCCGGTACGACTCTTCCAGGTGTGGATAACCGGAGAAGATGAAGGTGTCGATGCCAAGATCGGCGTATTCCTTGACCCGCGCCGCGACGGTCGGGCCATCGCCCACCAGCGCGGTGCCGGCACCGCCACGCACCAGGCCGACACCGGCCCACAGGTTCGGCGCCACTTCCAGCTTGTCGCGCTTGCCGCCATGCAGGGCGGCCATGCGTTGCTGGCCGACCGAGTCGAAGCGCGCCAGCGACGCCTGGGCACGGGCGATGGTGTCGTCGTCCAGGTGCGAGATGAGCCTGTCGGCGGCGGCCCAGGCCTCTTCATTGGTTTCCCGCACGATCACGTGCAGGCGGATGCCGAAGCGCACTTCGCGGCCTTGGGCCGCAGCCTTCTCGCGCACCTGGGCGATCTTCTCGGCGACGGCCGCCGGTGGCTCGCCCCAGGTCAGGTATAGCTCGACCTGCTCGGCGGCCAGGTCCTGGGCGGCCTCGGAGGAACCACCGAAGTACAGCGGCGGGCGCGGTTGCTGGATCGGCGGGTAGAGCAGCTTGGCGCCCTTCACCTGGATATGCTTGCCGTCGTAGTCGACCGTTTCGCCTTCGAGCACCTTGCGCCAGATGCGGGTGAATTCCACCGACGCCTCGTAGCGTTCCTGGTGGTTCAGGTGCAGGCCATCGCCGGCCAGTTCGTCCGGATCACCGCCGGTCACCAGGTTGAACAGCGCACGGCCGTTGGACAGGCGATCCAGGGTGGCGGCCTGACGGGCGGCCACTGTCGGCGAAATGATTCCCGGACGCAGGGCCACCAGGAACTTCAGGCGCTCGGTCACCGGAATCAGCGAGGCCGCCACCAGCCAGGAGTCCTCGCAGGAACGTCCGGTGGGGATCAGCACGCCGCCAAAGCCCAGGCGGTCGGCGGCCTGGGCGATCTGGCTCAGGTAGCCGTGGTCGACGGCGCGGGCGCCTTCGCTGGTGCCCAGGTACTTGCCGTCACCGTGGGTGGGGAGGAACCAGAAGATGTTAAGGCTCATTGGAGTTGTCTCCTCAAGGGTGGCTCAAGCCGGGGCGACGCCCCGGCGCAGGCGAATCGTTCAAGGCGCGCTGGCGACCTTGGCCGGGGGTGTCCAGATCACATCCTTGATGCTCAAGGGCTTGGGAATCAGCTTCAGGGCCTGGAAGGTGTCGGCGATCTTCTGCTGCGCGGCGATCACGTCCGGGGTCAGCGGCGCGGCGCCGTAACCCTGGCGTTTCACCGAGGTCAGGGTGATGTCGGCGGGCAGGCCGAGCAGCGGCGCGACCTGGTCGGTGACCTGCTGCGGGTTGGCCCGGGACCACTCGCCCACGGCGCGCACTTCCTCGACCAGGGTGTTGATCACCGCCGGGTGCTGGGTGGCATAGCTGCGGGTGGCGAGGTAGAACTGGTGGTTGTCGACCAGGTCCTCGCCGTCACGCAGGGTGCGTGCCTGCAGCTGTTGTTCGGCGGCGGCCTGGTACGGGTCCCAGATCACCCAGGCGTCGACACTGCCGCGCTCGAAGGCGGCGCGGGCGTCGGCCGGCGGCAGGTAGACGGGCTGGATATCGGTGTACTTGAAGCCGGCGTCCTCCAGGGCGCGCACCAGCAGGTAGTGCACGTTGGAGCCCTTGTTGAGGGCGACTTTCTTGCCCTTGAGTTCCTTCACCGACTGGATCGTCGATCCCTTCGGTACCAGGATCGCCTCGCTGTGCGGAGCTGGCGGCTCATAGGCGACATACAGCAGGTCGGCCCCCGCGGCCTGAGCGAACACCGGCGGTGTTTCGCCGGTCACGCCGAAATCGATGGAACCGACGTTGAGGCCTTCGAGCAGTTGCGGGCCGCCGGGGAACTCGGTCCATTGCACGTCGATGCCCTGTTCCTTCAGGCGCTTTTCCAGCGAGCCCTTGGCCTTGAGCAGCACCAGGGTGCCGTATTTCTGGTAACCAATGCGCAGGCTCTCGGCCTGGGCTTGAGTGATGGCGCCGAAGGACACAGCCGCCGCAAACAGGGCGACCAGACCGCGACGCAAGAAGACTGTGCGCATGGCGCTCTCCTGTGCGAATGGGTTCGGGTAGCACCTGCTTGCCTCGTTGACGGGCGAGTAAGGTGGGAAAAACGGTCAAGCGGTGTAGCGAGGGATCAGATGCTCCAACGGGCGCTGATCAGGCGTTCGTTGAGTTCGCCCGGTACCACCGGCCGAGGCCGGCGCGCCAGGGCGCTGTGGAACGTTTCCAGCGAATCCTGCAGGCGCTGCTCCAGGGCAGCGGCCAGTTGCGCGGGCCTGGCGCCTTCGCCGTAGGCGATCTGGCTGTCGTCGGCGAAGATCCCCTGCAGGGTCTCCTGCGCCTTGAGGGCCGACAGCACGGGCTTGAGGGCGTAGTCCACGGCCAGCATGTGGGCGATGCTGCCACCGGTGGCGATCGGCAGGACCACCTTGTGTTCCAGGGCACGCTCGGGCAGCAGGTCGAGCAAGGTCTTCAGGGCGCCGGCGAACGACGCCTTGTACACCGGTGTGGCGACCACCAGGCCATCGGCCTGGGCCACCAGCTCATTGAAGTGACGCACCTGCGGGCTGTCGAAGCGCGCGTGGAGCAGGTCCTCGGCGGGGAATTCCCGCACCTGGAAGGTCACCACCTCGACGCCGCGCTCCTGCAGCCAGTCGCGCGAGCGCTCTAGCAGCACGCCGGAGCGTGAACGAAGACTGGGGCTACCACCGACAGAAACAACCAGCATTGAAAGCGCTTCCTTCGATTCGATTGCAGGGCCGCGAGGGGTTGTCCCCGCTGGATGGAAGTGACATTAACAGTTAGTCATATATATCTAGAAATCATATTTTCGTATTTATTTATTCCATATAGAGATATTCAGATTTATCTCTGTAGGAGCGGCCTTGTGCCGCGAAAGGGCCGCAAAGCGGCCCCGGCGATAAGTGCATTGACGCTGAAAATCCTGGGGGTGCTGCGCACCCCTTTCGCGGCACAAGGCCGCTCCTACAGGCTTTCGGTAGACATAAAAAAGGGCCGTCGAAACGGCCCGAAGATCCCTGCTTGGCTAAGAGCAATGCAACGAGCAATACCTCATCGATTTGGTTGCGGGGTCAGTCGCAGATAGGGTTTCACCGCCCGGTACCCTTTCGGGAAGCGCCGCTTGATTTCGTCCTCGTCCTTGAGCGAAGGCACGATCACTACCTCGTCGCCGTCCTGCCAGTTGCCTGGCGTGGCGACCTTGTAGTTGTCGGTCAGCTGCAGCGAGTCGATCACCCGCAGGATCTCGTTGAAGTTGCGCCCGGTACTGGCCGGATAGGTAATGGTCAGGCGCACCTTCTTGTTCGGGTCGATGACGAACAGCGAGCGCACGGTCAGGGTGTCGCTGGCGTTGGGGTGGATCAGGTCGTACAGGTCGGAGACCTTGCGGTCGGCGTCGGCGATGATCGGGAAGTTGACCACGGTGTTCTGGGTCTCGTTGATGTCATCGATCCACTTGTGGTGCGAGTCGACCGGGTCCACCGACAGGGCGATGGCTTTCACGCCACGCTTGGCGAAGTCTTCCTTGAGCTTGGCGGTTAGGCCCAGCTCGGTGGTGCACACCGGGGTGAAGTCGGCCGGGTGGGAGAACAGCACGCCCCAGCTGTCGCCCAGCCATTCGTGGAAACGGATCTTGCCGGCGCTGGAATCCTGTTCGAAATCGGGGGCGATATCGCCGAGTTTGAGGCTCATGAAAGCGGCTCCTGTGCTGTGTCTGGCCTTGTGGGTTCAATGTGCCTGCTTCCGAATAAAAATAAAAAGAATAAATATCGATTTATTTATAACCATTAAGCATACGGATTCGCAGACACAAAAAAGCCTCGCACTAGGCGAGGCTTTCTCGTTGCAGCTACGACTTACATGAAGGCGTAAGTGTAGTTGACGATGAAGCGAGTCTGATCCTGGTCGTTCGCAGCGCCCGAACCGGTGCCACGGTAGACGCCCTGGCGCAGGCTGAAGCCCAGGCCCTTGAGGGTGCCTTCCTGCAGAACGTAGTCGACGCGAGCGTCACGCTCCCACTCGCTGAAGGTACCGTGGCCGTCGGTGTTACGACCATCCTGACCGCGCAGGTAGGCTACCGAAGCCTTCAGGCCCGGCACGCCCAGGCGGGCGAAGTCGTAGGAGTACTGACCGAAGGTGGTGTTTTCACCGGCCTTGGCGAACTGGTTGATCATGCTGTCGGTGAACAGGTAGAAGCTGGCACCGCCCGCACCTTCGGCACGGCCGTTGCCATCAACGACACCGCCCTGGTTCAGCCAGACGAAGCCACCATCATCGTTGACCTGCTGATGGCCGAGCATCAGCGCGTGGCCACCGAGGGTATAGGTGAACATGGCGGACCAGGTCTTGTTGTCGACCTTGCCGGTTTCCTTGGCATAACCGCCGTTGTTGTTGAAGTTGTAGCCGCCACCGTGGCCGTTCTTGCCATCGCTGCTGCTGTCGAAGTAGCGCAGGTCGGTCTTGAACGACTGGTCGTCAGCGATCTTGAAGACGTGGGTGGCGCCCAGGAAGCTCTGCTTGTAGAAGTCTTCCAGGTTCGAGTAGTAGTACTGCAGGGTCAGGTCTGGAGTGAGCTTGTAGTCCAGGCCACCGTAGCGGAACTTGTTGCTGTCAGCGGTCGCGCCGTTGACCGACAGGCCGGTACGGTTGCTCGAGGCACGACCCATTGCGTGGGTCAGCTGACCGGCGTTGATGGTCAGGTTGTCGATTTCCTTCGAGGTGATGGTTGCACCTTCGAAGGTCTGCGGCAGCAGACGACCGTCGTTGGAGACCAGGATCGGCAGCATCGGTGCCAGGGCGCTACCGAAGTGCGCTTCGGTCTTGGAGAAGCGGGCCTTGGCGTTGGCGCCAACGCGTGCCCACTGGCTTACCGAAGAGCCGTCGGTATCGTCCGGAAGGAAGCCGGACTTGTGGTAGCCCTTGCCACCATCGAGGTGGATACCCCACACGGCCTGGGCATCGACACCGAAGCCTACGGTGCCTTCAGTGAAGCCGGAGATGTAGTCGAGCTTGAAACCTTGACCGGTTTCACGCTGATCCGGACGCTTGCCGGCCGGACGAGTCGCGGTTGCCGGAGTGGCGTGCGCTTCGCGGTTGTTGTTGTCGAAGTACATGGTGCGCGAGCTCAGGGACAGCTTGCTGTCTTCGATGAAACCGGCAGCGCCTGCTTGTTGGGCGAGAACCCCCAGTGCCACGGCCAGGGCCAGGCTGGACTTGTACATGTTTTGCTCCTCTACGTTCTAATTTTTGTGCGTCTCAAGCGGCGGAGTCTGCTGCCCCACTCACCCGGATTGGCGATTTAGCACCAATGCGTGACCGCCAAGTCAATCGCTAACGGTCGATCTGCGACTTTGGTCTAACCCGCCGACCTGCGCTACAGGATAATGACAATCCTATAAATCCAAAATGACCGTTTTATGAATCTGTAAGATTTTTACGGAATAACATCGGAACCATTCCTACGAAACGCTGTATCGACGCCGTCAATCATACCTTTAGGTTATGTGCAAACGTTTGCCGAGCTGTCGACCGATGGTACCCCCGCAGGAACCGAACAAGACTAGCCGTCTTGAGCGATTCCGCCAGCTTCCCACCTCGTGTGGGAGCGAGCCCGTAAACCGCGCAGGTTCAGAGCGTTTGGCTTTTAAGCTAATTCTAAAAAGTTATTTATTTACTATTTCTTAGATCATCTAGTCTTCTCGCCATCCATCCCAGAATGCCTGACGAGAGGTTCAACCATGATCCCGCATGCTCCGCTGCGCCTGTTCGCCGCCCTGACCCTCGCCAGTGCCAGCTGGCTGGCCCAGGCCGCCGACCTGACCGTCGCCTACCAGACCACCGTCGACCCGGCCAAGGTGGCCCAGGTCGATGGCACCTATGAAAAGGACAGCAAGGCCAGCATCGACTGGCGCAAGTTCGATAATGGCGCCGATGTGATCACCGCCGTCGCCTCGGGCGACGTGCAGATCGGCTACCTCGGCTCCAGCCCGCTGGCCGCCGCCGCCACTCGCAAGCTGCCGGTCGAGACCTTCCTGATCGCTACCCAGATCGGCGCCGGCGAGGCCCTGGTCGCCCGTGACAACATCAAGACCCCGCAGGACCTGATCGGCAAGAAAGTCGCCGTGCCGTTCGTTTCCACCGGCCACTACAGCCTGCTGGCCGCGCTCAAGAGCTGGAACATCGACCCGTCGAAAGTGCAGATCCTCAACCTCGCGCCACCGGCGATCATCGCCGCCTGGAAGCGCGGCGACATCGACGCCACCTACGTCTGGGACCCGGCCCTGGGCGTGGCCAAGGAAAACGGCAAGGTGCTGATCACCTCGGGCGAGCTGGCCGAGAAAGGCGCGCCGACCTTCGATGCCTGGATCGTGCGCAAGGACTTCGCCGCCAAGCACCCGGAGATCGTCAAGTCGTTCGCCAAGGTCACCCTCGATGCCTACGCCGACTACCGCAAGGACCCGAAAGCCTGGCTGGCCGACAAGGACAACGTCGCCAAGCTGGTCAAGCTGTCCGGCGCCAAGCCTGCCGATATCCCGGTACTGCTGCAGGGCAACGTCTATCCGCTGGCCGCCGACCAGGCCAGCGCACTGCGCGAGCCGACCACCCAGGCACTGACCGACACCGCCACCTTCCTCAAGCAACAGGGCAAGGTCGACGCCGTGCTGCCCGACTACTCGCCCTACGTCAGCGCCCAATACCTGCCCAACTGATCCGGAGCCCGTCATGGCCTTGCTCGAACTGGAGCGCATCAGCGCACAGTACCCCGGCGCCGCTACCCCGGTGCTGGCCGACATCAACCTGAGCCTGGGCCCGCGCCAGCTGCTGGTGGCCCTCGGGCCGTCCGGCAGCGGCAAGACCTCGTTGCTCAACCTGATCGCCGGCTTCGTTGCCCCCAGCGGCGGGCGCATCAGCCTCGACGGCGCGCCAGTGCAAGGCCCTGGCGCCGATCGCGGCGTGGTGTTCCAGGACGATGCCCTGCTGCCCTGGCAGGACGTGCTCGGCAACGTCGCCTTCGGCCTCGAGCTGGCCGGCGTGCCCCGTGTCCAGCGTGAAGCCAAGGCCCGCGAGATGCTGGCGCTGGTCGACCTCGCCGGCTTCGGCGAGCGGCGTATCTGGCAATTGTCCGGCGGGCAGAAGCAGCGCGTGGGCCTGGCCCGGGCGCTGGCCGCCGACCCGCGGGTGCTGTTGATGGACGAGCCGTTCGGCGCCCTCGATGCCTTTACCCGCGAACAGATGCAGGAGCTGCTGTTGCAGGTCTGGCAGCGCACCGCCAAACCAGTGTTCCTGATCACCCACGACATCGAAGAGGCGGTGTTCCTCGCCACCGAGCTGGTGCTGCTGGCGCCCAATCCGGGGCGTGTGGTCGAGCGTCTGCAACTGGACTTCGGCCAGCGCTACGCCGCTGGCGAGTCGGCCCGGGCGATCAAGTCCGATCCCCGCTTCATCGAAACCCGCGAGCACGTGCTGGCGCGGGTGTTCTCGCAACGTCAGGAGTCCGCATGAGCAGTATCGAATTGCCGGCCGCCGCCAAGCGGGCACCACGCACGCCTCCTGTCGTGAAAACCCGCAAGCCCTTGCCGACCCGCTGGATCAGCACCCTCACCCTGGCCTCCCTGTTGCTGGCGTGGTGGCTGGTAACCGCCGCCGGCTGGGTCGAACCCCTGTTCCTGCCCTCGCCCGCCGATATCCTGGCCAAGGGCTGGACGCTGCTTACCCAGGGCTACATGGATGCCAGCCTGTGGCAGCACCTGGGCGCAAGCCTGGGCCGTATCGGCCTGGCGCTGGTGGCGGCGACCCTGACCGCCATCCCCGTCGGCCTGGCCATCGGCTACAACCGCGTGGCCCGTGGCATCCTCGACCCGCTGATCGAGTTCTACCGGCCGATCCCGCCGCTGGCCTACCTGCCGTTGATCGTCATCTGGTGCGGCATCGGCGAGCTGTCGAAGGTGCTGCTGATCTACCTGGCGATCTTCGCCCCGATCGCCATCGCCACCGCCACCGGCGTGCGCACCGTCGACCCGGCCAAGCTGCGCGCCGCGCAGTCGCTGGGGGCCACCCGGGCGCAACTGATCCGCCATGTGATCCTGCCCAGCGCCCTGCCCGACATCCTCACCGGCATCCGCATCGGCCTTGGCGTGGGCTGGTCGACCCTGGTCGCCGCCGAGCTGATCGCCGCCACCAGCGGCCTGGGCTTCATGGTGCAGTCGGCGGCGCAGTTCCTGGTCACCGACGTGGTGGTGCTGGGGATCCTGCTGATCGCCCTGATCGCCTTCACCCTGGAAATGGGCCTGCGCGCCCTGCAGCGCAAGCTGGTGCCCTGGCATGGCCAGAGCCACTGATCCGTCACGACCATTCGCGGGGCAAGCCCGCTCCCACGCAGCCGTCTCACCTCGTGGGAGCGGGCTTGCCCCGCGATAGAACTTCTCGGCCTGCACGAGAAACGAACCTTCAAGCGAGACCGACATGAGCCTGACCATCACCCCTCTCAGCCCGGCCCTTGGCGCGCAGATCAGCGGCGTGGACATCAGCCGCGACATCACCCTCGAACAGCGTGATGCCATCGAGCAGGCGCTGCTCGAACACCAGGTGCTGTTCTTCCGCGACCAGCCGATCACCCCCGAGCAACAGGCCCGTTTCGCCGCGCGCTTCGGCGACCTGCACATCCACCCGATCTACCCCAATGTGCCGCAGACGCCGCAGGTACTGATCCTCGACACCGCGGTCACCGACGTGCGCGACAACGCCGTCTGGCACACCGACGTGACCTTCCTGCCGACTCCCGCGCTGGGCGCGGTGCTCAGCGCCAAGCAGTTGCCGGCCTTTGGCGGCGACACCCTGTGGGCCAGCGGGATCGCCGCGTTCGAGGCGCTGTCGGCGCCGCTGCGCACGATGCTCGACGGCCTGACCGCCACCCACGATTTCACCAAGTCGTTCCCGCTGGAGCGCTTCGGCACCACCGCCGAAGACCTGGCGCGCTGGGAAGCCACCCGGCGCAACAACCCGCCACTGTCGCACCCGGTGGTGCGTACCCACCCGGTCAGCGGGCGCAAGGCGCTGTTCGTCAATGAAGGTTTCACCACGCGGATCAACGAGCTGAACGAGCAGGAGAGCGAGGCGCTGCTCAAGCTGCTGTTCGCCCATGCGACGCGGCCGGAGTTCAGCATTCGCTGGCGATGGCAGGAAAATGACGTGGCGTTCTGGGACAACCGCGTCACGCAGCATTTTGCTGTGGATGATTACCGACCCAATCGGCGGGTGATGCACCGGGCGACCATCCTGGGGGATGCGCCGTTCTGAGCCCCAGGGAGGCCTTTGGCCTCCTTTCGCGGCGCAAGGCCGCTCCTACAGGAGATCACATTCCCCTGTAGGAGCGGCCTTGTGCCGCGATAAGGGCCGCAAAGCGGCCACAGCGATCTACCTGACCAGATGCAGGTACTGCATGTGCCGCTCGTACTGGTCGAGGATGTCGTTGATGATCTGCTCCTTGCTGTAGCCCACCAGATCATAGTTCTGGCTACCTTCGCTCAAGTGCACCTCCGCCCGGTAGTAGCGACGGTTCTTCAACTCCTGGGTACCCAACCCACCCAACGCGAACGACGGCGTGAAGTAGCCACGCATCTGCACCTGGTAGATGAACGGCTGCTCCTCGCCATGGCCGATCTTCAGGCTGACGTTGTCATGGCTCGGATCGTCCTGGGTGATCAGCACCAGCCCCTTCTGCTCGAACACCTCGCGCACCTCGGCGATCGCCGGGCGCACCACGTCGTCCATGAAGCGATACACCTCGTCCCGCGACGGGAAGTGCACGGCCTGGCTCAGGCGCTGGCGCCAGCCGCCACGCCCACGCCGGGACTGGGCGAAGGGTGCCAGCGAATGCATCTGCGCGATCTGCCGCTGGCTTTCCAGGTAGAAGGCCTTGTGCAGCCCCCACATCATGCACAGCAGGATCAGCGAGAACGGCAGCGAGGTCAGCACCACCGCCGACTTCAGCGAATCGATGCTGCCGGCGAACAGCAGCGCGCTGGTGATCAGCGCGGTCATCGCGCCCCAGAAGATGCGCAGCCAGTTCGGGCCGTCCTCGTCGGCGCCACCGCCCTTGGCAGACAGCGTCGACAGCACCACCGTGCCGGAGTCGGCCGAGGTGACGAAGAACACGAAGCTGATGAACACCGTCACGGCGATCACCGTCTTGCTCCACGGGTAGGTTTCCAGCAGCAGGTACAGGCTCATCGACGGGTTGTCGATGGCCGACTGGCCGAGGGCGGTCATGCCGTGGTTGATCACCTGGTCCAGGGCGCTGTTGCCGAAGATCGACATCCACGCCAGGGTGAAGCCCAGCGGGATCAGCAACACGCCGAAGACGAACTCACGGATGGTGCGCCCGCGCGAAATCCGCGCGATGAACAGCCCCACGAACGGCGCCCAGGCAATCCACCAGGCCCAATAGAACACCGTCCAGCCACCCAGCCAGTCGCGTTGCTCGCCGTAGGCGTACACATCAAAGCTCTTGCGCGGCAAGGCGCCCAGGTAGTCACCGAGGTTCTGGATCAGGGTATTGAACAGGTGCTGGGTGGGCCCGGCGAACAGCACGAACAGCAGCAGCGCGCAGGCCAGGAACAGGTTGATGTCGCTCATCACCCGCACGCCCTTCTCCACCCCGGCGACCGCCACGGCCACCGCCGCGCCCATCATCAGGGTGATGAGGATCACCTGCACCCACTGGCTGTGGCTGATGCCGAACAGGTAGTCGAGGCCGGCGTTCAGGTGCAGCACGCCGAAGCCCATGTCGGCCCCCAGGCCAAACACCGTGGCGATGATGCCGAAGCCGTCCACCGCGTAGCCGATCGGGCCGTTGATGCGTTTGCCTATCAGCGGGTAAAGCGCCGAGCGCAGGGCCAGCGGCAGGTTGTGCCGGTAGGCGAAGTAGGCCAGCGCCATGCCGACGAAGGCGAACACGCCCCAGCCGTGCAGGCCCCAGTGCAGGAACAGGATCTGCATCGCCTGGCGCCCGGCCTCGGCCGTGCCGGCCTCGCCCTGCGGCGGCTGGAGCATGTGGGTCAGCGGCTCGGAGACGCAGAAGAAGAACAGGGTGATGCTGATGCCGGCGGCGAACAGCATGCCGGCCCAGGACAGGTAGCTGAACTCGGGCTCGTCGTGGTCGGCGCCAAGCTTGATCTTGCCGTAGCCGGACAGGGCGGTAACCACCACGAAGACCAGGTACAGGGTCATGGCCAGCATGTAGTACCAGCCGACGGTGTTGGCCGCCCAGTTCTGCGCCGCCAGCAGCCAGTCGCCGGCCGCCTGGGGCTGGGCGATGACGACCAGGCCGAAGAGGAGGATGAAGCTTGCCGCGAAGTAGAACACGGGGGGGTTCATGCGGATCTTGCCGTGGGCAAGGTCGGGGGTCGGTGCACTCATTGAACAGGCACCTCGTCGAAGGACGTGAGGTTCGGATTGAACGGGTTCAGCAAAGGCGATTCCTCCTTTTGAACACCGGCAATGGACCAGCGTTTTTCGTTGAACAAGCGTTCAAGTTAAACATGGATCGAGTTTCAATGCGACCCGATGACGCTGGGCGGGGCATCGAGTGTCTAGCACGTGGGAGCGGGCTTGCCCCGCGATGGCGATGGTTGAACTGACGTCGCCATCGCGGGGCAAGCCCGCTCCCACGGTCCAGACACTCGATGCTAGAGGGCTTTCTTGCCCTCGCAATCCAACTGCAGGTTAGCCTGGGTAATATTGCTGTCAGCCGGCACGCTGCGAGTCAGCCAGACGTTGCCGCCGATGGTCGAACCCTTGCCGATGGTGATCCGCCCGAGGATGGTCGCACCCGCGTAGATGACGACGTCGTCCTCGACGATCGGGTGGCGTGCCAGGCCCTTGTGCAAGTTGCCCGACTCGTCGCTGGGGAAGCGCTTGGCGCCCAGGGTCACGGCCTGGTAGATACGCACCCGCTCACCGATGATCGCGGTCTCGCCGATCACCACGCCGGTGCCGTGGTCGATGAAGAAGCTCGGGCCGATCTGCGCGCCGGGGTGGATGTCGATGCCGGTGGCCGAGTGCGCCAGCTCCGAGCTGATCCGCGCCAGCAGCGGCAGGCCGGCCTGGTACAGGTGGTGGGCCAGGCGGTGGTGGATGATCGCCAGGATGCCCGGGTAGCACAGCAGCACCTCGTCGACGCTGCGCGCCGCCGGGTCGCCGTGGAAGGCCGCGAGCACGTCGGTGTCCAGCAGCACGCGCAGGGCCGGCAGGGCCGCGGCGAAGTCCTGGATCAGGCGCAGGGCATGGCCATCGACATCGACCACATCGGTCTTGCCATGGCGCGCCGCGTAGCGCAGCTCCAGGCGGGCCTGGGCCAGCAGCGCGGTGAGCGCGGCGTCGAGGGTGTGGCCGACGTAGAAGTCTTCGCTCTCTTCACGCAGGTCCACCGGGCCCAGGCGCATGGGGAACAGCGCGCCGCACAGCTGCTCGAGAATCTGCCGCAGCGCCTCGCGCGACGGCAGCTCGCGCCCGCCCTGCTCGCCGCTGCTGCGGCCGTTGTTGCTGCGCCACTGCTCACGGGCGCTGCGCAGGCCACTGACGATGCCCTGCAGTTGCCAGTGCCCGGTTGATGGTTGTTCGCTCACGGTGTTTCTCCTGCCGGATAGGCCAACTGTTTTTATCGCCGGGTAGGGCCCCTTCGCGGGTAAACCCGCTCCCACAGGGACCGTATTGCCCTTGAGGCTTGCGCTGGACCTGTGGGAGCGGGTTTACCCGCGAAGAGGCCAGCATTGGATGGATGCGATCAACGATACGTCAAATCTGCCTCTTGGAAAAAACAACGCTTTATTCCATCCTGAGCTAAGTCGGGCATAAGCGGCTGCAAAATGCAGAAACGGGAATAACAACATGATTTTTTATTATTTCCCGGCCTATGAAGCCCACCTCTATAGTCGCCACCTCACTACTTCCACAACAAGCGCGGGGCCTGCCATGACCAAATTCGCCAAACCCCTTCTCAACGCCAGCCTGGCGCTCCTGCTCGGTGCCGGCCTGCTCGGCCAGGCCTTCGCCGGCGAGCAGTTGAAGACCATCCAGGAGAAGGGCGTGATCAACGTCGGCCTGGAAGGCACCTACCCACCGTTCAGCTTCCAGGACGAGAACGGCAAGCTGGCCGGCTTCGAGGTCGAACTGTCCGAACTGCTGGCCAAGGAACTGGGGGTCAAGGCCAAGGTCCAGCCGACCAAGTGGGACGGTATCCTCGCCGCCCTGGAGTCCAAGCGCCTGGACGTGGTGATCAACCAGGTGACCATCTCCGAAGAGCGCAAGAAGAAGTACGACTTCTCCGAGCCCTACACGGTTTCCGGCATCCAGGCCCTGGTGCTCAAGGGCAGCGACAACGAGAAGAACATCAAGACCGCCGCCGACCTCGGTGGCAAGAAGGTCGGCGTCGGCCTGGGCACCAACTACGAGCAGTGGGTGAAACAGGACGTGCCGACAGCCGATGTCCGTACCTATGAAGACGACCCGACCAAATTCGCCGACCTGCGCAACGGCCGTATCGACGCCATCCTGATCGACCGCCTGGCCGCGCTCGAGTATGTGCAGAAAACCGCCAAGGACAAGAAACCCACCGCGCTGGCCGGCGAGAAATTCTCCAAGCTGGAGTCGGGCGTTGCCCTGCGCAAGGGCGAGCCTGAACTGCTCGCGGCGCTGAACAAGGCCATCGACAAGCTCAAGGCCGACGGCACGCTGGCCAAGCTGTCCGAGAAATACTTCGGTGCCGATGTCACCAAATGATCGCTGAAAGCCTGCAACTCGTTGTCGATTCCGCGCCCTTCCTGCTCAAGGGCGCGGGCTATACCGTGCTGCTCAGTGTCGGCGGCATGTTCTTCGGCCTGGTGCTGGGCTTCGCCCTGGCACTGATGCGCCTGTCGAAGATCCTGCCGCTGGACTGGCTCGCCCGCATCTACGTGTCGTTCTTCCGCGGCACGCCGCTGCTGGTGCAGCTGTTCGTGATCTACTTCGGCCTGCCGCAGATCGGCATCGAGCTTGATCCGATCCCGGCATCGCTGATCGGCCTGTCGCTGAACATGGCGGCGTATATCTGCGAAATCCTCCGCGCGGCGATCTCTTCGATCGACCGTGGTCAGTGGGAAGCGGCGGCCAGCATCGGCATGACCCGCACCCAGGCCATGCGCCGGGCGATCCTGCCGCAGGCCCTGCGCACCGCCCTGCCGCCGCTGGGCAACAGCTTCATCTCGCTGGTCAAGGACACCGCCCTGGCGGCGACCATCCAGGTGCCCGAGCTGTTCCGCCAGGCACAGCTGATCACCGCCCGGACCTTCGAGGTCTTCACCATGTACCTGGCTGTCGCGGTGGTCTACTGGATCCTCTGCAGCATCCTGGCGCACTTCCAGAACCGCATGGAAGCGCGGGTCAACCAGCACGACCAGGAGCAATGAGATGATCGTAGTACAAGGCCTGACCAAGCAGTTCAAGGGCCATACCGTGCTCAACGGCATCGACCTGACCGTGCAACCCGGCGAGGTGGTCGCCATCATCGGCCCCAGCGGCTCGGGCAAGACCACGTTCCTGCGTTGCCTGAACCTGCTGGAAACCCCCGATGCCGGACGCATCCAGATCGGCGACATCAGCATCGATGCCAATCGCCCGCTGGGTGGCCAGCAGGGTGCGATCCGCCGCCTGCGCCAGCAGGCCGGATTCGTGTTCCAGAACTTCAACCTGTTTCCCCACCGCACCGCCCTGGAGAACGTCATCGAGGGGCCGGTGATCGTCAAGAAGACGCCCCGCGACAAGGCCATCGAGCTGGCCAGGCGCCTGCTGGCCAAGGTCGGCCTGGCGGGCAAGGAAGACGCCTACCCGCGCCGCCTGTCCGGTGGCCAGCAGCAGCGGGTGGCCATCGCCCGCGCCCTGGCCATGGAACCCGAGGTGATCCTGTTCGACGAGCCTACCTCGGCGCTCGACCCGGAGCTGGTGGGCGAGGTGCTGGAAACCATCCGCGGCCTGGCCGAGGAAAAGCGCACCATGATCATCGTCACCCACGAGATGAGCTTCGCCCGCGATGTCGCCAACCGGGTGATCTTCTTCGACAAGGGGGTGATCGTCGAGCAAGGCGAGGCCAAGGCGCTGTTCGCCAATCCGCGGGAAGAGCGCACCCGCCAGTTCCTGCGCAAGTTCCTCGGCACCGCCGCCGGCCAGGAATGAGCCCGATGCGCGGGGCTCACACCTCGCGCAGGTTGTGGCAACGCCTGAAACGGGCTTCCAGGTTGCGATCGGGCATCTGGTGGCTGCGCAGGGCGTTGAGGGTCTGCTCCACGTAATCGCGTGTCGTGCCATAGCGCCCCTTGGCGCTGGCGAGGATCTGGCTGAGCAAGGTGTCCGGCAGGTTGCCCGCGTAGCATGGCAGGTGCCGTTCCAGCACGAAGCCCAGGGCCTGGACCTTGCTGCCGTCGCCCAGACGGCAGCTGAGCCAGTGCGGGCGATAGGCCGGGAAAGGCATTTCGCGCATCCACAGGGCCATCAGCGAATCGTCAAGGTTGCTTTCGTCCAGACGGTAGGCGAAACCGCTGCAGGAACCGCCACGGTCCAGGCCGAACACCAGGCCCGGGCACTCCGGGGTGCCACGGTGCTCGTGGGACCACAGGTACAAGCCGCGGTGGTAGCCATGCACCCGTGCCCGCTGGCGCTCGACCGAGTTGCATTCGGGGCGCCAGATCAGCGAGCCGTAGGCAAACAGCCAGACCGGGCCGCCTTCGTGCTGGGACATGGTTTCCTGCATCGAGCGCTGCAGTTGTTCGCGGGACAACTGTTGCCCGAAGTCGAGTGACGGCGGATAGGCTATTTGCCAGGATAAACTTTCAAGTGTCGACATGAGCTGCCGCCATTAATTCCTGTGAACTACAAAGTTGCGCGTTCCACTGCTGTTGATGCAGGGCCTGACCCTACGTCTTCGCGGGTAAACCCGCTCCCACAGGAGGTGTGCAGGGCTTGTGGGAGCGGGTTTACCCGCGAAGGCCCTGGCGCTTAACGTAAGGGATAAGACACTTGCGACTCAAGCCGGAAGACACAATTTCATTCAACCTTCCGCTGAACGGAAACTAATAATCCGAGTATAGCGAAACTTATTACCCGCACCGGTAATAATCCCCGCCCTATAATCAACAGGAAAATACTTGGTTATTAAACCCGGCACGCCCTTGCAGCGTGCGGGTTGTTTCAGCCGCGCGGCGCGTAGGCGAACACGTCGGCGCGCATGCGGTGGGCATCCATGCCGGCCTCGACCAACGCATCGAGGGTGGCATAGACCATGTTCGGCGAGCCGCTGGCATAGACATGCACCTGGTTCAGGTCGCCGATGTCCTCGCACACCGCCTCGTGCAGCAGCCCACAGCGTCCTTCCCAGCCGCACAGGTCGCTGACCACCTTGTGCAGGAACAGGTTGGGCAGGCGCTGCCACTCGTCCCAGTGCTCGATCTCGTAGAAATCTTCAGGCCGGCGCACGCCCCAGTACAGGTGCACCGGATGCTTGAAGCCCTGGGCGCGGCAGTGCTCGAGCAGGCTGTGCATCTGGCCCATGCCGGTGCCGGCGGCAATCAGTACCAGAGGGCCATCGGGCAGCTCCGCCAGGTGGGCGTCGCCGAACGGCAGTTCGATGCGTGCCAGTCCATTGCGCTGCAACTGCTGGATCAACTGCACCGCGCTGCTTTCCCGCGCCAGCACGTGCAGCTCGAGGTCGCGCCCACCATGGGGCGCCGAGGCGAGGGAGAAGGCCGCCTTGTCCATGCCCTCACGCTCGATCATCAGGTACTGCCCCGCGTGATAGCGCGGCGGCTTGCCGGCAGGCGCGCGCAGGCGCACGCGCCAGACGTCGCCACCGACCTCGACGCATTCGCTCACGGTACAGGCCAGCTTGCGCACCGGCAGCTCGCCCAGGGCCAGCACACCATCCCACAGCAACACGCAGTCCTCCAGCGGCTCGGCGATGCAGGTGAACAGTTCACCGTGATCGCGGACTTGGCCTTCCTGGCGAACACTGCCTTCCACCAGCAGCGCGGCACACACATGGCAGTTGCCGTTGCGGCAGCTGCTTGGGCAGTCGTAGCCCAGGCGCCGCGCCGCATCCAGAATCCTTTCACCCGGTTCGACCGCCAGTACCGCCCCGGAAGGCTGCAAGGTTACCTGCATCAATCTATTCCCAACTGGTCCCACAGCTCATCGATACGGCGGGTGACGGCCTCGTCCTTGACGATGACCCGGCCCCATTCGCGTGTAGTCTCGCCCGGCCACTTGTGGGTGGCGTCCAGGCCCATCTTCGACCCCAGGCCCGACACCGGCGACGCAAAGTCGAGGTAGTCGATCGGGGTGTTGTCGATCATCACCGTATCACGCTTGGGGTCCATGCGCGTGGTGATGGCCCAGATCACATCGTTCCAGTCGCGGGCGTTGATATCGTCGTCGGTGACGATAACGAACTTGGTGTACATGAACTGTCGCAGGAACGACCACACACCCAGCATGACGCGCTTGGCGTGGCCTGGATACTGCTTCTTCATGGTCACCACCGCCATGCGGTACGAGCAGCCTTCCGGCGGCAGGTAGAAGTCGGTGATCTCGGGGAACTGCTTCTGCAGGATCGGCACGAACACTTCGTTCAGCGCCACGCCGAGGATCGCCGGCTCATCCGGCGGTCGGCCGGTGTAGGTGCTGTGGTAGATCGGTTTCTGCCGGTGGGTGATGCGCTCGACGGTGAACACCGGGAAGCTGTCCACTTCGTTGTAGTAACCGGTGTGGTCGCCGTACGGGCCTTCCGGGGCCATTTCGCCCGGGTGGATCACACCTTCGAGGATGATCTCGGCAGTGGCCGGCACCTGCAGGTCGTTGCCACGGCATTTGACCAGTTCGGTACGGTTGCCGCGCAACAGGCCGGCAAAGGCGTATTCGGAAAGGGTATCGGGGACAGGGGTCACGGCGCCGAGGATGGTCGCAGGGTCTGCGCCCAGGGCAACGGCCACGGGGAACGGCTGGCCTGGGTGTTTCTCGCACCATTCGCGGTAGTCCAGCGCGCCGCCACGGTGGCTCAGCCAGCGCATGATCACTTTGTTGCGGCCGATCACCTGCTGGCGATAGATACCCAGGTTCTGGCGGTCCTTGTTCGGCCCGCGGGTGACGGTCAGGCCCCAGGTGATCAGCGGCGCCACGTCGCCCGGCCAGCAGTGCTGGATGGGCAACTGGCCCAGGTCGACGTCGTCGCCTTCGACCACGATTTCCTGGCACACCGCGTCCTTGACCACCTTCGGCGCCATGGACACGACCTTCTTGAAGATCGGCAGTTTCGACCAGGCGTCCTTCAGCCCCTTCGGCGGCTCGGGCTCCTTGAGGAACGCCAGCAGCTTGCCGATCTCGCGCAGTTCCTCGGTCGATTCGGCGCCCATGCCCATGGCCACCCGCTCGGGAGTGCCGAACAGATTGCCCAGCACCGGGATGTCGAAGCCGGTGGGCTTTTCGAACAGCAACGCCGGGCCCTTGGCGCGCAGGGTGCGGTCGCAGACTTCGGTCATTTCCAGTACGGGGGAGATGGGAACCTGGATGCGCTTGAGTTCACCGCGCTGTTCCAGGCCACGGATGAAGTCGCGCAGATCGCGATACTGCATGCAAGGGCCTCGTGTTGGGCGTATCGGTCGGGGTGCAGAGTGTAGCGCCGTTCACGCCTTGTTTGGGGGCAAAAATGAAAAGGGGCCGCTTCGCGGCCCATCGCGGCACAAGGCCGCTCCTACAGGGGGATGGATAATCCTGTAGGAGCGGCCTTGTGCCGCGATGGGCTGCGCAGCAGCCCCTATCAGTTCCGGCCTGAAACGCTTACTTGCGCTTCATCGACAGGAAGAACTCGTCGTTGGTCTTGGTCTGCTTGAGCTTGTCGACCAGGAACTCGATGGCGGCGATCTCGTCCATCGGGTGCAGCAGCTTGCGCAGGATCCACATGCGCTGCAGTTCGTCGTCGGCGGTCAGCAGCTCTTCGCGACGGGTACCGGACTTGTTGATGTTGATGGCCGGGAACACACGCTTCTCGGCGATACGACGGTCCAGGGGCAGCTCCATGTTGCCGGTACCCTTGAACTCTTCGTAGATCACTTCGTCCATCTTCGAGCCGGTCTCGACCAGCGCGGTGGCGATGATGGTCAGCGAGCCGCCTTCCTCGATGTTACGCGCGGCACCGAAGAAACGCTTCGGTTTCTCCAGGGCGTGGGCGTCGACACCACCGGTCAGTACCTTGCCGGAGCTCGGGATCACGGTGTTGTAGGCACGGGCCAGACGGGTGATCGAGTCGAGCAGGATGACCACGTCCTTCTTGTGCTCGACCAGGCGCTTGGCCTTCTCGATGACCATCTCGGCGACCTGCACGTGGCGGGTCGGCGGCTCGTCGAAGGTCGAGGCAACCACTTCGCCGCGCACGGTGCGCTGCATCTCGGTCACTTCTTCCGGGCGCTCATCGATCAGCAGGACGATCAAATGGCACTCGGGGTTGTTACGGGTGATGTTGGCCGCGATGTTCTGCAGCATGATGGTCTTGCCCGCTTTCGGCGGGGCGACGATCAGGCCGCGCTGGCCCTTGCCGATCGGGGCGCACAGGTCGATGACGCGACCGGTGAGGTCTTCGGTGGAACCGTTGCCGGCTTCCATCTTCAGGCGCTTGTTGGGGAACAGCGGCGTCAGGTTTTCGAAGAGAATCTTGTTCTTCGCGTTTTCCGGACGGTCGAAGTTGATGGTGTCGACCTTCAGCAGTGCGAAGTAACGCTCGCCTTCCTTCGGTGGACGGATCTTGCCGACGATGGTGTCGCCGGTGCGCAGGTTGAAACGACGGATCTGGCTGGGCGAGACATAGATGTCGTCAGGGCCGGCCAGGTAGGAGGCATCCGCCGAGCGCAGGAAACCGAAACCATCCTGGAGAATCTCCAGCACGCCGTCACCGGAGATCTCTTCGCCGCTTTTCGCGTGCTTTTTCAGCAGGGCGAAAATCACGTCCTGTTTGCGCGAACGGGCCATGTTTTCGATGCCCATCTGTTCGGCCATTTCCAAAAGATCGGTAATCGGCTTTTGCTTGAGTTCTGTCAGGTTCATAAGGGGAGTGACGTAATCATGTAAGGAAGGGAGAAATTAAGCGTTGGCTTAATGAGGCCGCGCCGCTAGATGGCGACAGGATCGCGTACTGATTCGAATTAGGGATGCTTCGGCGACGGCGTGCAGAGGGCACTGGAGAAGCAGTGCGAGGCCGAATGTAACACTTGCTTTTTTCGACGTCTAGTGGTTTTGACCACCGTTTTCCGGGGCTATCCGTCTGGATGGGCGCGATAGCGGGGCTCGCCAGCCCTCAGGGAAAATGCCTACAACAGATAAAGAAAAGCCCCGCATTTGCGGGGCTTTGTCACATCACAGGCTGGCGTCGAGGAACGCCTTGAGCTGCGACTTGGACAGCGCGCCGACCTTGGTGGCCTCGACGTTGCCGTTCTTGAACAGCATCAGCGTCGGGATGCCACGCACGCCGTGCTTGGCGGGGGTTTCGGCGTTTTCGTCGATGTTCAGCTTGGCGATGGTCACCTTGCCCTGGTATTCAGAGGCGATGTCGTCCAGCACCGGAGCGATCATCTTGCATGGGCCGCACCATTCAGCCCAGTAGTCGACCAGCACCGCGCCTTCAGCCTTGAGTACGTCGGCTTCGAAGCTGGCGTCGGTGACATGTTTGATAAGATCGCTGCTCATGGATATCTCCAGGTCGTAAGCATAAAAAAACGTTGCCCATCATAGCCGCACCCTGGCGCGACAGGAAGCCACAGCTGATTGAGTGTAACTATAGTTGTGCAAGACGCCACGAATCGAAACCGTCATGTCACGGTCATAACATTGCTATGACATTGCCATGCATCAAGCCTTGCCGTGCCGCTCGTTGGCGTATGCCCGCGATCGTGGCACGATTGCCGGGTTAACGACCGAGAACCTCCAGACCATGCCGCACACCACCGCGAAGAACCTGTCTCTGATCGCCGCCATCGACCTGGGCTCCAACAGCTTCCACATGGTCGTGGCCAAGGCCCATCACACGGAAATCCGCATCCTCGAAAGGCTTGGAGAAAAGGTTCAGCTCGCCGCCGGTATCGACGATGAGCGCAAGCTCAGCGAAGAAGCCATGGAGCGCGGCCTGGAATGCCTCAAGCGCTTCGCCCAGCTGATCAACGGCATGCCCCAGGGCTCGGTGCGCATCGTCGGCACCAACGCCCTGCGCGAAGCGCGCAACCGCAATGAATTCATCCTGCGCGCCGAAGCCATTCTCGGCCACCCGGTCGAGGTCATCTCCGGCCGTGAAGAGGCGCGCCTGATCTACCTGGGCGTGTCCCACACCCTGGCCGACACCCCCGGCAAGCGCCTGGTTGCCGACATCGGCGGCGGCAGCACCGAGTTCATCATCGGCCAGCGTTTCGAGCCGCTGCTGCGCGAAAGCCTGCAGATGGGCTGCGTGAGCTTCACCCAGCGCTACTTCCGTGACGGCAAGATCACCCCGGCGCGCTACGCCCAGGCCTACACTGCCGCGCGCCTGGAACTGATGAGCATCGAGAACGCCCTGCACCGCCTGACCTGGGACGAGGCCATCGGCTCGTCCGGGACCATCCGCGCCATCGCCGCGGCGATCAAGGCCATCGGCCAGGGCAGCGGCGAGGTCAACGCCGAGGGCCTGGCGGCGGTCAAGCGCAAGCTGTTCAAGCTCGGCGAGACCGACAAGATCGACTTCGAAGGGGTCAAGCCCGATCGGCGGACCATCTTCCCGGCGGGCCTGGCCATCCTCGAGGCGATCTTCGACGCCCTGGAGCTGCAGCGCATGGACCACTGCGACGGCGCCCTGCGCGAAGGCGTGCTGTTCGACCTGCTGGGCCGCCATCACCACGAGGACGTGCGCGAACGCACCCTGAACTCGCTGATGGAGCGCTACCACGTCGACCAGGGCCAGGCCGCGCGCGTGGAGCGCAAGGCACTGCACGCCTTCGACCAGGTGGCCGCAGCGTGGGACCTGGAGCACGGAAACTGGCGTGATCTGCTGGGTTGGGCGGCGAAAATCCATGAAATCGGACTGGATATTGCCCATTACCACTACCACAAGCACGGTGCCTACCTGATCGAGCACTCCGACCTGTCAGGGTTCTCCCGCGAGGACCAGCAGATGATGGCCCTGCTGGTGCGTGGCCACCGCCGCAACATTCCCAAGGACAAGTTTGCCGAGTTCGGCGACGAAGGCGTCAAGCTGATCCGCCTGTGCGTGCTGCTGCGCTTCGCCATCCTGTTCCACCATATCCGCGGCACCCAGCAGATGCCCAAGGTGGAGCTGCAGGCCGGCGACAACAGCCTGGAGGTGGTATTCCCGAGTGGCTGGCTGGAGCAGAACCAGCTGACCCAGGCTGACTTTGCCAACGAGGCGGAGTGGCTGGCGCGGGTCAATTTTGTTCTCAGCGTCCGGTAAACCGCGGGGCATGGCACCGGCTGCGCCGGTGTTCGCGGCACAAGGCCGCTCCTACAGGCGATAGTGGCCCCTGTAGGAGCGGCCTTGTGCCGCGAAAGGGCCGCAAAGCGGCCCCCATATCGGTACTACCGAACGTTCAGCACCGGATTGCTCAGCCGCTCCAGCAGCGTCGCCTGCACGCTGCGCGGATTCTGGTTGCCGGTCGGCGTGCTGCGCACGTAGCGCCCGTCCGGCTGCAGGGTCCAGGCCTGGGTGTTGTCGGTCAGGTAACCCTCCAGCTCCTTCTTCACCCGCAACAGCAGCTTCTTGCCCTCCACCGGGAAGCAGGTCTCGACGCGCTTGTCGAGGTTGCGCTCCATCCAGTCGGCGCTGGACAGGTAGATCTGCTCCTCGCCGCCATTGAGGAAGTAGAACACCCGGGTGTGCTCGAGGAAGCGGCCGATGATCGAGCGCACGTGGATGTTGTGCGACACCCCCGGGATGCCCGGACGCAGGCAGCACATGCCGCGCACCACCAGGTCGATGCGCACGCCCGACTGGCTGGCCTTGTACAGCGCCTTGATGATCTTCGCGTCGGTCAACGAGTTGAACTTGGCGATGATGTGCGCCGGCTTGCCTTCCAGGGCGAACTGGGTCTCCCGGGCGATCATGTCGAGCATGCCCTTCTTCAGGGTGAAGGGCGCGTGCAGCAGCTTCTTCATGCGCAGGGTCTTGCCCATGCCGATCAGCTGGCTGAACAGCTTGCCGACGTCCTCGGTGAGGGCGTCGTCGGAGGTCAGCAGGCTGTAGTCGGTGTACAGGCGGGCGTTACCGGCGTGGTAGTTGCCGGTGCCCAGGTGCGCATAACGGACAATCTCGCCCTGCTCGCGGCGCAGGATCAGCATCATTTTGGCGTGGGTCTTGAAGCCGACCACGCCGTAGATCACCACCGCACCAGCGGCCTGCAGGCGGCTGGCCATCTGCAGGTTGGACTCTTCGTCGAAACGCGCGCGCAGTTCGATCACCGCGGTGACCTCCTTGCCGTTACGCGCCGCGTCCACCAGGGCGTCGACGATCTCCGAGTTGGCGCCCGAGCGGTACAGGGTCTGGCGCACGGCGAGTACATGCGGGTCCTTGGCGGCCTGGCGCAGCAGGTCGATCACCGGGGTGAACGACTCGAACGGGTGCATCAGCAGCACGTCCTGCTTGCCGATCACGCTGAAGATGTTGTCGGCGTTCTGCAGCAGCTTGGGGATCGCCGGGGTGAACGGCGTGTACTGCAGCTCCGGGTGGCTGTCGAGGCCGGTGATGCTGAACAGGCGGGTCAGGTTGACCGGCCCGTTGACCTGGTACAGCTCGCTCTCGCTCAAGCTGAACTGCTTGAGCAGGTAGTCGGAGAGGTGTTTCGGGCAGGTGTCGGCCACCTCGAGGCGCACGGCATCGCCGTAGCGGCGCGAGAACAGCTCGCCGCGCAGGGCGCGGGCCAGGTCGTCGACTTCCTCGGAGTCCAGCGCCAGGTCGGCGTTGCGGGTCAGGCGGAACTGGTAGCAGCCCTTGACCTTCATGCCCTGGAACAGGTCATCGGCGTGAGCGTGGATCATCGACGACAGGAACACATAATTGTCGCCCGGGCCGCCGACCTCTTCCGGCACACGGATGACCCGCGGCAGCAGGCGCGGTGCCGGGATGATCGCCAGACCCGAATCGCGGCCGAAGGCGTCGACACCCTCGAGCTCGACGATGAAGTTCAGGCTCTTGTTCACCAGCAGCGGGAACGGGTGGGTCGGGTCGAGGCCGATCGGGGTGATGATCGGCGCGATCTCGTCGCGGAAGTAACGGCGTACCCAGGTCTTGAGCTTGGGCGTCCAGTAGCGCCGGCGGATGAAGCGGATGGCGTGCTTCTCCAGCTCCGGCAGCAGCACGTCGTTGAGGATCGCATATTGGCGGTCCACCTCGATGTGCACCAGCTCGCTGATGCGCGCCAGCGCCTGGTGCGGCTGCAGGCCGTCGGCGCCGGCCTGTTCGCGGGCGAAGTTGATCTGCTTCTTCAGGCCCGCCACGCGGATCTCGAAGAACTCGTCGAGGTTGCTGGAGAAGATCAGCAGGAACTTCAGGCGCTCGAGCAGCGGATACGACTCATCCAGCGCCTGCTCCAGCACGCGGATGTTGAACTGCAGCTGCGAGAGCTCGCGATGAATGTACAGGCTGCTGTCGTCCAGGCTCGGCACGGCGATCGCCGGAGCCGGAGCCGGCGCGGGTGCCGGGGCGGCTTCGGCGACCGCTTCCGGTTCCACTACCGCTGGCAGGTCGGGCGGGGTCTGCACCATCTCTTCGGGCACGGCCTGGGCATCCTTGATCTCGACAGGGGTTAGCACTTCGTTATTCATCTGACGTTCCTGGAGGGCGTTACTGCCCTCTCATCAATTGAGCGGCACGCACGGCGAAATAGGTCAGGATGCCATCAGCGCCTGCCCGTTTGAAAGCGGTGAGGGATTCGAGGATCACGGCCTCGCTGAGCCAGCCGTTCTGGATCGCGGCCATGTGCATGGCGTACTCGCCGCTGACCTGGTAGGCGAAGGTCGGCACCTTGAACTCGGCTTTCACTCGGTGAACGATGTCCAGGTACGGCATGCCCGGCTTGACCATGACCATGTCGGCGCCTTCGGCGAGGTCGGTGGCCACTTCGTGCAGGGCCTCGTCGCTGTTGGCCGGGTCCATCTGGTAGGAGGCCTTGTTGGCCTTGCCCAGGTTCAGCGCCGAGCCGACCGCGTCGCGGAACGGGCCGTAGTAGGCACTGGCGTACTTGGCCGAGTAGGCCATGATGCGCACGTTGACGTAGCCGGTCTCTTCCAGGGCCTGGCGGATCGCGCCAAGGCGACCGTCCATCATGTCCGACGGGGCCACCACCTGGGCACCGGCCTCGGCGTGGGACAGCGCCTGACGCACCAGGGCCTCGACGGTGATGTCGTTCTGCACGTAGCCCTCTTCATCGAGGATGCCGTCCTGACCATGGGTGGTGAACGGGTCCAGAGCGACGTCGGTGATCACCCCCAGCTCCGGGAAGCGGGCACGCAGGGCGCGGGTGGCGCGCTGGGCGATGCCGTCCGGGTTCCAGGCTTCGGCGCCGTCGAGGGACTTTTTCTCGGTCGGGGTCACCGGGAACAGCGCCAGCGCTGGAATACCCAGCTCCACCCAGCCCTGTGCGGCTTCCAGCAGCAGGTCGATCGACAGGCGCTCTACGCCCGGCATGGACGGTACTTCTTCGCGACGGCCCTCGCCGTCCAGCACGAATACCGGAAGAATCAGGTCATCGACGGTCAGGGTGTTTTCGCGAACCAGACGACGGGAAAATTCATCCCGGCGGTTGCGACGCAGGCGGGTGGCAGGAAACAGACGGTTGGCGGGGGTAAAGCTCACGGCAGACTCCTGAGCCCGCGCGGGCGGGCAGCGCGACAGTTATAAGCGGCCATTATGACGCCTGTGTTACATCCTTAGGCAACCCTGCGACTTGTGGCCGCAGCCATTGTCGTTGCAGGGAATCTTCACGTCGAGACACATTTGGACACTTTCCCCAGCGCGCCTGAAGGGGTAGGCTGCGCGTTCATTTCGCCAGCACGCCAGAAAATGCTTCAACAATTCCTGAACGATTTCGGCTACTTTGCCCTTTTTCTCGGCACGTTCTTCGAGGGCGAGACCATCCTGGTGCTCGCGGGCTTTCTTGCGTTCCGCGAATACATGGACATCAAGCTGGTGGTCCTGGTGGCCTTCTGCGGCAGTTACGCCGGCGACCAGCTGTGGTACTTCATGGGCCGCCGCCACGGGCGCAAGATCCTTGCCCGCAAGCCGCGCTGGCAGGCCATGGGTGACCGGGCGCTGGAGCACATCCGCCGCCATCCGGATATCTGGGTACTGAGTTTCCGTTTCGTCTACGGCCTGCGTACGGTGATGCCGGTGGCTATCGGCTTGTCCGGCTACCCACCGCGCCGCTACCTGCTGCTCAACGGCATCGGCGCCGCGGTGTGGGCCCTGGCCCTGGGCCTGGCGGCCTACCACTTCGGCGCCATTCTCGAAGGCATGCTCGGCAGCATCAAGAAGTACGAGCTATGGGTGCTCGGCGGCCTGCTGGTGCTGGGCCTGGCGCTCTGGCTGCGCCGACGTTTTCGCAACCTCCGCGCCGAGCGCCGCGCGGCGGCAGAAGGCCAGGCCGCCGACGCTGAGCAGGCTGTAGCCCAGAAGCAGCAACCAGAACACGGGCGTGACCAACACTAAGCCGAGCGCGCCGGCCAGATACAACGCCGGCGCATTCGACAGCAGCCGTGCCAGTTCCATGCGCCCTGCCCAGGGCCGGTCCTCCAGCGCCGCCCCCAGCACGAACAGCCCGAACGCCATCACCGTCCAGCCCAATACCAGGGCTGCAGGCGCCACCTGCTCCGCCACCTCCATCAGATAGCTGCCCAGCGCCACATAGACCGCGAACTGCACGGTGACGTACACCTGCCGCGCGCCGCCCAGGGGAATCGCGAACTTGCGAAACGCCGCCAGGTCCTGCTTGGGCTGTGGATAAGCGGCGGCCACATCCGCCGGGCGCCAGCCGGTGGGCATGAACCAGATGCGCAGCTTGTCCCACCAGCTGCCGGCGCGACGGGCGTCATGCCAGAGCTGGGCGTAGAACTGCACGTTGGCCCACAGCGGGTTCCAGCTGGCCAGCGGCGTGGTCACGCCGAAGATCACCGGCTCGCGCTCGTCCTCCTCCTGGAAGGTGCCGAACAGTCGGTCCCAGATTATGAACACGCCGCCGTAGTTGCGATCCAAGTACAGAGGATTCTGCGCATGGTGGACGCGATGGTTGGACGGCGTGATGAAGATCCACTCCAGCCAGCCCAGCTTGGGCACATGGCGGGTGTGCACCCAGAACTGGTACAGCAGGTTCAGCGACGCCACGGTGATGAATACCAGCGGCGGCACGCCCAGCAGCGCCAGCGGCAGGTAGAAGATCCAGGAGAACAGGAAGCCGCTGCTGGTCTGACGCAGGGCGGTGGTGAGGTTGTATTCCTCGCTCTGGTGGTGCACCGAGTGCGCGGCCCACAGCACATTGCGCTCGTGGCCCAGGCGGTGCAGCCAGTAGTAGCAGAGGTCGTAGAGCACGAAGGCGACCACCCACACCCACCAGGCATCGGCGGGCAGGCGCAGCCAGGCCAGGTGCTCCCAGGCCACGGCATAGGTGACCAGCCCCACCCCTTTGGTCAGAAGCCCCGTGCTGGTGGACAGCGCGCCGGTGCTCAGGCTGTTGATCGAGTCGGCGAGCTGGTAGTTGCGCCGCACGCGCACGCGATCGGCGATCAGCTCCACCGCGATCAGCACGAAGAAGAACGGCACGGCCAGCAGAATCAGGTCCATGAACGGCCACCTCCAAGGTTGTCCACGAAGATTAGGCCCGCCGAAGGGCAAATCCCATGGCTACATCTGCCAAACTAGAGGACATTTAGCGCCTCGACACTGGAGTATTGAGCATGACGAAAAAAGTTGCGGTGATTCTGTCCGGTTGCGGCGTGTACGACGGCGCCGAGATCCACGAGAGCGTGATCACCCTGCTGCGCCTGGACCAGCGTGGCGCCCAGGTGCAGTGCTTCGCGCCGAACATCGCGCAGATGCATGTGATCGACCACCTGACCGGGGAAGAGATGCCCGAGTCGCGCAACGTGTTGGTGGAATCGGCGCGTATCGCCCGTGGCGAGGTGAAGGACATTCGCGAGGCCAGTGTCGAGGACTTCGACGCCCTCATCGTTCCCGGCGGCTTCGGTGCGGCCAAGAATCTCTCCAACTTTGCCGTCGAAGGCGACAAGTGCAGCGTACAGCCGGACGTGCTGGCCCTGGCCGAAGCCTTCGCCGAGGCAGGCAAGCCGGTTGGCCTGATCTGCATCTCGCCGGCCCTTGCGGCGAAGATCTACGGCCCAGGCGTGGTCTGCACCATCGGCAACGACGCCGGCACCAGCGCGGCGGTGGTGAAGATGGGCGGTACCCATGAGGAATGCGATGTGCACGATATCGTCGAGGATACCCAGCGCAAGCTGGTGACTACCCCGGCGTACATGCTGGCCAAGTCGATCAGCGAAGCGGCGGGCGGCATCTACAAGCTGGTGGATCGGGTGCTGGAACTGACCCACGAGAACGATAAGTAAGGCACTGGGGCGCTACGCACCCCTTTCGCGGCGCAAGGCCGCTCCTACAGGCGGATCGCGTTTCCTTGTAGGAGCGGCCTTGTGCCGCGATGGCCGGCGCAGCAGGCCCGGGCAACTACAGCTTCGACAATCGGGTGATAACCCGGTCCAGCGCATTGGCGAACGCCTGCTTCTCGCGTTCACCATAGGGCGCCTGGCCACCGCCGACCTGGCCCTGCTCACGCAGTTCGGTGAACAGGTTGCGTACCGCCAGGCGCTCCCCCATGTTGCGCTCGTCGAACTCGCGACCGCGCGGATCCAGCGCCGCCACGCCCTTCTTGATCAGCCGGTCGGCCAGCGGCACGTCGCTGCAGATCACCAGTTCGCCGGGCTCGGCGTTCTCCACCAGGTAGTCATCGGCAGCATCCATGCCGCTGGGCACCACGATCAGCCGCACGCAGGCGAAGGCCGGCTTGATCTGCGGCTGGCCGGCCACCATCACCACTTCGAGCTTGCGCTTGAGGGCGAACTTGACGATCAGGTCCTTGGCCGCCTTGGGGCAGGCGTCGGCATCGATCCATACACGCATGGGATTATTCCTGTACTCCGGGCAATGACGTCGTGGGAGCGGGCTTGCCCCGCGATAGCGCCTGAACAGGCTGACATTATGCCAGCCCCGACGTCATCGCGGGGCAAGCCCGTCCACGCGCCCCTGTACAGGTTCAGCTGGCCGCCGCCCGGCGCTTCTCGGCCAACCGGCTGCGCCCGTAGAGGAACACGATGGCCAACAACGCCACCGCCTGCGCGCCCAGCGAATAAGCGTCGGCGTGGATTCCCAGCCAGTCGAACTCGAAGAACGCCACCGGCCGCGTACCCAGCACGCCGGCCTCCTGCAGCGCCTTGACGCCATGCCCGGCGAACACCACCGACAGCGCGCACAGCAAAGCGGCGTTGATGCTGAAGAACAACGACAGCGGCAGCTTGGCCGAGCCGCGCAGGATCACCCAGGCCAGGCCCACCAGCAGCACCAGCGCCGTGGCGCCGCCCGCCAGCACCGCCTGATGGCCAGCCGGACCGGCCTGCAGCCACAGGGTCTCGTAGAATAGGATCACCTCGAACAGCTCGCGGTACACCGAGAAGAACGCCAGCACGGCAAAACCGAAACGCCCGCCGCCACTGACCAGGCTGCTCTTGATGTAGTCCTGCCAGGCGGCGGCGTGGCGGCGATCGTGCATCCACACGCCAAGCCACAGCACCATCACCGCTGCGAACAGCGCCGTGCAGCCTTCGAGCAGCTCGCGCTGCGCACCGCCGACGTCGATCACATAGGCCGCCAGGGCCCAGGTGGCGAAACCGGCGACCAGCGCCAGGCCCCAGCCGATATTGACGCTGCGCACCGCCGACTGCTGGCCGGTGTTGCGCAGGAAGGCCAGGATCGCCGCCAGCACCAGGATCGCCTCCAGGCCCTCGCGCAGCAGGATCAGCAGGCCGGAAATGTAGCTCAGCGACCAGCTCAGGCCATCGCTGCCCAGTAGCTTGGACGCCTGCTCCAGCTTGGCCTTGGCCTCGGCCAGGCGCTGTTCGGCCTGGGCCACCGGCAAGCCGTCCTGCAACGACTGACGGTAGGCCATCAGCGACTTTTCCGTGTCCTTGCGGGCCTGGGCGTCGATGTTGTCGAGGGAGCTTTCCACCAGTTCGAAGCCTTCCAGGTAGGCCGCCACCGACAGGTCGTAGGCCTGGTCATGGTCGCCGGCGCGGTAGGCCGCCAGACTCTTGTCCAGGGTGCTGGAGGTGTATTCGAGCAGCTGTGCCGGGCCACGCTTGACCTGCGGCGGCTGCGCCCGCTGGGCGCGGAACGCGGCCACGGCATCCGCGCCTTCGCTGGCGGCGACTTCGGCCGGGGTCTGCCGGGCCAGGTCGGCGATGTTCCAGGTCTTGCCGCCCTTGGCCGCCTGCGGATCGGCGGTGAAACTGGCGATATAGGCCGCCACGTCCCAGCGCTGGCGCTCGTCGAGCTGGTCGGCGAACGACGGCATCTCGGTGCCTTCGATGCCCAGCCCGAGGGTGTTGTACAGGTCGAACAGGCTCAGCTGGTCGAGGCGCCCGGCATCGCGCAGGTTGGCTGGCGCAGGCTCCAGGCCGACCCCGGCCGGGCCGTCGCCGAGGCCCGTGTCACCATGACAGATCGAGCAGTTCTGCGCATACAGCGAAGCGCCGCGAGCAGGATCGGGGGTGATCACCGGGGCCTGGCTGACCTCGTAGGCCACTGCCAGGCGCGCACCCAGTTGCCGGGCCTGGCGGGCGACGGCGGCACCGTCCTGACGCTGGTCGATGGCCTGACGCAGGCTCTGCACGCCCTGTTCCAGGGCGCCGCGCTCGGCATGCTCGGGCAGCCCCTTGACCAGCTCGGCCAGCACGCCACTGAACTCCTGCTGCTCGCGGTATTCCCCGTCGTCCACCACCTTGCCGTCGCGCACGGTTGGCGGGTAGTCGGCACCGATGTAGTCCAGCAGGTGCAGCGCCTTGGTCGCCTCGGCAGGCGCTTCGGCCAGCGTCGGGAGGCTGCACAGCGCCAGCACCGGGCCAAGCAACAGGGCAGGCAGCCAGGCAGGCAGACGGAAACGAGAAATCATGGCCAATCTCGACGGAAATACGAAAGAGAACATTGTTCACTTCCACTCTCCCCCGCTCAAGGCTCAGGGGCAGATTTCATGAAAAATCTTGAGACAAATTGACGGAACACCCGCTGGGAACGGTTTTTTCCGACTGATGGCATCAACCTAAAAATGCGAAGCAATTCGCCATCACCCCGCTACTACTTTGGGTATAATCCCGCGCCGCCGTAATAGCCATTAGCAATCAAGGCGCCTCCATCGAGAGGTTCTGGCGATAAAACAGAGGGATCTGCCGCCCCCGCCCACGCGGCCAACCGTTTCAGGGAAAGAAGAAAGTCCGATGGTATCCCGCGCCCTCACCCTGGCGACCCTGGTCGCCGCCGTGCAGCTCACCGGCTGCTCGGTGTTCCGCAGCTACGACAGCGAACTGCAGGAGACCAACAAGCAGTTGGCCGCCGGCAACGTCGACGCCGCCCTCGCCCTGCTCGAGAGCAATAACAAGGGCGAGCAGAAAGACCTGCTCTACTACTTCGAAAAAGGCGAGCTGCTGCGCTCCAAGGGTGACCTCAAGGGCAGCCAGGACGCCTGGCGCTCGGCCGACAGCGTGGTGTTCCAGTGGGAAGAGTCGGTCAAGCTCGACACCGACAAGTACCTGAGCCAGTTCGGCAGCTACCTGGTCAACGACAAGGTCCGTCGCTACGAAGGCTATGACTACGAAAAAGTCATGCTGACCACGCAGATGGCCCTGAACCTGCTGGCACAGAACGATTTCGACGGTGCCCGCACCGAGATCAAGAAGACCCACGAGCGCGAGGCGATCATCGCCGAGCTGCGCGACAAGGAATATCTCAAGCGCGAGGAGCAGGCCGAGAAGGAAGGCATCAAGACCGAGTACAAGGACCTGCAGGGTTACCCGGTCGCCAGCCTCGACGCCCCTGAGGTGGTCGGCCTGAAGAACAGCTACCAGAGCGCCTTCAGCCATTACCTGTCCGGCTATGTCTACGAGGCCCTCGGTGAGAAAGGCCTGGCCGCGCCGGGTTATCGCAAGGCCGCCGAACTGCGCCCGAACACGCCGCTGCTCGACCAGGCACTGCTCGAACTGGACAAGAACAGCGCCAAGGCCGGCGAAAGCGACGTGCTGATCGTGGTGCAGACCGGCCTGGCCCCGGCCCGTGACTCGATCCGCATCCCACTGCCGCTGCCGATCCAGGACAACCTGGTGATCACCCCGCTGTCGTTCCCGATCATCAAGGAAGACACTTCGACCGCGCACGTGGGCGAGATCCAGCTCAACGACAAGGCCCTGGCCCTGACCGCGCTCAACAGCACCACGGCCATGTCGCGCCGCGCCCTGCGCGACGACATGCCGGGCATCATCCTGCGCACCAGCGTACGCGCCATCAGCCGCGGCGTGGCGCAGAAAAACCTGAACAAGGCCAACCCGATGGCCGGGCTGGTGGTGGGCATCGCCTCCACCGTGCTGGAAGGCGCCGATACCCGCACCTGGCGCACCCTGCCCGACGAAACCCAGGTGGCCCGGGTACGCCTCAAGCAAGGCGAACACCACCTGAGCCTGCCATCGAGCCTCGGTGGCACCCAGGTCACCGTGAAGGTCGATCGTCCCTACCAGGTGATCAGCCTGCGCGTGGTCGGCAACCGCGTATTCGCTGGCGGCCCGGCCGTCATCGTCGCCCCGCAGGCCGCAGCCACCGCTGTCGCCAGCCTCAAGTAACCCAAGGATCGAACATGCGCAGAACATGCCTCGCCCTGGCCGCCGTCGCCCTCCTGGCCGGCTGCGCCACCCCGCCCCCTGCCCCCGGCAGCGCCGCCAGCAAGGTGGTGACCATGGGCCAGCTGGATGACATCGAAGTCGGCCAGATGCGCGTCGCCCGCGAAAACGGCTACCTCACCGTCAACGTGGCGCTGACCAACACCAGCCGCAGCAATCGCACGCTCTACTACCGCTTCGCCTGGCTGGGCAACGACGGCTTCCCGGTGGCCGACGAAGAGAGCTGGAAGGCCCTGCCGCTGTACGGCAAGCAGGCCAAGTTCCTCCCCGCCATCGCCCCGACCCCTGCTGCCCGCGACTTCCGCCTCGAAGTCCACACCCGGTAATCCCATTCAGGAGCACGTTCCATGTTTGCACGCCTTTCCCTCGCCGCCATCGCCATCGCCCTGGTCAGCGGCTGCAGCACCCCGTCGCCGGTTCTCGGCGGCAAGAACATCAGCTACGGCGACAGCAAGGCCGTCGAGCTGGTGACCAACGAGTTCGGTTCCACCGACCTGCAGATGATCGCCGAGAGCATGACCCGCTCCCTGGCCCAGTCCGGCGTGCTGCACGGCCGCCCGGTGGTGCAGGTGTACGACGTGAAGAACAAGACCAGCGAGTACATCGATACCCGCGAGATCACCACCTCGATCAAGACCCAACTGATGAAGTCCGGCGCCGCCCGCTTCGCCAGCGACAACACCGAGATGCAGAGCCAGGTCGACCAGCTCAAGCTGCAGAACCAGAGCGGCCTGTACAAGAAGAAGACCGTGGCCAAGACCGGCAACATGATCGCCGCCAAGTACCGCCTGGAAGGTTCGATCAGCTCGATCGTCAAGCGCAGCAGCGACTACAAGGACGTGTTCTACAAGTTCAGCCTGCAGCTGATCGACGTGGAAAGCGGCCTGGCCGAGTGGATGGACGAAAAAGAAATCCGCAAGACCACGGAGCGCTGATCGATGCGTGCATGGATGGCAATCATCGGCCTGGCCTGCGCCTTCGGTGCGCAGGCGGCCCCCAAGGTGGCGGTGACCGACCTGGCCTACCAGGCGCAGGTGGAGGAGTACATCCACACCATCAACGCCCAGAGCAGCGGCCAGGCCGGCATGTACCACGCCAGCGGCCAGTCGAGCTACAGCGAGTACGAGAGCCTCAACAGCTACATCGAGCAGACCGAACTGCGCAAGTTCGGTGGCGACATCAAGGGTGAGATCCTCAAGACCGGCATGTTCCAGCTGGTCCAGGGCCGCCCTTATACCGCCGACTCGAAGGAAGACGTCTACGACGTGATCCGCCGCATCAAGAACGGCGCGTTCAAGGGTGCCGACTACGTGCTGTTCGGCACCCTGTCGGACATCGACTTCCAGCAGGACATCAACTCGCTGGACCACACCGACAGCTACTCGGCGGTGCTGGGCCTGACCGTGGTCGCCGACTTCAGCCTGATCAACACCCGCACCTACGAGATCACCTCGGCGTTCACCGCCATGGGTGAGGGGCAGGACACCAAGTTGGTGAAGGGCCAGGACCGCCGCGTGACGCTGAACCGTCCGCGGGTGGTGCGGGATGTGTCGAAGGCGCTGGGCGAGGATGTGGCGCAGCAGCTGGCCGAGCAGTTGGGCGGTTCCGTGCCCGGGCAGCCGAAGCAGCCACGCGGCCGGGACAACCTGCCGCCGGATGAGCCGGCGCAGGTGCTGAACTAAGCCAGACGCAATCCCTGTAGGAGCGGCCTTGTGCCGCGAAAGGGCTGCAGAGCAGCCCCAGCGATTCATGCATTACTGCTGCCAGGGCCGCTATGCGGCCCTTTCGCGGCACAAGGCCGCTCCTACAGGGGAATCATCAGGGTCTGGCACTGCCTTTCCAGCCGCCACCCAAGGCCAGGAACACCCCGATCTGCCCCATCGCCACCTGGCTGTTGGCCGCCGCCAGCTGCGCCCGCACGTCTGTATAGGTCCGCGTCGCCTGCAGATCCGCCAGGAACGACTCACGCCCCACCTGGTAACGCAGATGCGTCTGGTCCGCCGACTCCTTGGCCGAGCGCTCCGCCTCGGCCAGTGCGTCGCGTCGATCCAGCAACGCGCTGTACTGCGCCAGGCGGGTCTGGGTTTCGCGAATGGCGTTGAGCACCACCCCGTCGAAATGCGCCAGCGCCGCCTGGGTCGAGGCCTCGGCCATGTGGATGCGCGCGCGGGTACCGTTGGTGGGGATGTTCCAGCTGATCTGCGGGCCGAAGCCCCAACGGTTGGTGGCCGGCTCGCCGAGGTTCTCGAGAATGCCGATGGTGCCCACCTGGGCGCCGATGCTGATGTCCGGGTACAGCGCGCCGGTGGCCACGCCGATGCTGGCGGTGGCCGCCGCCAGCTGGCGCTCGGCCTGACGCACGTCCGGGCGGCGCTTGAGCAGGGCCGCGCCGTCACCGACCGGCACCAGCTGCGACAGATGGGGCAGTTCGGCGCAATCGGCGGTGCCGGCGGGCAATTGCTCGACCGGCTTGGCCAGTAACGCAGCAAGGGTGTAGAGGCCCGCCTCACGTTCGGCCTTGAAGCGCGGCAGTTCGGCGCGCAGGGACTTGAACTGGGTCTGCGAACGGGTGACCTGGGTCTCGTCGCCACGCCCGGCGTCGCGCAGGCGCTGGGTCAGCTGCACGCTCTGCTGCTGCAGGTCCAGCGATTCGCGGGCGATGTGGTATTCCTCGTTGGCCGAGCACACCTGGGTATAGGCCTTGACCACATCGGCCACCAGGGTGATGCGCGCGGTGTCGGCGGCGGCCTGCACCGCGTCGGCGTTGGCCTTGGCGGCCTCGGTGCCGCGTTTGAAGGTACCCCACAGGTCGAACTGGTAGCTGGCGCTGATGATCGCTTCGCCGATATTGGCCACCGGCACTTTCTCCGGCTGCAGGAAGGCCTCGCCGGACTCCTGCAGACGCTGGGCGCCCAGCTTGACGCCACCGTTGAAACCACCCTGGGACTCGGCCACCTCCACCTGGGCACGGGCCTTGGCGATATTGGCGGCGGCCACGCGCAGTTCGGTGTTGGCGCTCAGGGCCTGGCGCACCAGCTCGTTGAGCCGTTGATCCTGGTACAGCTGCCACCAGTCCTCGGGCACCGGCGCCGAGACCACGCTGTCGGCGTCCTGGCGCAGCGGCCCATTGAGGTCGCCGCGCTGCACGGCGGCGTCCTTGGGCAGCTCGTAGTCAGGGCCGACCATCATGCAGGCGCCCAGGGACAGGCACAGCCCCGCCAGGATCAGCTGTTTCATGGATGCTGGCCCTCGATGATCGACACCGTGGCGGTGCGCCCGGCGATCATGCGGAAGTCCTGCGGCACTTCGTCGAAGGCAATGCGCACCGGAATCCGCTGGGCCAGGCGCACCCAGCTGAACGCAGGATTGACGTTGGGCAGCAGGTTGGCGCCGCTGCTGCGGTCGCGGTCCTCGATGCCGGCGGCCAGGCTCTGCACGCGGCCACGCAGGCGGGTGTTGTCGCCCATCACGCGGATCTCCACGGCGTCGCCGATATGAATACCGCCCAGCTTGGTCTCTTCGAAGTAGCCGTCAACGTGGTACGAGGCGCTGTCGACCACCGACAGCACCGGGCGCCCGGCGCTGACGAACTCGTGGGCGCGCGGGGCGCGGTCGTTGAGGTAGCCGTCCACCGGGCTGCGCACCACCGAGCGGTCGAGGTTGAGCTGGGCCACATCCACCTGCACCTGGGCCTCGTTCACCGTCGAGCGGGCGCGGGCTTCGCGGGACTGGCTCTCTTCAAGCTGCTCGGCCGCCACCAGGTTGCCCAGCTTGCGGTTGCGCTGCGCCTCGCGGGAGGCCTGGGCCAGGGTCTCCTGACGCTCGGCCAGGGTCGCCTTGGCCTGGCGCAGGGCCAGGGTGAAGCGGTCCTGGTCGATGGTGAACAGCACGTCGCCGCGCTTGATGGTCTGGTTGTCACGCACCTCGACCTTCTGGATCAGCCCGGACACATCCGGGGCGATCTGGATCACGTCGGCGCGGATATGACCGTCGCGGGTCCAGGGGGCGAACATGTAGTACACCACCATCTGCCACACGAGCACGGCGGCGAAGGTCACTACCAGCAAGGGCAGGACCACGCGGCCCAGGGTCAGCAAAGGTTTTTTCATGGCAGCATCAGGCTTCGGCAAAAGTGGTCCACCGCGCCAAGCAGCACGGCATACAGGGCAACGTTGAACAGCGCCCGGTGCCAGACCAGGCGGTAGAAATGCAGGCGCACCAGCACCGCGTGCACCCCGAGGAACAGCAGGTAGGTGCCAAACATCATCACCAGCAGCGTGGGCAGGAATACCCCGCTGATATCCAGTTCACCGATCACAGGGGCGCTCCGTCGAGCCCGGGGGGCAGTTGCGTTTGCTCGGCAGGCTCGAGCATCACTTCCACGCCCGGCAGCAGCGCCAGGCGCAGGCCGCTCAGGGCGTGCAGCAGGTGGGTGCGGGCGTCGCCGCGTTCGTACAGCTCGTCCAGGTTCAGCGCCAGGCGCGCACGCTCCATGTTGCGCAGCAGCGCCGCCGGGGCATGCAGGCGCTCGCCGGCGCGCAGGCAGGCAGCGTAGTGATTGCCGACCTCCTCGATCACCGTGCGCAGGCGCTCGCGGGCCTCGGCGCCGGCACGCGGCAGGTAGGCCAGCAGGTCGAGCAGGTTCAGGCCCACGCGCAGGTCGCGCAGGGCCACGCCGCTGTCCTGGCCGGTCTGCGACAGGCGTGGCAGGTGCTGCATCAGCCGGTCGAGCATCTGCACGCCGACCTGGCGGTGCTCGGCCAGGGTGGCCGGCGCGGTCATCTCGACGATGTCGCGCCAGGTGAAGCGGGTCATGCGCTTGGCCGCCAGCTCCACGCCGAACGGGCGCACCACCAGGGTCCAGATGAAGGCGAACAGCAGGCCCACGGGGCCGGCCAGGTTGGCGTTGATGAAGGTGAAGAAGTCGGCGTCGTAGGCGCCCTGGATGCTGATGAAGGTCGAGGTGTTGACGATCGTCAGCAGGGTGCCAAGGTAGAAGCGCGGCTGCACGGTCAGGGTGCCGACGCAGATGAACGGCACGGCGAAGGCCAGCACCAGCATCGGGAAGTCGTGCAGGTTGGGCAGCACCAGGAACAGGTACAGGCTGGAGAAGATCACCGACATCAGGGTCCAGAAGAAGAACCGGTAGATCTGCGGCGCCGGGTCGTCCATGGCGGCGAAGAAGCTGCACGACACCGCGGCGAGGATCACCGCGCTGGCGCCATCGTTCCAGCCCAGGCCGATCCACAGGCCGCAGGCGACGATAATGGCGGTGACGGTGGAGAACACCGAATAGAGCATCAGGCCACGGTCAAAGAACGGCGTCAGCCGGCCCAGGCGCCAGTGACGGTAGACCGCGCGCCACGGCGTGGCGTCGTCCTTGCGCAGTGCGTGCTGCAGGGTGCAGCAGTCCTGCCAGAGGTCGGTCCATTCGGTCAGGCGATAGAGGGCATTGGACAACAACAGCTCGGCACGCTGGTCGATGGCAGCGGCGCCGGGCTGCAGACGGTCGATCTGCTCGTGCAGGGCGGTCCAGCGCGCCACCGAGGCGCTGTCGGCAGTGCCCTTGAGCCACTCACGGGCAGCGTCGAGTACCGGCTTCAACTGAGCGAACTGGGCCGGGGCGCGGCCCTCGAGGGCGATCAGGGCGTCGTCCAGGGCATCGATCACCGGCAACAGGTGGATCATGCGGCCACGCAGCTCACGGGCATTTTTCAGGGTGTGCGGGCCGGCGCCTTCGTGGCCGAGCTGGCCGATCATCAATTCCAGCGAATTGAAGGTGGCGACCATCGCGCCACGCATGCCGCCGACCTTGTCGGCGCTGGCCTCGCGGGCCAAATAGGTATCGCTGTAGCGGATCGCCTCGGCGAACCAGTTGCCGGTCGCGCCCACCACCACCGGTGCCAGCCGGCGCGGCCAGAAAATCGCGCCGACCACCGCCGCGCAGACGATGCCCAGGCAGATCTCCTGGGCCCGGAAGGAAGCCACATCGAACACTGCCAGCGGGTTGTCGACCACCGCCAGGGCGATCATCGGCAGGGTGTAGCCAGCCAGCATCAGCACGTAGTTGTTGGCCGTGCGCAGGTTCAGCGAAAGGAACAGCAGGGTGCCGGTCCACAGGGCGATGGCAATGCTCAGCAGCAGCGGCGACTGCACCAGCGGCGGCACCAGGAGAATCGCCCCGCCGGCGCCCAGCAACGTACCCAGCGCCCGGTACAACGCCTTGGAGGTGGTCGGGCCGAGGAACGGGCTGGAGACGATGTACACCGTGGCCATGGCCCAGTACGGGCGCGGCAGCTGCATCAGCAGGGCGATGTACAGGGCGATCATCGACGCGGCGAAGGTGCGCACGCCGTAGAACCAGTCACGGGCCGGTGGCACCGAGCTGAAGAAGCCGCTCATGGCATCACGCCCGCGGCTTCGAACGCCTGGATCACCCGCAAGGTGGCGTCCAGGTCGGCCTGGTCGATACCGCCGAGCACCTCACGGCGCAGGCGCACCAGCTCGCCTTCGATGGACTCGGCCAGGGCGCGGCCCTCGACGGTTAGGCTCAGGGCCTTGGCGCGGCGGTCCAGAGGATCCTCGCTGCGGCAGACCAGGCCGGCCTTGCACAGCTGGTCGAGCAGGCGCACCAGCGACGGGCTTTCCAGCCCGGCCGCCTGCGCCACCGCCACCTGGTGCACACCGTCGCCCAGGCGCACGATCATCAGCAGCGGCACGGCGCAGGCTTCGGAAATGCCGTAGCCGGTCAGGGCGCCCTGGCACAGGCGACGCCAGTGACGGGCGGCCACGACCATGCCGCTGCTGATTTTCAGGTGCAGTGCGTCGAGAGACATGTGGGAACCGAGGATATTCATAGTTTGCTAACTATCAATATACGCCCTGCCCTACCCCTGTCGTCAACCGGGGGTGACGGAGGGAGACGATGAAAGGTTGTTCATCTACCCGGATATCACGATCTCTGTAGGAGCGGCCTTGTGCCGCGAAAGGGGTGCGAAGCGCCCCCATGTTTCGTGCATCAAGCTGATATCGCCGGGGCTGCTACGCGGCTCTTTCGCGGCACAAGGCCGCTCCTACAGGGGCCGCGCTGAACCTTGCCTCACGGCTGGATCTGGTCTTCCAGCTTCATGGTCAGCGCCAGGGTGCTGCCCATCTGGATCGCCTGGTCGCGCCAGCCCAGGTAGCGCGCCGCGTCGCAGCTGCTGAAATGCACGGCCAGCTCCTCGGCCGCCTGCATCACGCCGGTCGCCGCCGCCAGCTCCAGCCAATACAGCCCGGCCTTGGTGTCCGCCTCGACATACAGCCCATGCAACAACCGGTAACCCACCTCGAAGCGGCAGCGCGTCTCGCCGCGCTGGGCACCGCGCAGGAACCACTGGTAGGCCTCGAGCAGGTCGACCTGCCACACCTGGTCGCCCTCGCACACCTCTTCCTCGTACAAGTCGCCCAGCGCCGCGGCGGCATGCACCATGCCCCGCTCGAAGGCATGGCGGTAGTATTCGGCCGCGTTGGTGTACGAGACCTCCACGCCCTTGCCGAAGTAATGCTGCTGGCCCAGGTTGAACCAGGCCGCGGCATTGCCCTGCAGGGCGGCCATGCGCAGCAGGTGCCCGGCCAGCACGGTGTCGCCACGCCAGTACTTGCCGTTGAGCCAGATCCAGCCCAGGTCGTTGAGCGCCCCGACATTGCCCAGCAATGCCTGGCGGCACAGGTCATGGTAGACCGCCTGCAGGTCGACCGCCTCGTCCAGCCGATCAGTCAGGCCGAAGCGCTCGCCGCTCAGGGCCTGCTGGCTGGGCATGCCGATCCCGGCGAACAGCCTGTGGCGCTGCCCGGGGCGTGCCGGGACCGGGACGATCCGCTCGGGGAGAAGCCGGGCGAGCAGCGAATGGATATTGCTGGCGGCAGACATGTTCATCCTCATTGAACGACCCACAGCTCCAACCTCCACTGTGGTGAGGCGTGATTCTGCGCGACGCCACGACAAAACCTGTCGCGAACGAATTGATCCCAGGCAACCAAATGCATCTTCCTTGATCTGAGCACGCTGTGGCCAATTGCCATGCCCTACCCGTGCCGCCATCCTATGCCGGCAAGCCTAGACAAGGACGTTTCCTTTTGCCGTTCGCCACCACCCGCGCCACCCTCAGCCGCCAATGGGCCCTGCTCCGTCAGTTGCCCAGCCGCTCCCCCGGGATCACCAGTGCCGAACTGGTGTGGCGCCTGCGTGACGTGGGCTTCACCGTCAGCAAACGCACGGTCGAGCGTGATCTCAACGAGCTGTCGCTGATCTTTCCGTTGGAGCGCAACGACAAGAGCATCCCGTTTGGCTGGCACTGGTCGGCCAATGCCGGTGGCGAGCTGCGTGGGAATTTCGATCTGCAGGGTTATCTGCGCGGCGATACGCTGCAGCCCGGGCAAGGGGAAGGCGTCGAATTGCAGGCATGGATCAGCGACCTGCTGGCCCGCCGGCTGCGCGAAGCGCCGTTGACCGCCGACATGCAGCTGACCGCCCTGGAGCAGGGGCACCGGCTGCGGGCGACGGTGGCGGATGGCTGGCCCCTGCGGTTGTGGTTGCTGAGCCAGGGGCAAGGGCTGGTGGTGGAAGCGCCGCAGGCGTTGCGCGAGGAGATAGCGCGGACATTGGCCAGTGCGGCGGCGCAATATCGGGATTGAGTTTTGCGTGATCTTCTTCGCGGGTAAACCCGCTCCCACAGGGTCCATGCATAACCTGTGGGAGCGGGTTTACCCGCGAAGAAGGCAACACCGGCAGCACGAATCTAGCGCTGCATGCCCCAGCGCCGCACGGTCAGCCGCTCCAGGGTGTTGAACACCAGCCCCTCCACCAGCAGGCCGATCAGGATCACTACGGCCAGCCCGGCAAACACCTTGTCGGTGTACAGCTCGTTGCGGTTCTGGAAGATGTACCAGCCCAGTCCGCCCTTGCCGCTGCTGGCACCGAACACCAGCTCGGCGGCGATCAGCGTGCGCCAGGCGAAAGCCCAGCCGATCTTCAGCCCTGACAGGATCGATGGCAGCGCCGCCGGTACCAGGATGTGCAGCACCAGGCGCAGGCCGCGCAGCCCGTAGTTGCGTCCGGCCATGCGCAGGGTCTCGGACACGCCGAGAAAGCCCGCGTAGGTGTTCAGCGCCAGCGCCCACAGCACCGAGTGCACCAGCACGAAGATCAGGCTGTTGTCACCCAGGCCGAACCAGAGCAAAGCCAGCGGCAACAGGGCGATGGCCGGCAGCGGATTGAACATCGAGGTCAGCGTGCCCAGCAGGTCGCGCCCCACTTGCGTCGAGACGGCCAGGCTGGTCAGGCCGAAGGCCAGGACGATGCCCAGCACATAGCCTTTGAGCAGCACCACCAGCGATACGCCGACCTTGGCCGGCAGCTCGCCGCTGAGCAACCCGTCCCACAACGCGCTGGCGGTCTGCAGGAAGCTCGGCAGCAGCAGGTCGTTGCCGGTATAGCGGGCCACGGCCTCCCAGACCACCGCAAGCAGTACCAGGATCACGGCCTTGCGCAGCCAGCCCTGCTGCCACAAGCGTTGCACCGCCGGCAGCTCGCGCTCCAGCGGCACACCCGGCAGGGGTTGCAGCTGCACTTCGTATTCCTGGCGTACAGGTGTCGTTGTCATGCCCTGGCTCCTGTCAGTAGGCGATACGGATATCGTTGAAGCCCAGATCGTCCGCTGGCGTCGAGGCATCGGCCTCGTCGAACAGCAGCCGGTGGATGCGCCGGGCACTGGCCTGGAAGTCGCTGGCACCGAGGCTGCCGAGATCGTACTGGTGGCTGTGCACCTCGGCCCGCACCCGCCCGGGGTGCGGCGACAGCAGCAGGATACGATTGCCCACCACCAGTGCCTCTTCTATGGAGTGGGTGACGAACAGCAGGGTGAAGCGCACCTCCTCCCACAGCAGCAGCAGTTCTTCCTGCATCTTGCGCCGGGTCAGGGCGTCGAGGGCGGCGAACGGTTCGTCCATCAGCAGGATCTTTGGCTGCGTGGCCAATGCCCGGGCGATGGCCACGCGGGCTTTCATGCCACCGGAAAGGGTATGCGGATAGGCATCGGCGAAGGCGGCCAGGCCGACCTTCTCCAGGTAGTGCAACGCCCGCTCCTCGGCCTCGGCGCGCTTGAGTTGGCCGGACACCAGCAGCGGGAACATCACGTTCTGCTTCACCGTCTTCCACGGCGGCAACTGGTCGAATTCCTGGAACACCACGATACGGTCCGGCCCTGGGCCACGCACCGGCTGGCCCTGGAGCAGGATCTGCCCTTCCCGGGGTTCGATGAAGCCGGCCACGGCCTTGAGCAAGGTGGACTTGCCGCAGCCGGACGGGCCGAGCAGGACGAAACGGTCGGCGCGGTCGACCTCGAAGCTGACCTGGTGGGTGGCCCGCACCACGCGCTGGGCGGTGCGGTATTCAAGGCTCAGGTTGTCCACCGCCAGCAGCGGTGGGGTGGCGACACGGCTCAGGTTGCTGGCCGTGTGGCCTGGCAATGGGGCGGTCATCGGCGCTCAGCTCCCTTGCAACGGGCGTTCATCCTGGAAGAAATAGTCCTTCCACGATTCGGGCTTGTTCTTTATCGCGCCGACCCGGTAGAGGAACTCGGCCAGTTTGTAGGTGTTCTTCGGCGTGACGGTGAATTCGTACTGCGGGTTGTCGATCAGCTTGATCAGCGCCTCGCGGTCGATCTTGGCCTTGGTCACTCGGATGTAGGTGTCGGCGGCGGCGGCCTTGTCCTTCTGGGCGAAGTCGGCGGCTTCAGCCAGGGCATCGACGAAGGCCTTGTAGGTCTTGGGATTGTCCTTGCGGAACTTCTCGGTGGCGAACAGCAGGGTCGGTGAGTTGGGGCCGAGCAGGTCGTAGCTGTTGAGCACCACGTGCACGTTCTTGTTGGCCAGCACCTGGTCCTGGAACGGCGGGTTGGAGAAGTGCCCGTTGAGCTCGGTGCCGCCGGCCAGCAAGGCCGCAGTGGCGTCCGGGTGCGGCACGGCCAGGGTGTACTTGTCGAGGCGGTTGTACTCCTTGTCGCCCCACTGGCGGGCGGCGGCATACTGCAGGAAGCGCGACTGTACCGACACGCCCACCGCCGGGACGGCGATACGGTCCTTGTCGGAGATATCGGCGATGGTCTTCACATTCGGGTTGCTGCTGACCAGGTAGTACGGGAAGTTGCCCAGCGAGGCGACGGCCTTGACGTTCTGCCGGCCGCGGGTTCTATCCCACACGGTGAGCAGTGGCCCGACGCCGGCGCCGGCGATGTCCACCGAGCCGGACAGCAACGCGTCGTTGATCGCCGCGCCGCCGGACAGCTGGGCCCAGTCGACCTTGATGTCGAGGCCCTGCTCCTTGCCGTGCTTCTCGATCAGTTGCTGGTCACGGACCACGTTGAGCAGCAGGTAGACGATACCGAACTGCTCGGCGATGCGGATCTGCCCTTCGGCGTGGGCCACGGTCGGCGCCGCCAGGCTGCCTAGAACCAAGCTGGCGCCCAGGCCGATACTTGCCGCCAGGCGGCTGATGGAGTTGCGCATGGTGTGTTTCCTCAGTCGTCAGAACGGGGCATCGCCCTGGATGGTGGTGCGGTAAAGCTTGCGCCGCAGGTGCGCGGGGCAACCGCTGGCCAGGTGGATCAGCGAGCGGTTGTCCCAGAACACCAGGTCGTGGGGCAGCCATTGATGGCGGTAGATGTTCTGCTCCAGCACGCTCAGGGCGTACAGCTGTTGCAGCACGTCGCGGCTCTCGTCATCCGGCAGGCCGACGATACGGGTGGTGAAGCCTTCGCTGACGAACAGCGCCTTGCGGCCGTTTTCCGGGTGGGTGCGCACCACCGGGTGGATGACCTCCTGGACCTGGGCCAGTTGCTCGGCGGTCAGCGTCGGGCGCCAGTTGCCTTCGAACCTGGTCTCGGCGTAACGGGCGGTGTAGGAGTGGGCGGCGCTGCGGCCCTCGACGACCCGACGCAGGGCCTCGGGCACGGCGTCCCAGGCCTTGTGCATGTCGGCGAACAAGGTGTCGCCGCCCTCGCTGGGCAGCTCCTGGGCGTGCAGCATCGAGCCCAGGCTCGGCAGCTCCTTGTACGACAGGTCCGAGTGCCAGAACTTGCCGGCATCGCCCAGGCCGACGTTGCGGCCGTCCTCGACGATGTTGGACACGATCAGGATCTCGGGATGGCCGGCGAGCAGGAACTGCTTGAGCACATGGATCTGCAGCTCGCCGAAACGGCGGCTGAAGGCGATCTGCTGTTCAGGGGTGATGCGCTGGTCGCGGAACACCAGGACGTGGTGGTCCAGGTGGGCGCGGTGGATACGGGTGAAATCCTCGGCGTTGACCGCACGGGCCAGGTCGAGGCCGATGATCTCGGCACCGACGGCGCCGGGGAACGGGCGGATGTCGAAGGTTTGCGGCAGGGCGCTGTCGATGGTCGACAAGGCGTTCGAGGCGGCTGGCATTGTTCACTCCCACGCAGTGCGCGACTTCAGGGCGCGCAACGATCGGAAACGCACGGGGATTGCCCGTGTGGGTTCGAGTCGTGCGGCGCGCCGATTGGTCGGCGGGTACGCAGTGGGAGTGACTATAAAGTCATAAGAACAGTATTTTAAATACCGTTACGGCATATCCATATGAAGGGGTTGCACTTCAGGCCATACGCCGACCTGTAGGAGCGGCCTTGTGCCGCGAAAGGGCTGCGAAGCGGCCCCGGCGATCTTTGCTCAATACTGAAATCCTGGGGCCGCTTCGCAGCCCTTTCGCGGCACAAGGCCGCTCCTACAGGGGGCCCGTAATGACTGTCAGCGCTCGCGCAGCGCCTCGCTGCGGGCCTTGATGATCGGCTTGAGCAGATAGCTCATGATGGTCTTCTTGCCGGTCATGATATCCACCGTGGCCACCATCCCCGGGATGATCAACAGCGGCTTCTCGTCCGTGCCCAGATGGCTCTTGTCGGTACGCAGCTTGATCAGGTAGTAGGTGGTCTTCTTGTCTTCGTCGGTGATGGTGTCGGCGCCGATCTGCTCGAGCTTGGCCTTCATGCCGCCGTAGATGGTGTAGTCATAGGCGGTGAACTTGACCGTGGCTTCCTGGCCCGGGTGCAGGAAGGCGATGTCCTTGGGCAGGATCTTCGCCTCGACCACCAGCGTGTCGTCCAGCGGCACGATCTCGATGATGTCGCTGCCCGGCTGGATCACCCCGCCGATGGTGTTGACCAGCAGCTGCTTGACGATGCCGCGCACCGGCGAGATGACCATGGTGCGGTGCACGCGGTCGTCCAGCGCCTTGCTGGTGGCGGTGGCCTTGTTCAGCTCGGTGCGGGCCTCGTTGAGCTGGGTCAGCGCCTCGCTGCGGAACTTGCCGCGGGTCTCCTCGATCTTGCTCTCGACTTCCTTGATCGCCGCCTCGGCACGGGGGATGGCCAGGGCGGTGGAGTCCATCTGGCCACGGTTCTCGACCTCGGCACGACGCAGGCGCAGCACCTCGACCTGGGAGATCGCGCCCTGGGCCACCAGCGGCTCGGACATCGCGATTTCCTGGCGCAGCAACTGCAGGCTGTTGGCGTACTGGGCGCGCTTGGAGTTGAACTCGCGCAGTTCCTGCTGCTTCTGCACCAGCTGCTGCTGCAGGCCGCCAAGCTCGTCCTGCAGCTGCTGGCGACGGCTCAGGTACAGCGACTGTTCGTTGGCGGCCTGGCTCGGCGCGGCCTTGCGCAGCTCTTCGTCGATCTGCAGCGGCTTGTCCTCGACCTCGGCCGTCAGGCGCTGCACGCGCAGGGCCATGGCCAGGCGCGAGGCCTCGGTCTCGTCGACGTTGGAGGCGAAGCGGGTTTCATCCAGGCGCAGCAGCGGCTGGCCGACCTCGACGATCTCCCCTTCCTTGGCGAATATCTCGGCGACGATGCCGCCCTCAAGGTTCTGGATCTTCTGCACCTTGGAAGACGGGATGGCCTTGCCCTCGCCGCGCGTCACCTCGTCGATGGGCGCGACGCTGGCCCAGATGATGAGGAACAGGAAGAACGCGATCACGCCCCAGATGGTCAGGCGCACCACCCGTGGCGCGTCCTCGATCAGCGCCTTGTTGACCTCGGGCAACGGCTGCCCGGCCAACGACTCGGAGCCCTTGAAGTAGCGGCGCAGGTTGTCCTTGAAACGCCCGATATCCAGCTTATGCAACACTGATCTGCCCCTTCTTCAGCGCATCCATGACGGCGGCTTTCGGGCCATCCGCGACGATCTGTCCACGATCGATGACGATCAATCGGTCCACCAGCGACAGCAACGACGCCCGGTGGGTGACCAGCAGCACGGTCTTGTTCTCGATCACCGCGGCCAGGCGCTGCTTGAGACGCTCCTCGCCGGTGTTGTCCATGGCGCTGGTGGGTTCGTCGAGCAGCAGGATCTGCGGGTTGAGCAGCAGTGCCCGGCCCAGGGCGACGTTCTGCCGCTGGCCGCCGGAGAGGTTCTGGCCACGCTCGCCGACCTGCAGCTCGTAGCCGTCCGGATGCAGGCGGGCGAATTCGTGCACGCCGGCAAGCTCCGCGGCCTGGAGGATCAGCTCGTCCTCGATGTAGCGGGCACCGCTGACCAGGTTGTCGCGCAGGGTACCGGCCAGCAGCTGGATGTCCTGGGGCACGTAGCCGATGTTGTGGCGCAGTTCACTGACGTCGATCTGGCGAATGTCCACGCCATCGACCAGCAGCGAGCCGTTGTCCGGCTCGTACAGGCCGACGATCAGCTTGGCCAGGGAGCTCTTGCCCGAGCCGCTGCGGCCGATGATGCCGACCTTCTCGCCCGGGCGAATGTTCAGGTTGATGCCCTTGAGCGCCTGGTTCTGCTGGTTCGGGTAGGTGAACTCGACGCCGCGGAATTCGATGGCGCCCTGCAGCACCTGGCGGCTCAGCGGGCGCTCCTCGAAGTTGCGCTCCTGGGGCAGCTCCATCATCTGGTCGGTGGCGACCATGGTCACCTTGGCTTGCTGGTAGCGGGCCAGCAGGCCGTTCAGCGAGCCCAGCGGGCCAAGGGCGCGACCGCTGAGCATGTAGCAGGCCACCAGGCCGCCCATGCTGAGGTTGCCGTCGATGATCAGGTACACGCCCACGCAGATCATCGCCACGCCGGCCAGTTGCTGGATCAGCGCGGTGATGTTCATGGCCAGGCCCGACAGCACCTTCACCCGCAGCTCCAGGCGGCTCAGGGTGCCGAGGGTCTGCTCCCACATGTACTGGCGCTCGCTCTCGGCGTTGTTGACCTTGACCGCATCCAGCCCGGCGAGGGTCTCGATCAGGCTCGACTGGCGCTCGGAGGCCAGGGCCATGGTGCGCTCCATGGTCGCCATCAACGGCTTCTGCAGGGCGTAGCCGATACCCAGCGCCAACGGGAAGGCCAGGATCGGAATCCACACCAGGTGCCCACCGATGATGGCGATGACCATGAGGATCAGCAACGTGAACGGCAGGTCGATCAGACTGGTCAGGGTCAGCGAGGCGAGGAAGTCGCGCAGGCCCTGGAACTCGTGGATATTCTGGGCGAAGCTGCCGACCCGCGCCGGGCGGTACTTCATCGACATCCCGACAATGCGCTCGAACAGCGTCGCCGAGATGATCAGGTCGGTCTTCTTGCCGGCCAGGTCCAGGCACAGGCTGCGCAAACCCTTGAGGATCAGGTCGAAGACATAGGCGCCGGCGATGCCGACCGCCAGCACCCACAAGGTCGAGGTGGCCTGGTTGGGCACCACGCGGTCGTACACGTTCATCACGAACAGCGGCGCGGCCAGGGCGATCAGGTTGATCACCAGGCTGGCGGCGATGGCATCGATGTACAGCCACTTGCTGCGCAGCAGGGTGTCGCGGAACCAGGAGCGCGCGCGCGGGATCAGGTTGCCGTGGTTGACGTCGAACTTGTGCTGCGGCTGGGCGAAGAACACCTTGCCGCTGTAGTCGCCCTGCAACGCTTCACGGGTGACATGCACCTCGCCGCCGTCGCTCTCGCTGAGCAGCAGGCGCGCGGTGTCTTCGTTCTCCCAGCCGAGCAGCACGGCGCAGCGGCCTTCCTTGAGCAGCAGCATCGCCGGCATGGCGATGCTGGGGATCTGCTCGAGCTTGCGCTGCAGCAGGCGCCCCTGCAGCCCGGCCCGGGCGGCTGCGCGGGGCAGCAGTTCGGCGGTCAGGCGCTGCGAGGGCAAGGGTAGCCCGGTGGTCAGCATGGCCCGGCTGGCGGGCTTCTGGTGCAGGACACACAGGGTCAGCAGACTGTCCAGCAGCGGGTCGTCATGCTGACTGCGTGGATCGTGGCTGAGTTGGACTCGACTGACTTCGGATTCCACGCGGCGCTCTCTTCATCCTTGCGGGGGTGATTCAAGGTGCGCCTTTCAGTTCATGCCTGGCAGGTTCACCTTGGGTTTCAGGTCGTTCTGCACAACGGAGGCCATCGGTGCTACGACACCCTGGCTCTTGAGCAGTTGACCAATGGTCGCCTTGATTCGGTACTGAGTAAACATTTGTGTGTTCTTCACCTCTACCAGACGACGCTGGGCGGTGAAGGTTTCATTCTCGCTGTCGAGCAGGTCGAGCAAGGTACGCTCGCCCAGGCCGAACTGCTGCTGGTAGGCGCTGCGCACGCGGTTGCTGTGATCGACATACTGCTGGGCGATCGGCACCTGGGCGTTGGCGTTCTCCAGAGCATTCCATGCCAAGCCTAACTCCTCATTGAGCTGGCGCAAGGCGTTGTTGCGAATGTCCAGGGCCTGGTTGGCCAGGTACGACTTCGATTCCAGGTCGGCCTTGTTGCTGCCACCGGCGTACAAATTGAAGTTCATGCGCAGCATGGCCTGCCATTCGTTGTTGTGGCCGACGGCGCCGTCGAGGTTGTTGTCGGCCGTTCGTCCGAGTTCGGCATCGAAACGTGGATAGAACGTAGACTTTGCCGCTTCGTATTGCTTCTCGGCGGCGGCGATGTCCGACTCGGCCGAGCGCAGGATCGGGCTTTCCTCGACCAACTGGTGGCGAGCCTCGTCGAGGGTGGCCGGCAGCAGGTCGACAAATGGCGCGGGCGTGCTTAACTCGTCGGGCATTTGGCCGACGACGCTCAGGTAGTTGGTGTTGGCGTCGGCCAGGTTGGTCTGCTCGGTGATCAGGTTGTTGCGGGCCTGGGCCAGGCGCGCCTCGGCCTGGTCGAGGTCGGCCAGGCGACCGACGCCGCGGCTGGTGCGCAGCTTGATCTGGTCGAGGATGCGCTCGTGGTTGCGCAGGTTGTCTTCGGCCAGGCGCACCATCTCGCGGCGCGACAGCACGTCCAGGTAGACCTGGGCGACGGTCAGCGCGGTGCGCTCGGAGGTCCCCAGCAGGGAGTAGGCGCGGGCGTTGACAGTGGCCTGTTGACGGCCAACCTCGCTGGAGGTGGCGAAGCCGTCGAAGACCATCTGCCGCAGGCGGATAGCCGACTCGCCACGGTTCAGGGTCTCCCAGCGGTTGCGGGTGCTCGGGCTGTCGGTGCCCTCACGACCATAGCCGGCGGTCACGTCGACCCGCGGCAAATAGCCACCCTGGGCAGCGCGCAGCTGATAGTCCGCAGCCGTGCGGGCGTTCACGCCGGCCTGGATTTCCGGATGGACCTCGAGGGCCTTCTGCATGGCTTCGGGCAAGGTTTGTGCTTGAACGAATGTGGCGGCGAGAGCGAAAGGAAGAGCGGTGAACAGTGACGCACGCATTTTTACTGGTTCCCGAGAGAGCTGTTGTCCCAAATCACAGCCGAAGCCGTGCCTGCCCTGGAAAATGGCAAACCCTGATCCTGTATGTAGGAAGCTTCCGAATAGGCAGTGCGATTAATACAAAAGAAAGGGCTTAGCTGGCCAAATATCAATGTGACATTACCTTGGCGATTGTTTAGGATGGCAGCCAGAAGGTCAATAGTTTGGCATAAACTTAATAGCCAGAAATTATAGACGTAAAATTGACGCAAATCAGCGTCAAAAACATTATTTGAAACATTCCATCAGTCGCCGCCCTCGAACGCCGGCCAGGCATGGAAGCCAACTGAACAGGTAGCCCGGAGAGTCCAATGAGCACTGTTGTCGCCATCGTCAAAAGCATTGTTGGCCAAGTCATCGCAGTTTCCCCAGAAGGCATCCGGCGCGTACTGATCGAAGGCGATCGCCTGCTGGCAGGTGAACAGGTAGACACCGGCGCGGGCGGCGCGGTCACCCTGGAGCTGGCCGACGGCCGTGTGCTCGACCTGGGCCGCGACACCCAGTGGAGCGCCGACGCGCCCGACAGCAGCACCGACCTGAGCCAGGCCACCGCCCAGGCAGCGCCCTCGGTCGAAGAACTGCAACAGGCCATCGCCGCCGGTGTCGACCCGACCACCGAGCTGGAAGCCACCGCAGCCGGCCCGGCCGCGGCAGGCGGCGGCTCGGTCGGCGGCGGACACAGCTTTGTCCTGCTCGAGGAGACCGCCGGGGTGGTCGACCCGAGCATCGGCTTCCCCACTGGCCCGATAGGCTTCGCCAACGGCCTGGCGGTCGAGGAGCTGGGCGGGCTGGACGGCAACGCTGGCAGCACCAACACGACCAACGTCCCGCTCACCACAGGGCTGACCCTGAGCGCCACCCCCACGATCACCGAGGCGGGTGGCGTCATCGTCTATACCGCCACCGTCGGCCAACCACCGCTGACCAACCTGACCGTGACCCTGTCCAACGGCGCCGTCATCGTGATCCCGGCCGGCCAGACCACCGGCACCGTCAACGTCGACATCCCGGCCAACGACACGCCCTACATCGATGGCGGCCAGATCTCCGCGACCATTACCGGCACGACTGGCGGTAACGGCCTGATCGTCACGCCAAGCACTACCCCGGCGGTGACCCAGGTCACCGACACCATCGACACCACCACCGCCACGCTCACCGCGACCCCGAGCGTGACCGAAGGTGGTGTGATCACCTACACCGTGACCTTGAACAACCCGGCCCAGACCCCGGTCACCGTCACTCTGTCCAATGGCCAGACCGTCACCATCGAGGCCGGCAAGTCGTCCGGCAGCGTCGACTTCCAGACCCCGGCCAACGACGTCTATAACAACGGCAGCACCGTCAGCACCACGATCACGGAGGCAACGGGCGGCAACTTCGAGAATCTGGTACCGAACCCGACGCCAGCGCAGACCGTCATCAATGACTCGGTCGATACCACCACGGCGACCTTGACCGCGACCCCTAGCGTCACCGAAGGCGGCGTGATCACCTACACCGTGACCCTGACCAACCCGGCCCAGACCCCGGTCACCGTCACCCTGTCCAATGGCCAGACCGTCACCATCGAGGCCGGCAAGTCGTCCGGCAGCGTCGACTTCCAGACCCCGGCCAATGACGTCTATAACAATGGCAGCACCGTCAGCACCACGATCACGGGGGCAACGGGCGGCAACTTCGAGAAACTGGAGCCGAACCCGACACCAGCGGAAACGGTGATCAACGACTCGGTCGACACCACCACCGCCACCCTGACCGCGACCCCGAGTGTCACCGAAGGCGGTGTGATCACCTACACCGTGACCCTGACCAACCCGGCCCAGACCCCGGTCACCGTCACCCTGTCCAATGGCCAGACCGTCACTATCGAGGCCGGCAAGTCGTCCGGCAGTGTCGACTTCCAGACCCCGGCCAATGACGTCTATAACAATGGCAGCACCGTCAGCACCACGATCACGGGGGCAACGGGCGGCAACTTCGAGAAACTGGAGCCGAACCCG
>NZ_JAJSRC010000049.1:0-21784 GCF_021283245.1 Pseudomonas sp. NMI760_13 | reverse complement strand
TCAACCGGCCTGAACTGACCGCCGAGCGCTTCCTCGACGATCCGTTCAACGGCGGGCGGATGTACCGCACGGGCGATTTGGTGCGCTGGAATGTCGATGGCACGCTGGACTACCAGGGCCGCAATGACGACCAGGTGAAGATCCGTGGCGTACGGGTCGAGCTGGGCGAGATTGAGGCCGCGCTGAAGGCCCAGCCGGGCATTACGGACGCGGTGGTGCTGGTGCGTGACGAGCGTCTGCTGGCCTGGTTCACCGAAACCGCCGTGGTCGATCTCGACACCTTGCGCCAAGGTCTGCAAGTCAGCCTTCCGGGTCACTTGGTACCGCAAGCCTTCATGCGTCTGGAGGAACTGCCACTGACCAGCCACGGCAAGCTGGACCGCAAGGCGCTGCCGGATCCGGACCCCTCGGCCCTGGTGCGCCAGGCCTACGTTGCGCCAATCGGCGCCACCGAGGTGGCCATGGCCGCGACCTGGGCCGAGGTCCTGGGTATCGAACAGGTTGGTCGCCATGACAACTTCTTCGAGCTCGGCGGCCACTCGCTGCTGGCGGTGAGCCTCACCGCGCGCCTGCGCCAGGCCGGTTTGCAGGCCGACGTGCGCACCTTGTTCGGTCAGCCGACCGTGGCGGCACTGGCGGCGACCCTGGGCCATGGCCGCCAGGTCGAGGTCCCGGCCAACCGGATCCCGGTCGACTGCACCCGGATCACCCCGGACATGCTGCCACTGGTGGACCTTGAACCTGCTGCCATCGAACGCATCGTCGCCACGGTGCCGGGCGGCGCGGCCAACGTGCAGGACATCTACCCACTGGCGCCGTTGCAGGAAGGCATTCTCTACCACCACCTCAGCTCGCCGGAGCACGATCCCTATGTGCTGCAATCGCGCATGGCCTTCGCCAGCCGTGACCGGCTGCACGCCTTCGTCGATGCCCTGGGCAAGGTCATCGCCCGTCATGACGTGCTGCGTACTTCGGTGCTGTGGGACGGCCTGCCGCAGGCATTGCAGGTAGTCTGGCGCCAGGCTGGGCTGGCGCTGTTCGAGGTGGCCGACGAGACTGCGGTGCCCCATGCCCTGGCCCTCGACCAGGCGCCACTGGTGCGCCTGTTCCACTGGCCGGACGCGCAGGGCGCCGGACGGCAGGCCGTGCTGCAGTTCCACCATATCGTCCTCGACCATACCGCGCTGGATGTGCTCGGCCGGGAACTGGTCAGCTATCTGCAAGGCGCGCCGGTGCCCGCCGAACAGGGCGCGCCGTACCGCAACTACGTGGCCCAGGCGCGGCTGGGCGTCAGCCAGGCCGAGCACGAGGCGTTCTTCCGCGAGCAGTTGGGCGATATCGACGAGCCGACCCTGCCGTTCGGCCTAAGCGACGTGCAGGTCGACGGCCTCGGCATCGAAGAGGCCCAGCTATGGCTGGACGAACCCCTGGCCACCGGTCTGCGCCAGCAGGCACGGCAGCTGGGCATCAGCGTCGCCAGCCTGTTCCACCTGGCCTACGCCCGCCTGCTGGCCGCCGCCAGCGACCGTGACAGCGTGGTATTCGGCACCGTGCTGCTCGGTCGCCTGGAAGGCGGCGCGGGAGCGGACCAGGCGCTGGGCATGTTCATCAACACCTTGCCGCTGCGCCTGGACCTTGCAGGCATCAACCTGCAGGACGCCGTGCGCCAGACCCAGCAGCGCTTGAGCGCCTTGCTCGCCCACGAGCATGCCTCACTGGCCCTGGCCCAGCGCTGCAGTGGCGTGCCGGCCCCGGCGCCGCTGTTCAGCGCCATGCTCAACTACCGCCACGGCAGCCAGGCGGACGAGGACCAGCGCCAGGCCCTGCAAGGCATCGAGACCCTGGACAGCAACGAGCGCAGCAACTACCCGCTGAGCCTGAGCGTGGACGATATCGGCGAGCGCTTCCGTCTGGTTGCCCTGGCGCCGGCGGCGGTCGGCGCGGCGCGTGTCTGCGAGCAGATGCGGCGGGTGCTGGAGGCCATGGCCGAGGCCTTGGCCCATCAGCCACGGCAAGCGCTGCTGCAACTGCCAGTACTGTCGGCCGAGGAACGCGACCAGCTGGTGCACGACTTCAACCGCACGGCGCAGCCCCACGACCTGAACCGGACCCTCCAGGACCTGTTTGAGGCCCAGGCGTTGCGTAGGCCCGAGGCCGTTGCGCTCAGCACCGAGCAGGGTGAACTCAGCTATGAGCAGCTCAATGCCCAGGCCAACCGTCTGGCCCATCACCTGATCGCGCTGGGTGTACGGCCCGACGATCGGGTGGCGATCTGTGTCGAGCGCGGTCTGTCGCTGGTGGTCGGCCTGCTGGCGATCCTCAAGGCCGGTGGCGCCTATGTGCCGCTCGACCCGGATTACCCGGTCGAACGGATCCGCCACATGCTGGTCGACAGCCAGCCACAAGCGGTTCTGGTGCAGGCGGCCACCCGGGCGCTGATGGGGGATCTGCCACTGACCCAGGTCGATCTCGACCTGGCGGACTCGATCCGTGAGCCGGAGCACAACCCGCAGGTGCCGGGCCTGACCGCCGCCAACCTGGCCTACGTGATCTACACCTCCGGCTCCACCGGCCTGCCCAAGGGGGTGATGGTCGAGCACCGCAACGTGGTCAACCTGGTGCACTGGAGCGCCAGCCTGTTCCCGGGCGAGGGCGCGCTACTGCACAAGACCCCGGTGAGCTTCGACGCCTCGGTGTGGGAGCTGTTCTGGCCGCTGTGCAGCGGCGTGCGCCTGGTGCTGGCCAAGCCGGACGGTCAGCGCGACCCGCAGTACCTGGCCGAGCTGATCCACCAGCGACAGGTCGGCGTGGTGCAGTTCGTGCCGGCGTTGCTGCAGCAGTTCCTCGAACACGAGGCCAGCGCGGCCTGCGACAGCCTCAGCGATATCGTCTGTGGTGGCGGCGAGCTGACCGAGGCCCTGGTGCGCCAGGTGCGCGAGCGCCTGCCACGGGCAAGGCTGCACAACGTCTATGGGCCGACCGAGACCACGGTCGATTGCAGCGTCTGCACCTTGCACCCGCAGGATCCGTTGACATCGGGCGCAATGCCGATTGGCCGGCCGATCGACAACACCCGCCTGTACGTGCTCGACGGCCACGACCAACCCGTGCCGTTGGGCGTTGCCGGTCAGCTGCATATCGGCGGCGCCGGGGTGGCGCGTGGCTACCTGGGGTTGCCGGAGCAACAGGCCGAACGCTTCATCGCCAGCCCGTTCGCCGACGGCGAGCGGCTGTACCGCAGCGGCGATCGGGTACGCCAGCGCCCTGACGGCAGCCTCGAGTTCCTTGGCCGCACCGACCACCAGATCAAGCTGCGCGGCCTGCGCATCGAGCCGGGCGAGATCGAGGCCTGCCTTGCCCGGGTACCCGGGGTGCGCGAAGCCGTGGTGCTGGTGCACGACGCCCAACCGACCGGCCCGCGCCTGGTGGCCTATGTCACCGGCGCCGCGCCGCCCGCCGAGGTTCTGCGCGAGGCGCTGCTGGGGCAACTGCCCGAGTACATGGTACCGGCGCTGTTCATGGCCCTCGACGCCTTGCCGCTGACCCCCAACGGCAAGCTCGACCGCAAGGCACTGCCGCAGCCGGACCTGCCGGCGCGCGTCTACGAGGCGCCGCAAGGCGACACCGAGCAGCTGTTGGCGCGTATCTGGGGCGAGCTGCTGGGCGTGGAGCAGGTAGGCCGCCACGACAACTTCTTCGAACTGGGCGGCCACTCGCTGCTGGCCGTGACCCTCACCTCGCGCTTGCGCGAGGCGGGCCTGGAAGCCGACGTGCGCAGCCTGTTCGAACACCCGACGCTGGCAGGCTATGCCGCCATCACAGACAGAATGGAGATCGTCCTGTGAGCATCAACGAACTACTGGCGACCCTGGCCGCCAACAATGTCCAGCTGGCCCTCAAGGATGGCCAGCTGGTGGTCCAGGGCAATCGCCAGGCCCTGAGCGACGCCGCGCTGGTGGCGCGGCTGCGCGAGCACAAGCCGGCGCTGCTGGGGATGCTCGAACGTGGCGAGTACGTGGCGGCGCGCCAGGGCAGCGTCGAGGTACCGGAAAACCGCATCCCCGCCGGCTGCGCGCGGATCACCCCGGCCATGCTCAGCCTGGTCGAGCTCGACCAGGCCAGCATCGACCAGTTGGTCGAAGGCGTGCCCGGCGGCGCGGCCAATGTGCAGGACATCTATCCGCTGGTGCCTTTGCAGCAAGGCATGCTGTTCCACCATGCCAGCGCCGGCGACCATGATCCCTACGTGATGCAGGCGCGCTTCGTGTTCGCCAGCAGCGCCCGGGTCGAGGCCTTCGCCCAGGCCCTGCAAGGGGTGATCGACCGTCACGATATCCTGCGCACCTCGGTGCACTGGAAGGCCCTGGAGACGCCGGTGCAGGTGGTCTGGCGCCAGGCCCGGCTGCGGGTCACCCAGTTGGCCGAGGGCCAGCTGCCGGACAGCGGCTTCGACCTGACCCAGGCACCGTTGATCCGCCTGCAATGCCAGGCGGCGCAGGCGGATGGGCAGGTCCACGCGACCCTGCAGTTCCACCACGTGGCCATGGACCACAGCGCCCTTGAGGTGGTGCGCCACGAAATGCTTGCCTTCCTGCTCGGCGAAAGTGCCCGGTTGGGCCGTCCGCTGCCGTTCCGCAACCATGTGGCCCAGGCCCTGCTGGGCGTCGGCGAGGCCGAGCACGAGGCGTTTTTCCGCGACATGCTCGGCGGCGTGGACGCGCCGACCCTGGCCTATGGCCTGGCCGATGTGCAGGGGGATGGCGCGGCGCTGAACGAGCACGCGCTGGACCTTGACCTGGCGCTGTGCCGCGCGCTGCGCGCCCAGGCCCGCAGCCAGGGGGTGAGCGTCGCCAGCCTGTTCCACCTGGCCTGGGCGCGGGTGCTGGGCGGCCTGACCGGGCGCGACCAGGTGGTGTTCGGCACCGTGCTGATGGGCCGCCTGCAAGGCGCCGAGGCCACCGACCGGGCGCTGGGCATCTTCATCAATACCTTGCCGCTGCGGGTGGACCTGGACGACGCCGACCTGGCCAGCGCGATCAAGGCCACCCACCAGCGCCTGAGCACGCTGATGCGCCATGAGCACGCGCCCCTGGCCCTGGCCCAGCGCTGCAGCGGCGTGGCGGCGCCGACGCCGCTGTTCAATGCCTTGCTCAACTACCGCCACAGCGCGGCCTCGGGCTCCGAAGCGGTGCTGCGCGCCGGCTGGGCCGGGATCGAGATCGTGCACGCCGCCGAGGCCACCAACTACCCCTTGACCCTGAGCGTCGACGACTTCGGCGAAGCGTTCCGCCTGACCCTGCTGGCCAGCCCCGAGGTGCCGGCACGGCGTGTCTGTGCCTACCTGGAGCAGACCCTGCGCAGCCTGCTTGCGGCGACGTCCACCGCTGAAGTCAGGGCGCTGCCGATGGTGCCTGCCGACGAGCGTGAGCAACTGCTGGAAACCTTCAACCAGACCCCGGGCATCGAACAGCCGCACGGTCCGTTGCATCGGCGTATCGAGGCCGTGGCCCAGGCCCATCCCCACGCCCTGGCCGCCACTGCCAATGAGCAGTCGCTGACTTATCAGCAACTGAACCAGCGCGCCAATGCCCTGGCTCACCACCTGATCGGCCTCGGCGTGCGCCCCGACGACCGCGTGGCAGTGTTCGCCCGCCGTGGCCTGGACACGCTGATTGGCCTGGTCGCGGTGCTCAAGGCCGGCGCCGGCTACGTGCCGGTGGACCCGGCCCACCCGGACGAGCGTGTGCGCTACCTGCTCGACGACAGCGCGCCTGTGGCCGTGCTGACCCAACAAGCGTTGCGCGGCCGCCTGGATGGGATCACGGTGCCCGTGCTGGCGCTCGATCAGCCTGACTGGCCGCAGCGGCTGGATGATCCAGCCGTCGCCGACCTGGGACCGGAACACCTGGCCTACGTGATCTACACCTCGGGCTCCACCGGGCAGCCCAAGGGGGTGATGGTCGAGCACCGCACCCTGAACAACCTGGTGGACTGGCACTGCCGGGCCTTCGACCTGTGCCTGGGCCGGCACACTTCGAGCCTGGCCGGCTTCGGCTTCGACGCCATGGCCTGGGAGGTCTGGCCGGCGTTGTGCGCCGGGGCCACCTTGCACCTGGCGCCCGCCGGCGAGGGCCACGAGGACCTTGATGCGCTGCTGGCCTGGTGGCGCGCCCAGCCACTGGATGTCAGCTTCCTGCCAACACCAGTGGCCGAATACGCCTTCAGCCATCAGCTCGGGCACCCGACCCTGCGTACCCTGCTGATCGGCGGCGATCGCCTGCGCCAGTTCAACCGCACCCAGACCTTCGCCGTGGTCAACAACTACGGCCCGACCGAGACCACCGTGGTGGCCAGTTCCGGAGTAGTGGAGGCGGGGGGCGCGCTGCACATCGGCGGCCCCGTGGACAATGCCCGCCTGTACGTGCTCGACGCCGGGTTGCAGCCGGTAGCATTGGGCGTGGCGGGCGAGCTGTACATCGGCGGCGCCGGGGTCGCCCGTGGCTACCTTGGCCGCCCGCAGCTGACCGCCGAGCGCTTCCTCGACGATCCGTTCGCGGCAACGCCGGGCGCGCGCATGTACCGTACCGGCGACCTGGTGCGCTGGCTGGCCGACGGCACCCTCGATTACCTGGGGCGCAACGACGACCAGGTGAAGATCCGTGGGGTGCGCATCGAACTGGGCGAGATCGAGAACCGGCTGAACAGCCTGCCGGGCATCGGCGAGGCCGTGGTGGTGGCCCGCGAGGACCAGCCTGGCCAGCCGCGCCTGGTGGCCTACTTCACCGCGCAAGCCGGCCTCGAGGCACCCTTGCCCGAGGTCCTGCGCACGCAACTGCTGGCCCATCTGCCGGAGTACATGGTGCCGGTGGCCTTCGTCGCCCTGCAGGCGCTGCCGCTGACCGCCAACGGCAAGCTCGACCGCCGCGCCTTGCCGGCGCCTGAGCGTTCGGCGCTGTTCGAGCGTGGCTACGTGGCCCCCGAGGGCGAACTGGAAACTGCCCTGGCCCAGCTGTGGGCCGAACTGCTGCAGGTGGAGCAGGTTGGCCGGCATGACCATTTCTTCGCCCTGGGTGGCCATTCGTTGCTGGCCATGCGCATGGTGTCCCAGGTGCGCCTGCGCCTTGGCGTCGAGCTGACCCTGGCCGAGCTGTTCGCCAACCCCGAACTGGCCGCCGTGGCCCAGGTGCTGGCGAGCGCCGGGCACAGCGCGCTGCCGGCCATCGTCGCGGTGCCCCGCGAGCAGCCCCTGCCGTTGTCGTTCGCCCAGCAGCGTCTGTGGTTCCTGGCCCAGCTGGAGGGCGGCAGCCAGGCCTACAACGTGCCGCTGGCCCTGGGCCTGCGTGGCTCGGTGGATGCCGACGCGCTGGAGCGTGCCCTGCTGTGCATCGTCGCGCGCCACGAAGGCCTGCGCAGCCGCTTCGTACCCGCAGGCGACAGCGCCGAGGTGCACGTCGCCGCCACGCCGCTACCGGGCTGGCTGCGGCGCCTGAGCCTGGCGCCCGATGACCTGGCCGCGCACCTGCAGGCCGAGGCCACCGCGCCGTTCGACCTGGTCGAAGGACCACTGTTGCGCGCCAGCCTGCTGCGCCTGGAGGATCAGCACCATGTGCTGCTGCTGACCCTGCACCATATCGTCGCCGACGGCTGGTCCCTCGGCGTGCTGACCCGTGAGCTGGGCGCGCTGTACCCGGCCATGTGCCAGGGCCTGGACGATCCGTTGCCGGCCCTGGCCATCCAGTACGGCGACTATGCCGTGTGGCAGCGACGCTGGCTGGCCGGTGAGCAACTGCAACGCCAGGCCGACTACTGGCGCCAGGCCCTGGATGGCGCGCCGACCCTGCTGAGCCTGCCGAGTGATCGGCCACGACCGCCACGCCAGGACTTCAGCGGCGCCAGCCTGGCGCTGCAGCTGGATGCGCGACTGGGGGCCGGCCTGCGGGCCCTGGCCCAGCGGCATCAGGCAACACTGTACATGGTGCTGCTCAGTGCCTGGGCCGCGACCCTGGCGCGCCTGTCCGGGCAGACAGAGGTGGTGGTCGGCTGCCCGGTGGCCGGACGCGGCCATGCCGAGCTGGAGCCGCTGGTGGGGCTGTTCGTCAACACCCTGGCGCTGCGCATCGACACGTCGGGCGCGCCGAGCAGCGAGCGCCTGCTGGCCCAGGTGAAGGCACGCCTGCTCGACGCCCAGGCGCACCAGGACCTGCCGTTCGAGCAGGTGGTGGAGATCGTCCGCCCGGCGCGTAGCCTCGGCCACACGCCGTTGTTCCAGACCACCCTCAACTGGCTGGCCACCGAGGGCGTCGCGCCGAGCCTGGCGGGTTTGCGCCTGGAGGGCGTGGCCCAGGCCAACCAGGTGGCCAAGTTCGACCTGTCGCTGAGCATGGGCGAGCAGGGCGAGGCGTTGGTCGGCAGCCTCGAGTACGCCACGGCATTGTTCGATGAAAGCAGCGTGTGCCGTTTCGCCGGTTACTTCGAGCGTCTGCTGCGGGCAATGATCGCCAACGACCAGGTGCCTCTGGCCGAGGTGGAGTTGGTCGGCGGCGCCGAACGCCGACGCCTGCTGCACACCTTCAACAACAGTGCCCGGACATTCCCGGTCGGCCAGACCCTGCCGGCCCTGATCGAGGCCCAGGCGGCCCGTGCCCCGCAGGCGCTGGCCGCCGTGGCCGGCGATGCACGCCTGAGCTACGGCGAGCTGAACCAGCGCGCCAACGCCCTGGCCCATCACCTGATCGAACGCGGCGTAGGGCCGGACGACCGGGTCGCGGTGGTCGCCCGGCGCGGCCTGGATACCCTGGTGGCGCTGCTGGCGGTGCTCAAGGCCGGTGGCGCCTATGTACCGGTGGACCCGACGCATCCGGATGAGCGCCTGCGCTACCTGCTCGGGGACAGCGCACCCGTGGTGGTCCTGGCCCAGCAGGCGCTGCTGGCGCGCCTGGACGGGCTGACCTTGCCTGTGCTGGCCCTGGACCGGCCGGACTGGCCGGCGCGCACGGACAATCCCGAGCTGCCCGGCCTGCTGGCCAGCCACCTGGCCTACGTGATCTACACCTCTGGCTCCACCGGGCAGCCCAAGGGCGTGATGGTCGAGCACCGTACCTTGGCCAACCTGGTGCACTGGCACTGCAAGGCCTTCGAGCTGGGCGCCGGCGAGCACACTGCCAGCGTCGCCGGCTTCGGCTTTGATGCCATGGCCTGGGAGGTCTGGCCGGCCCTGTGCGCCGGCGCGGTGCTGCACCTGCCACCGGCCGAGCTGGGTAACGAGCAGCTCGACGGCCTGTTGGCCTGGTGGCTGGAGCAACCGCTGAAGGTGGCCTTCCTGCCGACACCGGTCGCCGAATATGCCTTCACCCAGGGGCTGCGCCATCCGACCCTGCGCACCCTGCTGATCGGTGGCGACCGCCTGCGCCAGTTCACCCGCGACCCCGGCTGCGTCGTGGTCAACAACTATGGCCCCACCGAGGCGACGGTGGTCGCCACCTCCGGCCTGGTGCTGCCGGGCGGGGCGCTGGACATCGGCCGGCCTATCGCCAATGCCCGGGTCTACCTGCTGGACGAGGCGCGGCAACTGGTACCGTGTGGCGTGACCGGCGAGCTCTACGTGGGCGGTGTCGGGGTGGCGCGGGGCTACCTGAACCGTGCGCATCTGACGGCCGAGCGCTTCCTCGACGACCCGTTCAGCGAGCAGCCTGGCGCACGCATGTACCGCACTGGCGACCTGGCCTGCTGGAACGCTGACGGCACCCTGGACTACCTGGGCCGCAACGACGACCAGGTGAAGGTGCGCGGCCTGCGCATCGAGCTGGGGGAGATCGAGGCGCAGTTGCTGGCCTTGCCTGGCGTCGCCGAAGCGCTGGTGCTGGCCCGCGAGGATCAGCCCGGCCAGCCGCGCCTGGTGGCCTACTACATCGCCGGCCCTGAGGCGCAGCCGGTCGGCGCCCTGCGCGCCGCCCTGCAACAGCGCTTGCCGGGCTACATGGTGCCGACGGCCCTGGTGCGCCTGGATGCCTGGCCATTGACCGCCAACGGCAAGGTTGATCGTCGCGCGCTGCCGTTGCCCGAGCGCGAGGCGTCGGCCAGCCAGGTCCACGAGGCTGCCGAGGGCGCGCTGGAAATGGCCCTGGCCGAACTGTGGTGCGAGCTGCTGCAGCTGGAACGGGTAGGGCGCCAGGACCGCTTCTTCGAACTGGGCGGCCATTCGCTGCTGGCCATGCGCATGGTCGGCCAGGTGCGGGTGCGCCTGGGTCGGGAGCTGTCGCTGGGCGAGCTGTTCGGCGACGACCGCCTGCTGGCGGTGGCGGCGACCCTTGCCGAGCGCGGTGGCGAGGTGCTGCCGGCCATCGAGCCGACGCCCCGTGGCCAGTCCCTGCCGCTGTCGTTCGCCCAGCAGCGCCTGTGGTTCCTGGCGCAGATGGACGATGCCAGCGCCGCCTACCATATTCCCCTGGGCCTGGCCTTGCACGGCCCGCTGGACCGCGCGGCGCTGGAGCAGGCACTGGCGCGCATCGTCGAGCGTCACGAGAGCCTGCGCAGCCACTTCACCCAGGAAGGCGCCGAGGCAAGGGTACGCGTGGCCCCGGGCCGCGGCGGCTTCGCCCTGGCCTGGCACGACCTGCGCGGCGCCGCGCAGCAGCTGCCCGAACTGATGCAGGCCGAGGCGCTGCTGCCCTTCGACCTGGCGCACCAGTTGCCGGTGCGTGGCCGCCTGCTGTGCCTGGCGGCAGAGCATCACGTGCTGCTGCTGACCTTGCACCATATCGTCGCCGACGGCTGGTCGATGGGCGTGTTCACCCAGGAGCTGGCGGCGCTGTACCAGGCCTTCAGCGAAGGGCACGACGACCCGCTGCCGGCGCTGGCGATCCAGTACGGCGACTACGCCCTGTGGCAGCGCCGCTGGCTGGCCGGCGACGCGCTGCAGCGCCAGGGCGAATACTGGCAACAGGCCCTTGCCGGCGCGCCGGTGCTGCTGACCCTGCCCACCGACCGGCCACGGCCGGCCCGCCAGGACTACCGCGGTGACCGGGTCGAGATACGTTTGGATCGGCGTCTGAGCGAAGACCTCAGGGCGCTGTGCCTGCGCCACGGGGTCACCCCGTTCATGCTGTTCGGCGCCGCCTGGGCGGTGCTGCTGGCGCGCCTGTCCGGCCAGGCCGAGGTGGTGATCGGCACACCGGTGGCCAACCGTCGGCAGGCCGAGGTCGAAGGGCTGATCGGCTTGTTCGTCAACTCCCTGGCCCTGCGCATCGATACCGCCGGACTGCCCGACGTCGGCGCGCTGCTGGACCGGGTCAAGGCCTGCGTCAGCCAGGCCCAGGACCATCAGGACCTGCCGTTCGAACAGGTGGTGGAACTGCTGCACCCGCCGCGCAGCCTGGCCCATACCCCGCTGTACCAGGTGTCGCTGGCCTGGAACGGCGTGCCGGGCGAGGCCTTGCAACTGGGCGACCTGCAACTGGAGGCGCTGGGCGGCGCGCAGATCTTCGCCAAGTTCGACCTGACCCTGAGCCTGGGCGAGACCGCCGACGGCTACGGCGGCGCCCTGGAGTTCGCCACGGCACTGTTTGACCGGGCGACCATCGAACGCCATGTCGGCTACCTGGAGCAACTGCTGTGGGCGATGGCCGGCAGCGACCAGGCGGTGCCGGCGAAGGTCGAACTGCTGGGCGCCGCCGAGCGTCGCCAGGAGCTGGTGACCTGCAATGCCAGCGAATTGGTCGGCGGCTTGCAGCAACCGGTGCAGGCGTTGTTCGAGGCGCAGGTGGCGCGTATGCCGCAGGCGTTGGCGCTTCAGGCCGAGGACGGCCAGATGAGCTACCGGCAACTGAACGAGGCGGCCAACCGCCTGGCCCATCAGCTGATCGCCCAGGGCGTGGTCGCCGACAGCCGGGTCGCGGTGTGCCTGGCCCGTGGACCGCAACTGCTGGTCGGGCTGCTGGCGGTGCTCAAGGCCGGCGGCGCCTACGTGCCGCTGGACCCGGGCTACCCCGACGAGCGCCTGGCCTACATGCTTGCCGACAGCGCGCCGCTGGCGTTGCTGGTGGATGCCGGCAGCCGCGGGCGCTTCATCGACAGTGCCGTGCCACGCCTGGACCTTGACCAGCCGACCTGGACCGGCCAGTCGCCGGACAATCCGCAGGTGAGCGGCCTGGGTGCCCGGCACCTGGCCTACGTGATCTACACCTCCGGCTCCACCGGCACGCCGAAAGGGGTGATGGTCGAGCACCGCAGCCTGTGCAACCTGGTGCACTGGAGCTCGCGGCTGATCGCCCCGACCGTCGAGGGCGCGCTGCTGCACAAGACCCCGGTGAGCTTCGACGCCTCGGTGTGGGAATTGTTCTGGCCGCTGTGCGCCGGCCTGCGCCTGGTGCTGGCGCGCCCGGACGGCCAGCGCGACCCGGCCTACCTGGCGGCGCTGATCCAGCAACAGCGGGTCAACGTGGTGCAGTTCGTGCCGGCGCTGCTGCAGCAGTTCCTCGCCCTTGAGGCCAGCGCGGCCTGCGACAGCCTCACCGATATCGTCTGCGGCGGCGGCGAGCTGACCACGACGTTACTGCAACAGGTGCGCGAGCGCCTGCCGCAGGTGCGGCTGCACAACGTCTATGGCCCGACCGAGGCCACCGTCGATTGCAGCGTCTGGACCCTGGAGCCCGGGCAACCGCTGCCTGAAAGCGCGCCACCGATCGGCCGGCCGATCGCCAATACCCGGCTCTACGTGCTCGACCGCAACGGCCTGCCGGTGCCCCGTGGCGTGGTGGGCGAGCTGCACATCGGCGGCGTCGGCGTGGCCCGTGGCTACCTGGGCCTGTCGGAACTGGACGCCGAGCGCTTCGGCGACAGCCCGTTCGTGGTCGGCGAGCGCCTGTACCGCAGCGGTGATCTGGTGCGCCGCCGCGCCGACGGCGAGCTGGAGTTCCTCGGCCGCGACGACTTCCAGGTCAAGCTGCATGGCCTGCGTATCGAACTGGGCGAGATCGAGGCCTGCCTGGCCAGTCATCCCGCGATTCGTGAAGTTGCGGTGCTGCTGCGTGGCGAGCGGTTGGTCGCCTGGTTCACCGCCCACGACGACGCGCCCGGGATCGAGGCGTTGCGTCGGCATGCCCTGGCGCAGCTGCCAGACTACATGGTGCCGTCGGCCTATGTGGGGATGCCGGCCATGCCGCTGACCGCCAATGGCAAGCTCGACCGCCAGGCGCTGCCCGAGCCCGGCGCCGAGGCCGTGCTCAGCCGTGCCTACGAGGCGCCGCAAGGGGAAGCCGAGACCCATCTGGCGGCACTGTGGGCCGAGCTGCTGAACGTGCCGAGGGTAGGGCGCCAGGACCACTTCTTCGAACTGGGTGGCCACTCGCTGCTGGCGGTGACCCTGATCGCCCGCCTGCGTGCCGAAGGCCTGGAGGCGGACATCCGCGTGCTGTTCGCCGAGCCGACCCTGGCCGCCTTGGCCGGCACCCTGGGCCAGCATGGCGGGCCCCGGGTGCCGGCCAACCGTATTGGCGCCGACTGCCGACGCATCACACCGGACCTGCTGGCGCTGGTGGCGCTGGAGCAGGCGGCCATCGACCGCATCGTCGCCCAGGTCCCGGGCGGCGCCGCCAACGTGCAGGACATCTACCCGCTGGGGCCGTTGCAGGCGGGGATTCTCTACCACCACCTGGCCAGCGAGGGGGATGATCCGTACCTGTTGCAGGCGCGTTTCGCCGTGGCCGACCGCGCGCGGCTGGAGGCGCTGCAGCGGGCCTTGGACCAGGTGATCGCCCGTCACGATATCCTGCGTTCCTCGCTGTACTGGGACGGCCTCGCCGAACCCGTGCAGGTGGTGTGGCGCCAGGCATCGCTGCCGGTACAGGAGGTGTCGCCGGGGGCGGCGCAGGTCTTGCGCCTGGACCTGACCCGCGCACCCATGCTGCGCTTGCTGCACAGCCAGGACCCGGCCAGCGGGCGCATCACCGCGACCCTGCTGTTCCACCACCTGGTCATGGACCACGTGGCCCAGGATGTGCTGCGCGCCGAACTGCAGGCCTGCCTGCTCGACGAGCAGCGCCAGTTGCCCGCGCCGGTGCCGTACCGCAACTACATCGCCCAGGTGCTGCAAGGCGCGGGCGAAGCCGAGCACGAGGCGTTCTTCCGCGAACAGCTGGGCGACATCGACGAGCCGACCTTGCCCTATGGCCCGCATCCGCTGGCTCATCAGGGCGCCGAGGCCGAAGCCCGGATACTGCTGGACGACGGCCTGGCGCGACACCTGCGCGAGCAGGCGCGGCTGCTGGGCGTCAGCGCCGCCAGCCTGATGCACCTGGCCTGGGGGATGGTGCTGGGGCAGTTGTCGGGGCGCGACAGCGTGGTGTTCGGCACCGTGCTGCTCGGTCGCCTGCAGGGTGGCGAAGGCGTGGAGCGCGCCTTGGGCGTGTTCATCAACACCTTGCCGCTGCGCCTGGAGGTGGGCCGCCTGCCGGTGCGCGAGGCGCTGCTCGACACCCACCGCCGGCTTACCGGGCTGCTGGTGCACGAGCATGCGCAACTGGCCCTGGCCCAGCGTTGCAGCGCGCTGCCGGCCGGCGCGCCGCTGTTCAGCGCCTTGCTCAACTACCGCCACAGTGCCACGGCCCTGCTCCGTGACGGTGCTGCCGGGCGCGCCTGGGAAGGCATCGAGCTGCTGCATGCCGAGGAACGCAGCAACTACCCGCTGGCCCTGAGCATCGACGACCTGGGCGAAGGCTTCGGCCTGACCGCGCAGTGTGCGCCGGGCCTGGATGCGCGACGCCTGTGCGGTTATCTGCAACAGGCCCTGGAAAACCTGGTCGAGGCCCTGACTCAGGATCCCGAACGAGGCCTGGAACGGCTGGAGATCGTGCCGGCCGAGGAACGCCGGCGGCTCCTGGTGGGCTTTAACGCCACGCAACGTGATTACCCGCGAGCGTTGCCGGTGCAGCGCCTGTTCGAGCAGCAGGTGGCGCGGCACCCGCTGGCGCTGGCGGCGCGCCACGATGAACGCCAGCTCACCTATGGCGAGCTCAACGAGCAGGCCAACCGCCTGGCCCATTGGCTGATCGGCGAGGGCGTGGCGGCAGGCGATCCGGTGGCGATCCTGCTGCCGCGCTCGTTGCCCTTGCTGGTGGCGCAGCTGGCCGTGCTCAAGTGCGCGGCCATCTATGTGCCGCTGGACATCAACGCCCCGGCCGAACGCCAGGCGTTCATGGTCCAGGACTGCCAGGCCGTGGCGCTGCTGACCCTCGGCAGCCTGGCGGCGGAATGCGAGGCGCGGCGCATCGACCTGGACTGCCTGGCCCTCGACGACCAGCCGGCGCACAACCCGAACCTGGCGCAGGACGCCGACGCGGTGGCCTATGTGATGTACACCTCGGGCTCCACCGGCACGCCGAAGGGGGTGCGGGTGACCCACCGCGGCATCACCCGGCTGGTGCTGAACAACGGCTATGCCGACTTCGATGCCAGCGACCGTTTCGCCTTCGTCTCCAATCCGGCGTTCGACGCCGCCACCCTGGATGTCTGGGGCGGCCTGCTCAACGGTGGCCAGGTGCTGGTGATCGATCACCAGACCCTGGTCGAGCCAACGCAGTTCGCCACCGCGTTGCGCCAGGGTGGCGCCAGCGTGATGTTCGTCACCACGGCGCTGTTCAACCAGTATGTGCAGCTGATCCCAGAGGCCCTGGCCGGGCTGCGGGTCCTGCTGTGCGGCGGCGAGCGCGGCGAGCCCGCCAGCTTCCGGGCGTTGCTGGCGCGGGCGCCGAACCTGCGCCTGGTGCACTGCTACGGGCCCACCGAGACCACCACCTTTGCCACCGCCTGCACCGTGCGGGCCGTGGCCGACGGCGCCGAGCATGTGCCGATCGGCGGCCCGATCGGCAACACCACGGCCTATGTCCTCGATGCGCACGGGCGCCTGCTGCCCGAAGGCGTGACCGGCGAGCTGTACATTGGCGGCGATGGCGTCGCCCTGGGCTACCTGAATCGCCCGCAACTGACCGCCGAGCGTTTCCTCGACGACCCGTTCGGTGCTGGGCCCGGTGCGAGGTTGTACCGCACCGGCGACCTGGCCCGCTGGCGTGATGACGGCCAGCTGGAATGCCTGGGGCGCACCGACGACCAGGTGAAGATCCGTGGTTTCCGTATCGAGCTGGGCGAGATCGAGCAGCACCTGACCCAGTGCCCGGGCGTGGACGAGGTCGTGGTCATGGCCCTGCGCCTGGAGCAGGGACCGCTGCGCCTGGTGGCCTGGTACACCCGTACCGACGCGACCCTCGACGGCGTGGCGTTGCGCGGTTTCCTGCGCGAACGGCTGCCGGAGTACATGTTGCCGACGGCGTTCGTCGCGCTCGAGGCGTTGCCGTTGACCAACAATGGCAAGGTCGACCGCCGGGCGCTGCCGCTGCCGGGCGCGCAGGACCTGGCCGTGGCGGTGTTCGAGGCCGCTGCAACACCGGTGGAACAGGCATTGGCCGCGCTGTGGGCGCAAGTGCTGGAGGTCGAGCGGGTGGGGCGGCATGACAGCTTCTTCGAACTGGGCGGGCATTCGCTGTCGGCGATCCGCCTGGTAGGCGAGATGCGCCAGGCCGGCCTGCACACGACCCTGGCGGAGCTGTTCCAGCACCCGACCATCGCCACCCTGGCAGCGCGCCTGGGCGAGGGTGCGCACGAGGACGAAGGCCTGGTCACGGTGCGCGCCGCAGGCAGCCAGCCTGCCTTGTTCCTGATCCACGAGTTCAGTGGCCTGGACCTGTACTTCCCGGTCCTGGGGCGGCATATCGAAGGTGATTTCCCCGTCTACGGCCTGGCTGGCGTCGCCCCTGGGGAGGCGCAGCTGAATACCATGGAGTGTCTGGCGGCACGCCTGGTACGGCGGATCCGCGCCGTGCAGCCACACGGGCCGTATCGGCTGGCGGGCTGGTCGTTCGGCGGCGTGCTGGCCTACGAGGTGGCCGCGCAGTTGCTGGGCGCGGACGAGCCGGTGGCCTTCGTCGGCCTGATCGACACCTACGTGCCGCGCCTGAGCGACCAGGGCAAGGCGCGCTGGCAAGGGCCGCACCTGCTGCAAGGGCAGCTGTTGCTGCATTGCCGGGTGCATTGGCAGGCCCAGGGCGAGGCGGGGGCGGCGCAGTTGGCCGAGATCGAGGCATTGCAGCCCGGGGCGCTGGCGTTCGAAGCACTGCTCGCCCACTGCCGTGATCGCCAGCTGCTGGTGCCCGGCCTGGTCCAGGCCAGCGACGGGCAATTGCGCCACTTCTTCGAGCGTCACCTGGCCCATGGGCATGCCCTGGCCCACTACCGGCTGGCACCGTTGCCGGTGCCGCTGCACCTGTTCGTGGCCGAGCAGCGCAGCGCCGGCATCGTCACCGACAGCCCGACCCTGGGCTGGGCCGAGGCCTTGCCGGGGCAGGCGTTGCATTGCCTGAGCGTGCCGGGTGATCACCAGAGCATGGTGCAGGATCCGCAAGCGGCGGTGCTGGGCCAGGCCATCGCGCAGGCGTTGCAGGCCGCACCCGGTGGCGTTCGGCCGACACACCAGCCGCTGCTGGCGATCCAGAGCGGCACGCCGTCCCATGTCCCGGTGTTCTGCGTGCCGGGGGCCGGCGACAGCGTGACCAGCTTTATCGGCCTGGCCGAGGCGCTGGGGCCGGATTGGCCGGTGCATGGCCTGCAGGCCCGGGGCCTGGCCGCGGGCGAGGTGCCGCACAGCACAGTGGAGGCCGCCGCCGACTGCCATGTCCGGGCCATCGAGGCGCTGTACCCCGAGGGCCCGTTGAACCTGGTCGGGCATTCGTTCGGTGGCTGGGTGGCCCACGCCATGGCGGCACGCTTGCAGGCCAAAGGGCGCGAAGTGCGCTCCCTGACCCTGGTCGACAGCGAGGCGCCAGGCGCGGGGGGCAGTTGCGGCAAGCCGTACACCTTTACCCAGGCCCTGCAGCGGCTGATCGAGTCGCTGCAACTGTCCACCGGCAAGTCGTTGGGCATCGAACCTGCGGCCTTTGCCGAAGCCGACGATCAGGAGCAACTGCGCCAGTTGCACGCGGCCATGGTGCGGGTCGGCCTGATGCCGTCACGCTCTTCGGCGCAGGCACTCGAGGGCGTGGCGCGGACCTTCGCCACGGCCCTGCGCACGGTGTACCGTCCCGAGGGTGGGTTCAACGGCCTGGCGCGGCTGGTGCTGGTGGCTGATCCGAGTCTGGACGTCGCCGGCAACCAGCGCGAGCAGCAGGCCATGGAGGAGGGCTGGCGCGATTGGCTGCCGCAACTGGAGGTGTGGCAGGGGCCGGGTAACCATTTCAGCATCCTCAAGGTGCCGGATGTGTTCAGCCTGGCGGCGTGGTGGCATGACGGGCAGGCCCTGCATCACGGCAGGGTGAAGCAGTAACACCGTCGTGGGCGCGGGGCATGCCCGCGCCCACGGGACCTCATCGGATTCTGGAAGAACGGTTTTATGGAAAAGACGAAGTTTCGCAAGATCACCCTTGGGGTCGCCGCGGCCCTGGTCGCCGGCATCGTGCTGTACGCGGTGCAGGCCCCGGCCAAGCCGCCGCAGTACATCACCGCCACGGTCGAGCGTGGCGACATCGAGAACGCGGTGCTGGCCACCGGCACCCTGGAGGGCATCCGCCAGGTAGACGTCGGTGCCCAGGTTTCCGGGCAGCTCAAGTCGCTGAAGGTCAAGCTCGGTGACAAGGTCAGCGAGGGCCAGTGGCTGGCCGAGATCGACCCGCTGGTGCCGCAGAACACCCTGCGCCAGGCCGAGGTCGACGAGGAGAAGCTGCAGGCCGAGCGGCGCTCGGTGCAGGCCAAGCTCAAGCAGGCCAAGCGGGTCTACGAGCGGTACGAGGTGCTGCAGGACGACGAGTCGATCTCGCGCCAGGATTTCGAGAGTGCCGAGTCCGAGTTCGAGGTGCAGCAGGCCAACCTGCGCTCGCTGGACGCGCAGATCAAGAGCGCCCGGGTGCAGATCGACACCGCCAGGGTCAACCTCGGCTACACCCGCATCGTCGCGCCGATCAACGGCCATGTGGTGGGCATCGTCACCCAGGAAGGCCAGACGGTGATCTCCAACCAGTTGGCGCCGGTGATCCTCAAGCTGGCCGATCTCGACACCATGACCATCAAGGCCCAGGTGTCCGAGGCCGACGTGATTCACATCAGCCCCGGCCAGCAGGTGTACTTCACCATCCTCGGCGATGACCAGCGCTATTACGCCAAGCTGCGCGGCACGGAGCCTGCGCCGCAGAACTACCTGGAAAGCAGCGACAAGAACAGCGGCGCGGCCAAGCAGGCCAGCGCGGTGTTCTACAACGCACTGTTCGAGGTACCCAACCCCGAGCACCGCCTGCGCATCTCGATGACCGCCCAGGTGCGCATCGTCCTCGACACCGCCCAGGGCGTGCTCACCGTGCCGGTGGCGGCGCTGGGGCCGCGCGACGCCGACGGCAGTTTCCCGGTACGGGTGATCGACGGCAAGGGCTTCGCCCAGGTGCGCAAGGTCCAGGCGGGGATCAACAACAACGTCAAGGTGCAGGTCAAGGATGGCCTGGCCGAAGGCGATCGGGTGGTGATCGGCGAGCCGGTGTCGGGCGAGGCGGGGGCGTGAGCATGAATATGACCGTCGAGCTTTCACCGCACCTGGCGCGGCCTGCTGACCAGAAGCAGCCGTTGCTGCGCCTGCAGGGGGTCAGCCGCAGCTTCATGGCCGGCGACCGTGAGTTCCTGGCGCTCAAGGGTATCGACCTGCAGATCCATGCCGGTGAGCTGGTGGCGATCATCGGCGCCTCGGGCTCGGGCAAGTCGACCCTGATGAACATCCTCGGCTGCCTTGACCATGCCAGCGCCGGCAGCTACCAGGTCAGCGGCCAGGAAACCCGCGACCTGGACGACGACGCCCTGGCTGCGCTGCGGCGCGACTATTTCGGCTTCATCTTCCAGCGCTACCACCTGTTGCCGCACCTGGATGCCCTGCGCAATGTGGAAATTCCGGCGGTGTATGCCGGCGTGCCCCAGGCCGGGCGCCATGCCCGTGCCCGTGAACTGCTGGGGCGTTTGGGCCTGGGCACCCATCTGGCCCACCGGCCGAGCCAGCTGTCCGGCGGCCAGCAGCAGCGGGTGAGCATCTGCCGGGCGCTGATGAACGGCGGCGAGGTGATCCTTGCCGACGAACCCACCGGCGCCCTCGACACCGCCAGCGGCAAGGAGGTGATGAACATCCTGCTGGAGTTGCACGCTGCCGGGCACACGGTAATCCTGGTGACCCACGACCCCAAGGTCGCCGCCCATGCCGAGCGGATCATCGAGGTCAGTGACGGGCAGATCGTCAGCGACCGCCGCACCCGACCCGAGACACCGGCGCCAGCCGCCGAGGCCACGCCGGCTGTCGAGCAGGCGCCGCGGCGGCTGGTGGCAAGCCTCGGCCTGTTCCGCGAGGCCTTCAAGATGGCCTGGATCGCCCTGGTCTCGCACCGCATGCGCACCTTGCTGACCATGCTCGGGATCATCATCGGCATCACCTCGGTGGTGTCGATCTCGGCCATCGGCGAGGGCGCCAAGGGCTACGTGCTCAAGGACATCCAGGCGATCGGCAGCAACACCATCGACATCTATTCGGGCACCAGTTTCGGCGACAGCCGGGCCAAGGCCATCGAGACCTTGATGCCGGCGGATGTGACGGCGCTCAACGCGCTCTACTACGTCGACAGCGCCACTCCGGTGATCGGCCAGAGCTCGCTGGTGCGCTACCGCAACATCGATGCCGACGTGCAGCTCAACGGCGTCAGCGAGCAGTACTTCCAGGTGCGCAACATTCCGCTGGCCTCGGGGATCGTGTTCAGCGCCGACGACGCCCGGCGCCAGGCGCAGGTGGTGGTGATCGACCACAACACGCGCAAGCGCCTGTTCGGCGACGGGGTCAACCCGCTGGGGCAGGTGATCCTGGTCGGCAAGCTGCCGTGCACGGTGATCGGCGTGACCGCCGAGAACAAGAACCTGTTCGTCGCCGGCAACACGCTGAACGTGTGGATGCCCTACGAGACCGCCGCCGGGCGGGTGCTCGGCCAGCGCCACCTGGACAGCATCAGCGTGCGGATCAAGGATGGCATGCCGAGCAAGCGGGTCGAGGAGGAGGTCAACAAGCTGATGCTGCAGCGGCACGGGACCAAGGACTTCTTCACCAACAACCTCGACAGCATCATGCAGACCGTGCAGAAGACCAGCCGTTCGCTGACCCTGCTGTTGTCGCTGATCGCGGTGATTTCGCTGGTGGTGGGGGGGATCGGGGTGATGAATATCATGCTGGTGTCGGTCACCGAGCGGACCCGGGAGATCGGCATTCGCATGGCGGTCGGGGCGCGGCAGTCCGATATCCGGCAGCAGTTTCTGGTGGAGGCGGTGATGGTCTGTCTGATCGGTGGGGTGATCGGGATTGGGTTGTCCTATGGGATCGGGTATCTGTTTGCCTTGTTCGTCAAGCAGTGGGAGATGGTGTTTTCGTTGGGGTCGGTGGTTACGGCGTTTGTTTGTTCTACGTTGATTGGGATTGTGTTTGGGTTTGTGCCGGCTCGGAATGCGGCGCGGTTGGATCCTATTGAGGCGCTGGCTCGGGATTAAAATATGATGGTTTGAGTTGGTTTGAGTTGGTATTGGAAGTTGTATGCGCATTCATTTTTGATGTCGACGCTAATTCACCTTTCCGCCCTTACGGCGGGTTACTTTGGTCTTGGTGTAGAGACCGGACACATCGCTGACACATGTGCGCAGACATGGTTGACACATTATGGTCCGTAATCAGGTTTATTCA